>JALVVV010000001.1 GCA_027023265.1 DHVE2 group archaeon
GTGGCAATGAACGATGAGTTTCCAGACGCTTTGTTTAATATAGGTAGCAGAGTTGCAGAAGGAGAGCCATTTGAAGTGGCGACACAGAATGTTGTCAATCTCATGAGAGGAAGCTCAATAGAGATACTATTTCGCAGGATTCTCTATTCACTCAAAACTACCAGAGATAGTCTGTACGAGATACTGTTTGGAAACGATGGCATACTGAAAGATAAATCCACAAAGGTTATCAACACAACAATGAGAGTTACATTAGATGCTATGAAAAAAGATAACATAACTGCGGGTAACATGATCATAAGCATAGCCAATCACCTCAGGGACATGAAAGGCGTGGAAAAAGATATGATGACAAAGCTAAAGAGCGCTACCAGTATGATGCAAATGACTGCGCTGTATTTTGCACCAATAACAATTGCTGTTACCCTTGTCTTATACGCAGTTATTCTTGGAAAACTGGAAGCGGTTTCAACACTATTGCCAAATAATAACATGTTCAGCATTGGTTTCTTGAAAATGCAGCACATATCCGCCTATGATTTCTCCATAATAATGATTGTGTACGTGTTCTTTACAGTGCTGATAACCGGGTATTTCTACACATACGTTATGTACGGTAACGACAAAATACAAATAAAATTCGAGCTTGCAAAGATGATGGTCGTTGCGCCGATTTTGTACACGATATCGCTGTACTTTCTAAAGGTGTTCTTTGCTGGATTTATGTAATCAATTATTTTTTATTTTATCCTCTTAGAACCTGAATATAATAAGTATATCCAAGTACCGATACTGAAAGTCTATCTGAGTTTATATCTGGTGGAAGGTACACCTCTCTAATATTTAAATGGGCATATCCATGAATGTCTGTTTCTCCTGATTCTGTGGTTATACCGCATCCTGAAATAGTAACCCACACATTTTTTTGAGGAAGGCCGTTTTTCATAACCAAAATGCTAAGGATGGGGGAATTGTTGTAAGAATCGTAGTATGCGTATCCTCTGCTATCGATTATGGTGCAGTGTATCTCCTTTATTTCTTTACCATCTATGTAATAATAAACGTGCAACTTACTGTTGGGTGGTGGCATAAACAGGAAAAAATTAAGGATTACGGCCAGAGATACCATGGCTATCACAGCAATCACGGCTACATACAATATCAATCCGTTAATGCCTCCATATTCCATTTTAGCTTTGTTCCCCATATTTCTTACAAAGGATTATCCTATTTTAATATTTTCTCATGTTTTTTCCAATTTCAGAATATCGAGAAATATAAAAACTATTGCTGGGCAATTGCGTAGTCAAATGCACGATGCAAAATAGAACTGACAATCAAATATATGGAAAAATTTTAAAAGAGGAACAGCATGCTTACGGTATGGAAGATGTCTGGGTTGAAAAGTACCGTCCCAAATCATTGGACGAAATCGTGGGTCAGGAGGAAATAGTAAGGAGGCTAAAGTCATACGTGGCTACAAAAAGTATGCCTCATTTACTTTTTGCAGGTCCCGCAGGAACTGGAAAGACCACATCCGCTATTGCCCTTGCACGAGAGTTATTTGGAGATAACTGGAGAATGAGCTTTCACGAATTAAACGCCAGCGATGAAAGGGGCATAAATGTGGTGCGTACTAAGATTAAAGAGTATGCCAGGACTGCTGCTCCAAATGACGTTGGGTTCAAGATCATATTCTTGGACGAGGCGGATGCGCTCACCCCAGATGCGCAGGCAGCACTTCGTAGAACAATGGAGATGTATTCAAGAACCTGCAGGTTCATCCTTTCGTGTAACTATTCATCGAAAATCATTGATCCGATTCAATCAAGATGTGCCGTGTTTAGATTCACTCCTTTGAAGCCGGAAGCTGTGAAGGCAAGGTTAAGGTACATAGCTGAAAAAGAAGGAAAGAAAATAGATGACAGGGCTTTAGAGGCAATATACTATGTATCTTCCGGAGACATGCGCCATGCCATTAACGTGCTCCAGATGTCTGCGGCAATATCTGATGAAATCACAGAGGATGTTGTTTACAAAGCCACGGGACTAGCAAAGAAAGAGGATGTGGAAGGTCTTGTGAGAAAGGCAATAACAGGAGAGTTCTTAGAAGCCAGGAAAATGCTTATGGATATGTTCGTTGAATATGGATTATCCGGAGAGGATATTATAAAGCAGATTCATCGTATAATCTATGATTTACCGATAGATGATCGCCTTAAGGTTGAGCTTTTAGACAAAACAGGAGAGATAGAGTTCAGGATGGTAGAGGGGGCTAACGAAAGGATTCAACTGGACGCGCTGCTTGCATATTTTACCCTTGCAGGTCATCGTGCGGAATTAAACAAGTAATCGATGGACTTCCTTCATTCCAAATTCTACCAACGCTCTGGCTTTTTCTTTAGATATTGAATCTGAAAACACGCGAATCACATCTTCGGTGCCCGATGCACGGATTAGCAGCCATGAATCCTTGTAAATAAGTTTTACACCATCTACGGTAACTACTTGCTCAACATCATCTGGTGGGTTATTTTTAAACTTTTCCTTCAAAGCATCCACAATGGCCCATTTTTTCTCTCGTACAACAGGTATTTTTTCTTTGACCTGATAAAAACGTGGAAATTCGTTGGCCAAATCATTTATTGTCTTTCCTTCCCTGTTCATTATGGTCAACATTTTGACAATACTCAAAAGCGAGTCTCCCCACAGGTTAGGTGGAAAAACGTACTTTCCTGTCTCTTCATATCCAAAATCCGCCTTGTTTTTTATCATTGCCTCTGCAATCTCAGGGGGTCCTATGGGACAGTATATGACATCTATGCCGTGCTCCTTCCTTAACACGTCTACAAGAGAAGAAGAGTTTATAGGCGTAACCATCTTTTTTGCAAACCTGCTGGCAAATATTGCACCTGCTACATCTTCGGATATGAACTCTTTCCTTGCGAATACCACCCTGTCCGCGTCAACATCCACTCCCGCGCTCAAATCATAATTTGCGGAAAGTTTTCCCATCTCCTTAAGGGTGGTACTTCTAGGCTCCGATGGTCTGTCGGGTACGTGCTTTCTGGTACAGTGGATACAGTCAACTTTTACGCCCAAGTTCTCCATTATTGTGTTCCAGAGCCCGCACGCGGTTCCGTTTGCAAGGTCAAGAAGTACTGAGAAACCATCTATGCCCTTTGCATGCTCTTCTATGTACCTTGTATATGTCTCTATGGCATCATCTTTTTGAGAATCCTTTATTCTTTCCCAACTTGCTATTTTAAATTTACCCTCTTCGTATGTGTTCTCAATTAGCCGAGATTTATCCCAATACAGGTCTCTTCCCAGAGAATCCACTGCCACAATTCCCAAGATATCTGGGGGTGTATGGGAGCCAGTCACTATTATGCCTCCATCCATGAAAAGAGACACGTATCTGGCAAAAACGGGGAGGGGTACAATTCCCAGATCGTGAACTTCTGCCCCAGTGGACATCAATCCCGCAGCTACAGCGCGAGATATCATCTCTGCTCCGTGCCTGTTATCTCGAGCCAGAGCTATTTTCCCACCAAAAACCGTGCCGTACGCTTTGCTAACCCCAACTGCAAGCTCGGGAGTAATATCCCTGTTCGTTATCCCCCTTATTCCCGCAGTTCCAAAAAGTTTCATGGGGGAAAATGCTATTTCTTTATAAATTATTTTTCTATCCTTTCAAAAACAAACAGGAAGGTAAATATACGGCAAAAACATAATCATTATTATGAGGTTTTTGGTACTCCATGGTGGGGCGTCGCTTCGAGAGGAGCTAAAGCCAAAGGTGGAAAAATTTGCAGAGCTTGCTTTTGAGAAGGAAACTGCAGTGGATGCCGTGGTGGAAGCAGTGCGTCTTATGGAGGATGACCCCGATTTCAATGCAGGAACTGGAAGCAACATACGAATTGATGGGAGCATTCAGATGGATGCGGCGGTCATGACTCCACATGAGCTTGGGGCAGTTATAAATATAGAGAGGGTAAAAAATCCCGTTTTGGTTGCAAGAGATGTAATGCAGAAATCACCACACATTATACTTTCAGGAGACGGTGCTGTGAAGTTTGCAAGAAAGATGGGATATCCGGACTATGACCCGCGCACGAAGTACAGGGAAGATAAGAGAAAAAGCATTATTGAAAAACTGAAAAATGGGCAGATACCCGAATACTACCATCCTGAATTTTTTAAGGAATTTTTGGGGGATACCGTGGGTGCGGTTGCATTTATTGATGGGAAATTTGCTGCTGCGGTTTCAACGGGAGGTACGGCCCTCACTCTTCGCGGGAGAGTTGGGGATTCTCCAATACCTGGTGCGGGTATCTACTGCGGAGAAAAAGGAGCGGCAGTTGCCACGGGGATTGGAGAAGAAATTATAAAGAGAATGGCAAGTTTAAAAGCGTACAATATGATAGGTGATTATCCTCTACACAGTATATGCAGCAGAATAGTAAAAGAATTTGGAGAGGTTCCCTTTGGGATAATCATGGTCAGCAGAGAAGAAACCTGCGGACTTTCAAATCTCAAGATGCCGTATGCAATAATTTCAGAGTAATCGGTAAATTTAAATTCCTTATATACATATGGACACATCATGGGCAAGGATGATATATTAAACGAGATTACTGAAATCAAAAGGCAAATTGAAAATATTAACACCAAGATGGATAGGGTTATAAAAAAGCAGATAGATTTAGAGCGCAAATTTAACGAATTAAATAAGCTTCAAAATTTAATTACAACTTTACCTGCGAAGCTCAACACAACGTCCTTTCAGGTAATATCACAGTTAAAGGACGAAATTGATGATATTGAAGACGAATTTGAAGAGCGGTTAGATGATACAATAGGGAGATTAGACGCACTGGCCAACGTTGACCGACGTCTGGATGTATTTGAGGAGAATTTAAGGGCGTACATGGAAAAAATGAGGTACATGCTTTTAGAGCTTGAAGACTCAATAAAACGGAGGGATGAGAATGAGTAATGAAGAGAAAAAACCTATGATTTTAAAAACACTAAGCGAAGTCAGAAATAACTTACCAAAAGGCGTAAGGAAGAAGATTCCCGATGCAGAGCATTATATTGATTTGGCCATGGCCATGGTAAACCAGTACATAGAGATAAAACAAAAGTTAGAAAAAAGCATAAACAGACTTGATGATATTACAAAAGAGCTGTCATCTGCAACAAAAAACCTGGATGAGAATATAGTTAAAAGGGCAGAGGCTGTGGAGCAAAAAGAAAAGGAATTGACAGAACTTCTTCAAAGAATGACGGATATAGAGACGAGGATTCAATCCATAAGCGAGAGAGAAGAAAAATTAGTGGAGAGGGAAGAGCACTTGAAAGAGTGGGAAGCAAAGCTTCAGGAAAAAGATGCCACGGTGGATAGGATAATAAACACAAACACTGAAATTGTGGAACAAATCAAGGACCGTAGTGAGCGTTTATCTGTGCTTTTAACAACAATAATTGAGGAAAAGAAAAAGTGGGAAGAAGAAGTAAAAGCCAAGGAGGAGGAACTTCAAAAGAGAGAGAATACCATAGAGATGCTGAAGAATAATTTAGAAATAAGGGCAAGAGAAATAAGTGCCAAGGAAGACGAGCTCTCTGAACTGGAGCGCAAGAAAGATGCGTTGGAAAGAGAAATAGCCGAAATGAACAAGAGAAAGATGAGCGAAATAACAGAGAAAGAAGAAAAATTAAACGCGTTGAAGGAACAGCTGGACAGTAGGGAGAAGGAGTTATTAGGTCTTTCGCGCATACTTGCAGAGAGAGAAGAGAAGCTCAATCTAAGGAAGAAGGAACTGGAGAAATGGGCAGATGACCTCAGAAAGAAGGAGGAAATTTACAGAAATTATGAGCACGAAATCCAAACATTGAAGGAGGAGGTAAAGTTCCTAAATGACAGAATAGCAGAACTTACAAAGCAGAAAAACGAATTGGAGAAAGATCTTGCAGTTCTAAGGTCCCAAATATAACTTATTTTTTTGGAAAATCTAATAAACCCCTTTGCAATCACCCTTACAGGGGCAGGTGGCAGAGAGGTGATGCGCGGGACTGCAGATCCCGTTTACTCGGGTTCGAATCCCGACCTGCCCTCTACCCGATAATTATTGGTTTTTGTTATAAAATTTTTGGAGACTGTTCTATAGCGAGAAATCTCGAATTTGTGAATCCCATAGGATTTATTAAAAGCTTTCGGTGGGATTCTATACCCGGGTATAGGGCATTTCCACCATGGGTTAAGAATCCCAAAGGATTCAGGAGGTGATAGGTGTGGTAAAAAGAAAGTATGAGTTGGAAATTTTGTGGGAGAACGGACTGTTAACCAAGAGGAAAATTACAGAGATGGAGAGGAAATATCGAGGGTGATGGTGCTGCGTGGAAAAGACGCTGTGGCTGCTTGAGGGAATGATAAAAGAGTAATGGATACCACCCCTATAAAATTAAATATCATGCAATACCATGTATATGCTGGAGCCTGTATGTTGCTCGTTAAGTTTGAAATATACAATGACGGAGAATACTGGTGTGCCCGTGGGATAGGAGTAGACATATTCACGCAGGGCAAGACATTGGACGAGCTTATGGAAAATATCAAAGAGGCCGTGGAAGTGCACTTTGATGAAGCCCTTGAAAGTGGCGAAGATGTGAAAATAATCTCCATATCCGAGCTTGAGGTGCATTCTTTTGCCAAAGCTGCCGGTAGTTAGCGGGGACCAGTTAATAAAATTGCTTCTGAAATTAGGATACGAGATTGTAAGGCAGAGGGGGAGACCACCCGACGTTTCAATGTATATCTTCATGCAGGCACTGCCTCTTTGCTCTCCACGGGAAAAAGCGGCTCGTCGTTCTCGTCCCAGACCTGAAAACTCTCTGGTTTAGCCTCTTCATTTCCTTTCAGATAGTACTTCAGTAAAATGTATTCACTGCCGTGGCGCTCTATCATTTCCTCCTCTGCCTCAGATATAGTTATCTCTGTCAAAATCCCTACATCCCATAAAATCCCCAGCTTATATCTTTTCCCTTTCAAAATATCACCTCCAGGGTACAAAATGCCCCCGTTGCTTTAGTCAACAAACCGATACGTGCCCCCGCAGCATGGGTTCGGGGGCAACCGAAAGCTTTATAGGGAGCAATTGCCCCCGGTTTTTCAAGTAGAAGTAGAAAAGAATCTGAAAAATCGTTTTTATTCAGCGTTAAAAATGTTGGAAAACCAGTGGGGGCACTGGGACCAGAAATACTGTAAACGATTTAAGCATTTGCCTCACCTGCCTCTAAATTTGCTGATATATGTTCTTCACCCTGCTCTTTCTTCTTTCTCTTGACCTTTTCATACTCTCTCCTAAAGAAGTCGATGTCGTACTGTGCGTAATACTTCAGAAGCACATCCACGGTGTGCCCTGTTTGTGTGGCCAACGCTTCTACTCTCATTCCTGCTCTGACACATCTACGGATGTAACTTCTTCTCATCTTGTGAAGCCCAAAATCCTTTTGAAGTTCTGGGTCAATTGCGCCTAGTCTTTTATATATTCTATTATAGAGAGTTCTTGCTCTCTTATCCACAGGAACTATGACATCTCCTTTCTTCACTTTGAAAAACAGAGAGTTTAGGATATTCTTCCCCATTTTTCTGCGATATTCCATGTACAAATCGTATTTTTCTTTGTATCTCTTAAGAATATCCAAGAGCTCCTCGTCCTCTATAGACACCGTCCTAGGGTTTCCCATCTTCCCGACTTCTGGCCTTATATGAATTATTCTCTCTTTGAAATCAATGTCTGTCCAGAGTAGTTGGGCTGCTTCGGCTGCACGCATCCCAGTGTAGTTTATAATGTAAAGATATACTTTGTTTTGAAAGCTTATGATATCATCCTCAGAGAAGACATTCAGTAGCTTCTCGATTGCCTCTTCTTTCATATATTCTCTCGCTGGTTTCTTTCTTTTTGGTTTTCTCATTTTCATTCGATATACGCGGGTATTTTCGCTGTACTCCAGAAAACGTAAAACATCCCCATAGGTTCTGCTTATATAGTTCTTAGAATAGTTTTTCGATTTCATCCACCTAACAAATCTTCTCATGTCTTCTTCATTCACCTTCTTAGGGTCTGGCAGGTTGCTTCCTTTCTGAGACAACCAAAATTCCTCAAAGAGTTTCAGTCGTTTTTTGTACGAATACACCGTCTGTGGGTCTAGGTACGTCTCTATTTCGTCTATAAATTCCTTCTTTTTTTCTTCCCATGTCATTTTATCACCTCATATTTTATAACTGGTAGTTACCAGTTATATATTAGTAAATACAAAGTCGTATTTAAAGATTACTAATAATTTGTAACTGTAAGTTATAATTTTAGAGCTACAATATAAATAATAGTTGCTCATTACATGTCATATGTCAGTAGTAGATGCGCTGAATGAAAAAAACGCACTGATAATATTGAGAGAATTAAGAAAATACAGGGAGCCTGTATATTTGTCTCATCTACAAAAGGTAGTAAAAAATTATCATGTTCTGAAAAATACTGTCTTTAAACTAAGTGAAGTAGGGTTAATAAAAATTATAGAGGGAGAGTACAGAGGCAGACCTGTGATGAGTTTAACCCTAACTGAAAAGGGTAGATTAGTTGCAAATAAACTTTTTGAAATTTCTTCAATAGATGAATCAGAGAAAGATACTCTCAGTAGCTACGATTGGAAAGAGTCGTTAGAGTTTATAGAGTTTATAATCAAGCATGTAGACTTCCAAATAGAGACAGAAGACAGGCCTGATGTGTTATCTGTTTTTTTGATATCTGATGAGAATCTAGATAAGGAAGAGAATGTGAAAATTATTGGCGGTAAAAAATATGCCATTGTTGAACTGATAAATAATCCAAATGGTGCCCGTCCATATTTGTATTGTACTACATGTGAATCAGATACTTGTCACCACATAAGCTTTATATGGGCAAATCCTAAGACCCGTGAAAGGGTAATTAATGAAATCTCAAAATGGCATTGCCGATGAGAATTCTAAATTAGGAGCTTTAATACTTATTATGTCTTTAGATTCTATAAAGTGGCTCTATTGCCAAAATTAAATTGTAAAATAGTCTCTTAAAAAACTTCGGAGAAAATATTATGATTTACCAAGGGATTATCTCCTTAGAGGTGTGTTAACAATGGGGTGCAAATATGGAATAAGCCGTACCGTGGAGTATTGGGATGGAACAAAGAAGAAGCTTAATAGCGAGCAATTGATGGAATTTCTAAAAGAAAAATTGAATTTTTGGAAATGGGCGGTAAATAATTCAGATATATCTGGATTTGACATCATTCATGAAGAAAATTGGAGAAAAAGAAATTTGAAAGAAATTAATGAAATTGTAAGAAAAATGCTTTCATTAAAAAATTTACAAGACATTCGAGATGCCCTAAAAACCCTCTTTTCTGCAAAAAATGAAAAAAGATTGATATGGTCCACATGGGGTGGCTTTTATAGCTACATAGATAAGGGTCTCGATGATGATATAATATATCTAGCGAATCTTGTGAAGGATATTGCCACATCTGAAGATTTTAATGAAAAATGGGTAGAAGAGTTAAGTGATAAAATGATTGCATTCAATAGCAATTTTAGAAATCTGCGGAATTTAAAAGGCACCGTTAGGAATTTACTAGGTGAACTATTTGGAAAGATTCACATCGAAATGCATCCCATATATAATGGAAATGCCAAGGAGTTTATAAATACATTTTTTAATTATAATTCATCGTCATACATGGATTTTGAGCAATGTTTTAATATTGTTAAAGAGGAGTATATTAAGAGTGTGGGTCGACTTATGTCACATGATATGCCTCTAAATTCAGAGATTGATGCCATGTTTAACTTCTATTTTCATAAAGGTGATATGGGTGAGAAACAGTGGAATGAAGTAAAGAAAAAATGGTATTTCGGGGTTTATAACGGTGAAAAACCCCATGTTGTGGAGGGAAAAAAGATGGAATATGTATATGCTGAATCCAATGAAGAAATCCCCTTTGAAAAGGACATAGAGACTCTATTAAATGCAAAAAACCAAATAATTCTCTATGGCCCTCCAGGAACTGGCAAAACATGGATTGCCAGAGAGTATGTAAACAAAAAGATTGAAGAGTCAAAATACAAGACCTCCACTAATAGAACCTCTCTAAAGAATGAATTGGGCTATTATTTGTTGGTAATGAATACTTCTACGTACCCTATTAAAAACATTGTACTTGGTATGGAAGAAGAGTTTACTGGAAACGTGAAATCTGCCTTTGAATCCCTAAATGTTGGAGATATTGCATTTGTGTATGTTGGTGCTCCAGAGAAGAGGGTGTATGCAATTGCCAGATGCTCCGAGAAAATTGATGACCACCATGCAAAGTTCAAAATATTGAAAATTGTGAAAGGACCAAGCTATCAGGATATGAAGAGTGAAGAACCCATAATGAGTAATCCAGGAGTAAGAAGTATGCTGAGGGGTACACTCTTTGCTTTGTCTCCAGATGAGGCAAACTGGATAGCTTCCAAGATAAATAGGAATGTGCTTGAGGATTTAGGATTGCTAGAAACTCTTAGAGAAGAAGAGTATAAGTACTCGGAATTTGTGACTTTTCACCCATCTTTCTCCTATGAGGACTTCGTAGAGAGCATAAAGCCAAGTTCTGAAGATAATGAGTTAAAATTCAGGATAGAGGAGGGGGTATTCAAGAAAATGGCCAGGGATGCTTATAACGCTCTATTGGACTATGCTGAAATTGAACAATCAAAGAGATGGTTTGAGAATAAGGGACTACCGAAATTAGATGAGAGTGAGGAGAACAAAGTTAAGGAAAAGATTAAAGAAGGTGATTTCCCGAAGTTTTACCTGATAATTGATGAAATCAACCGTGGGGATGTAAGCAAAATATTCGGAGAGCTCATTACATTGTTAGAAAAGGATAAGCGTCTGTTCATGGAGCACGAAATGAGAGTCAAACTCCCATACTCCAAAAAAGAATTTGGTGTACCACCAAATCTCTACATCATAGGTACAATGAACACGGCAGACAGGAGCATAGCGCTTATGGATGTGGCTCTGAGGAGAAGATTCGCTTTCTTGGAGATTATGCCAGATATGAGTGTTGTTGAAAACCTAGTAATAAATAAGCTACCTGATGATTTGAAGAATTTGGCAACGAAGGCATTAGACGTACTTAAAAAAATTAATGAGAGAATCAGAGAAAATTACGACAGAGACCACCAAATAGGGCATTCTTACTATTTGCAGCTAAAAAATGCAAAGACAGAGGATGAGCTTGAGAGCAAACTGAAATATATCTGGCTCTACGAAATTCTTCCCTTGCTCCAGGAATACTTCTACGGCTCTGAAGATAAACTGGCCAAAGTGCTCTATAAATGTGAGAAGAAGGAAAATGTTGATTTTATAGAGTGTTATAAAGATAAGATTAATTCGAGTATAACAGAGTTTTTTGATTCCATACTTAAATCCAATAGCGAGTGATACGCATGGTCCACATCGAGCTCAAGGAATACGATGAAATAGAGCTCGAAATAATACAGGAGAATCTGTGGGATGGTAGAAAAGATACTATTGGAGACAGAACTTTAGATTTGATCATAGAGTTGAATGAGAAATTTGTTGATGTAGACACTGGCGTGAAGAAAAGATTTCTGGATATTGTTGTGTATCCAGGAAAGAATAAAGTCAAAATAAAAGCAAAAAATTGGGTTGGATTTGTAACTGTGAATAATCTAACAATCAACATTCTTCCAAAGTTCAACAAAGAAGAAGAGAAAGAAAGGGTTATACGGAATCTCGTAAAAATGTTGCAGGTTGCATGGGAGATACCAATTAGAGATGTGGAAATTTCCTCTTTGAAACTAGAAAAGGATTCAATATTTGAAGTTCTTATCACCATATACTCCGCCAAACTGCTGGACATGCTCAAAGAGGGGATGTACAGAGAATACGTTAGAATATCCGATGACCTGAAATATGTTAAAGGCCAAATTGACTTCTCAAAATACTCCAGAAGATGGGAAAGGCGGCATATCATACCTGTGAATTATAACGATAGAAATCCTGATAATATTCTCAATAGAACCCTAAAATACGCAGCACATATAGCATCATTCTACACAGCTAATTCGGATAATTTTGCAAGACTGAAAATGATAGAGAACCTTATGGACTCTGTTTCTTCCTCGCCCGTAGCCTTATCTGAAGTGGATAGAATAGCGTTCACCAGATTAAATGATATTTACAAACCTTTGGTGAATATGGCTAGGCTGTTAATTGCTAGTGCAAGTCCAGCATTCACTGGGGGAAATAGACATGTGTATGCGTTTTTGATTCCTATGGAAAAAGTGTTTGAGATTTTTATAGCTAAGATATTAGTGCAATATAAAGAGCGTATTTTTAAAGATACGAATGAAGAGTTAAAAATATATGTGCAGGGTGCTGATAAAACTAAATATTTGCTGAGAGATGTTGATACGAACCACAAAGTATTCAAATTGATACCTGATATTACCATAAAAATAGGCGATAAGAGGTACATTATAGATACAAAATATAAGCTTTTAAACACTGAGGATGAAAAAAGATATGGGGTATCCCCGGATGATGTCTATCAAATGATGGCTTATGCAATTTCCTACGATGCTGAAAAAATTATGTTGCTGTATCCAAAAAATGTGGCAGACTTTGAAGGAGAAAAAACATGGGGATTTGAGAGCGTTGAGAAAAAGATGGCTAACAAAAAGTTACTGGTGAGAGATATTGACTTAAGAATAGACTTAATCAATGATTTTGATACGTTATTAAATAAACTAAAAAGCCATATAAATTCCCTTACGGGAGAATAATTAAATAGATTGTCCTTATTATAATGATAGGGTAACGGTGGCCCCTATGTTAAATGAAGCAGATACCCGTGCAAAACTCATAAATCCGAAGTTATATGAAGCAGGATGGGAAGAGGATAAGATAGGAAGAGAACTACCCATCACAGAAGGAAGAATAATTGATGATTATGGCAACAGAAAAGGTGCTTTGAAGCCCGATTATATCCTTTTCCTTGAGAAGAACTTTCCCATAGCGGTGGTGGAAGCAAAAGATGTGAGCCACCATCGTGCAGCAGGGTTGCAGCAGGCTAAGAGATATGCCCAGATGCTTAATGTTCCTTTTGCATATTCTACCAATGGTCGTGAAATAGAAGAATATGATTTCATAACAAAGAAGCAGACAACCCTTGAGAAGTTTCCATCACCCGAAGAGCTGTGGGAGAGATATTCTAAGTGGAAATTCGGCAGGGTAGTGCCTTTAGAGAAGGAGAATAATCCATTGGCTTATCCGTTTAAAATTGTTAGAGGAAGAAAACCGAGGTACTATCAGATTGCAGCTGTGAAGAGAATAATTGAGGCATTTCTTGACGGTAAAAAGAGGATATTGCTAACGATGGCAACGGGTACGGGTAAGACCGAAGTTGCCTTCTGGGTAGTATGGAAACTTTACCATACAAAGAAGATAAGGCGGGTACTCTACATAGCAGATAGAACGATGCTAAGAGACCAAGCGTATAACCGCTTTGAGCCTTTTGGAAATAAGAGAGATATGATTATAGAGGGAAAAACACCCACAACTAGGGACATTTACTTTGCCACATACCAGACGCTTTATTCAGAGAAAGATGGAAAGAGACTCTATAGAAACTACCCGCCAGATTTCTTTGATATGGTTATTATTGACGAGTGCCATCGTTCAGGTTATGGTCGCTGGAAAGAAATCTTGGATTATTTCTCTGGCGCAGTACACTTTGGTATGACTGCCACTCCCAGAATCAAAACTAATAATGAGAATATTGACACTTACGCATATTTTGGAAAGCCTGTATATGTCTACAGCTTGGGGCAGGGCATTGAAGATGGATTCCTGGCGCCTTACAAAATCCACAAAATCTATATGAATGTAGATAAGAAGGGTGGAATTATATTAGGTGAGGTGGCCAGTGAAGGTGCCATAATCAAAGTTCCAGAAGATGTAGAACCCAAAGAGTTTTATTCTGTTGGAGAGTTTGAGAAGAGGATTATTCTCCCAGACAGGACAGAGGCTATGACGAAGAAGCTTGCAGAAATATTGAAAACCTATGGGCCACTGGATAAAACGATTGTATTTTGTGTAACTAAAGAGCACGCCTTAGATGTGGTTAAGATACTCCAAAATGAGCTTGCTCCTGAGGTAATGAGCACGGGTATTGACGCTGATGATTATGTTGTAAGAATAGTTGATGAAGAGCCTAATGTTAAGGAGCTCATAGATAAGATGGCAGATGCAGAATCACAGACACCAGTTATTGCAGTTACCGTAGATTTATTAAGCACTGGAGTAGATATTCCGCCTGTTAAAAACATTGTGTTCATGAAGCCCATTGCATCCAAGGTTCTTTTCAAACAGATTATGGGCAGAGGAAGCAGGGTGAGTGAAGATGCCGACAAATTCTATTTCAGAATAATTGATTTTGTGGATGCCACCAGACTTCTAGACCCTTGGGACTTGCCTCCTGAGTGGGAGCCTCCTGAGCCTCCCGAAGGGCCCTATGATTACTTCATCCGTGGGAAGGTTGTGGATGAGGAGGATGGAAGAGCCATTCCAAATGCCAGAATTACCGTTCAGATAGGTGTTAATTCAATAGTTCCCTCCAGGACTGATGATAATGGAGACTTCAGAGTTAGTAAACTTCCAAGGGTTCCTGTCAAAGTGAAGGTTGAGGCAAAGAACTACAAACCAAGGACAGTAACCGTGGAAACCACACCCTCTGACGATAAGATTTCCGTAGTTATTGAGCTCAAAAAGAAGAAACCGAAGGAAGGAAAGATTGTTGTTGAAGGAATAAATGTTTACATTGAAGAGGAGATATATGTAGAGGTTGAAGGAAAGAAGCTCAATAAGGCCAAGTATATTGAATATGCCAAGGAGAATGTAAAAGCGAAGGTGCTTACTCTAGATGATTTGAGAAAGATATGGATTAACAGGGAGAGCAGAGAGAAGTTTCTGAAGGAGCTTCAATCAAAGAGTATAAATCCCGACCTGATAGCGAGGTTGATGAATAGGCCTGATGCAGATGCGTTTGATATCCTTGCGCATATAGCATTTGACGCCCCTATTTTGAGCAGAGATGACAGAGCACAGATATTGATGATGGAGAAGCAGGAGATAATAAACTCATTTAATGAGGTAGCCAAAGAGGTACTTTTGAATCTTATTGAGAAATACAAGGTGGGTGGAATAGACGAGATAACTCCAGAGGCACTGGATACCCCTGATATGCAGAAGATAGGGAAGCTCCAAGAGATAATAAATGCCTTTGGTGGCATTGATAAACTACAGGAGGCTTTGCAAGAGATTTCTGAGGGCCTCTACGATATAGGTGGAGGGATTAACTGATGGATAGGGCAATGCTGAAATCAAAGTTCAAGCAGGCATGTGATATCTTAAGGAATGAAATCGCTTCCGTAAATTACATAGTGCAGCTCTCTTGGATGCTCTTCCTAAAATTATACGATGAGCTGGAAGATGAAAGGGAGATAAAAGCCAAGTTGAGGGGAGAAGTATACAAAAGAAAGATACCTCCGCCATATCGCTGGAAGGATTGGGTTTACAAAGATATGAGAGATGAAGAGGTTATAGATTTCATAAATAACCAGCTGTTTCCCTTCCTGAGAAATCTGGATGGCGATGAGGAAAGTGAGCTCATAGCCACCATATTTCGTGGAAAGGAGATTCAGAATTATTTGCACGATGGGTATGTTCTAAAGGATGTTGCCAAACTCCTTGATGCTTTAGAGCTGAAGACGAGAGACGATATCTATGTTATATCCACCCTGTACGAGGAATTGCTTCCAGAGATTGGAGAGATGGGCAAGTATGCGGGAGAATACTATACACCTAGGCCAGTGATTAGGCTGATGGTAAATATTGTCAATCCTAAAATCGGGGAGAGAATTCTTGACCCGTTTATGGGCTCTGCAGGTTTCCTTATTGAGAGCTATAACCACATTCTGAAGAGTAAGAAGGTATTCACCACGAAGGAATCCGAGATTCTCAAAGATATGTTCCACGCACAGGAGAAGAAGGATATTCCATATCTAATTGGGATTATGAATCTCATACTTCACAATGTGCCCACAAAGCATATTCACAAGGTAGATACCTTCGCAGAGGATGTTATGAAGATTCAGGAGAAGGATAGATTCCATATCATTCTCACCAATCCGCCGTTTGGAGGCAAGTTTGATAAGAGATACAAAGCCAATTTCCCTATTAAAAGCTCAGATACGGAGTTAATGGCGTTGCAGTATGTGATGAGAAAAGTAAAGCATGGTGGGAGAGTGGGCATAGTTGTACCAGAGGGTGTACTTTCCAACACCACTGGGCCCTTTGTGAGGGTGAGAAAAGAGCTGCTCCAAAATTACAATGTGCATACCATAATCTCTCTCCCCAAGGGTGTATTCACCGCCACTGGAAAGACATCTGTTAAGACAAATCTCCTATTCTTTGACAGAACTGGCTCCACGGAGGAGATATGGTACTACGAGATTCAACCGCCAGAGGGAATGAAGAATTTCACAAAGACTAGGCCTATGATGGATGAGGACTGGAAAGACTGTCTTGAGAAATGGAAGAAGAGGGAAGTTGGGGAGAATTCGTGGGTGGTGAGCATTGATGATATTGACAACGATACCTACGAGCTCACACCCCGAAATCCGAGCAAGTTGAAGAAGAAAGAGTACAGACCGCCGAGGGAGATTCTGGAAGATGTTATTAAAGAGGAGAAGGAAGTTATGAATCTCCTTGAAGAGCTGCGAGGGTTGCTCAAATGAAACTTGACGATTTCATAAAAGAGGAGAAAAAACCGTGGGAAGAGGATGGGATTGAGTGGCGAGAAGTAAAGATAAAAGATGTTTGTAAAAGAAGGAGCGAGAATGTTATTCCAGATGGGGATAAGGATATCTATGTTGGGCTAGAACACATTCAATCTGGGGAAATTGAACTTAAGAGATGGGACTATAGCGGTAAAGTAAAAAGTACAAAGTACAGATTCTATCCAAATGATATATTATACGGTAAATTGCGGCCTTATTTAGATAAAGCAGTTGTAGCTACTAAAGAAGGGATTTGCTCAACGGATTTCATAGTTATTCAGGCAATTGAAGATAAAATTTTGCCATATTATCTCGTGTTCTTCCTCCACACAAAGTCTTTCGTAGATTATACCACATCAATGATGAAAGGCGTACATCTCCCAAGAGTATCTTGGAGTACCATAAAAAATGTAAAAATCCCGCTTCCCTTCCGCAACGGCAAACCCGATTTGGAGACGCAGCGGAAAATCGTGGAGTACATAGAGGCAAACTTCTCTCGCATTGATGGCATAATTGAGAGGAAGAAGAGAGAGTTGGAGCGTCTGGATGAGCTCTGGGAAAGCGCACTGGAGCAGGCGTTCAGGCCGAAGGCGGGGGAGGAGTGGAGGGAAGTTAAACTAAAAGCTGCAACAGAAGATATTAAAAGTGGAGGAACACCAAGTAGGAGAAAAGAGGAATATTGGAAAAATGGCACCATACCATGGGTAAAAATTCAAGACATCCCTGAAGATGGATTTGTAAGTACTACTGAAGAAAAAATAACAGAGATTGGGTTAAGAAATTCCTCAGCAAAACTATTGCCAGAGGGGACTATTTTGTTTACTATTTTTGCAACTATTGGAAGAGTAGGAATACTAAATATTAAAGCCGCAACAAATCAGGCCATTGCGGGAATAATCCCAAAGAGAGAGTATGATACAAAGTATATGTATTGGGTGCTCCGCAAATTCGGAGAAAATCTAAAAGATAGGGGTAGGGGTGGTGCTCAAAATAATGTAAATTTAACTTTCCTTAGAAATCTCAAAATTCCAGTTCCATTCCGCAAAGGCAAACCTGACTTAGAAAAACAAAGAGAGATTGCACAATATCTTGATTCTGTCTATGAGAAAATCAGGATGCTAAAGGAGAAAATCCATAACCAGATAAGCCAGCTGGAGGAGATGAAAGAAAGCATACTGGAGGAGGTGTTTAATCATCAGGTATTGACTTCATAACATCGTATATCTCCCCTTCTAATCGCTCAAGGCCCTCTATAAGGATTTGGCCTAACGAAACAATAATATCTGTGAGGTATTTATCCTGCTGCTTTATTGCTAGGGACTTAAAATTATTGTATTGGGTCATATAATCATTGAAAATTTTGATACTGGTTACCATCTCCGCCATTTCATTAATAATTTTTGAATACTCATTTTTCTTCCTAAAACAGGCACTCAGGTTTTCAGGAATATCAATGCTCTCTAACAATGTTAAGGCGAGAATATGAATCCCCCTAGATTGTTTAATATTTTTTATATCTGTGTGTAGGAGTTTTTCGTTTTCTTTTATTATTTTTATGTTGTTTTTTAATTTCAATTTTGATTCTGATAATTTTTTCTTTTCCTTCTCGCACTCTCTATACCGAGTAAAGATATAGGTTGCAGCACCACCCAATATAGCGGAAACTGCACCACAAAGACAATTACACATAAGTCCCCAATCCATGCAATCCCCATTACAAATAAATGATATTAATCTTTTGAAACTTAAAATTTAGTTGGGAGAGCTGAATAAAAACGCACCTATTGATACAAATACATCAACCCATCCCCCAACAGCAATAGACAATGCAATGCTTATTATTCCTGACCAGAAATGATATCCTGCAAACTCCATTAAAAATGTGATTGAACCAACACCTACTGCTATTAGAGACCCATACCCTGTTGATTTAGGTAAAAATCTACCGGTGGGGCGGTCTCTAAATAGTGATGGAACTCTCCTATCAATCGCCGGAAGATTTTTTAAGGAGAGTGCAAACTTTACAGGAGATAATATACCAAATAGCATTGAAAGATACGAATATACCTGCTCAATGGGTATGACTGCCATGATTGTAATTTTAAAGATGTGATATATAAACATTGCTCCGAAATTTCAGTTAACTAACATATCGTTTTAATCTAAAACGATAGGTTTTATGGCCTTTTACAGGCCTAAATCAGGTGCGGGGTATATAAAAAGAGGGTAGCTACCCCTTATATTGTGCAAAAATGATAGGTACTTATGAACCCAATATTGAAGTCAGGAGTGCGGATACTCAGACCAGATGAGTATGTTTCACTTAGAAATGCTATAAAGAGCATGGAGCATCAGATAATCCTTGATACTGCTCTCCTGACTGGAATGCGATGGGTTGAGCTACAGAGATTCAAAAAGCATCCAGAATGGTATGAGGCAAAAGGAGGGTACATATTTCTTCCTAAAGAGGCCTCAAGAAAGAAAAAGAGAACACTGAAAGAGAGGTATGTTTATCTCTCATCCCAAGGAAAGGCCATCGTTCCATTCTTTCTGAAAATAGAGGGGAATATACCTTCCCGAATAACATGGAATGAAAATCTAAAACGCTGGGCAAAGAGTGCAGGGATAGACCCAATAGGTATATCTGCGAAGACTACGAGAAAGACATGGGAGAGTTGGTTGGTGGCCACATATCCTGAGAGAATCCTCCTTATTGCTATGTCGCAAGGGCATACGGCAATAACTGCGATGAAACATTATCTAAATTTACCTTTTGATGAGGAAATAAAAAAGAAGATTAAAGAATACACTTCAGGCTGGGGACCTTAGTTCTATGCTGTTGCGTCTTTCAATGCACGTTCTATATCTTTTATATTCTCCAATAAGCGGAATAATTTATATGAGTTAGAATATCTCTTATTTGTATCTAACTTTGTAATCTGCTTTTTTAACTGCGATAGTACCTTTTTATACATATCTATCCTGGGTATATCATCATTCACCTTGTCTAAAAGCATAGATTTCGTACGTTGTTTGTCAATAGAAGAAAGTGGTAAAATTGTTTGATGTAACATAGATAAATATACGTTAACCCCATCATTTAAAATATCACTATACTGCTCTAAAAACTCTTTCAGTTTAGAAAATAGAAAATCTAAAAACTTAACTCCCCAGAGATGTGTTCCTACATAAATAATCCTGCGGAATTCATCTATCACATACTCATCATACGATGGCTCAGTTTCCTCTTCTAGAGGTAAATCCTTGATATTGAACACATAATTGATAATATCAACAAACTCTTTGGGAATATCTCTTTCCTTCAATATACCAAAATACTCCTGAGGTTTACTTAACGTTAGGGGAAATATAAAATCTGATTTGCTTATATCTACGTATCCGCAAGGGAATGCCCAAGGAATATCTAAATCAAATATCGTGTTTAGACCAAAATCTGGAAATACAGAAATAATTGATGATATAATATATGGCGAAGGTATTTTTATGTCATCTTTTAGAATGTGATTACAATATTTATCCAAATCCATGTTATGATACCAGTATTTAGGGTGTTTTCTGATTTCCAACAAATCTTTTATTAATTCTTGAGATTCTACCCCTTTGCAAGATAACCATATGTCTGAGAGAATCTTTAATATATCAACTTCCCATGGATAGGCATCTTCTTTTTTCATTAAAGAGTCCTTCAAAGCATATAGGAGTTTCTGCAAGTCCTCTATTATGCCCGCCCCTTTGATATTACATTTTCCGATTCTGTGATATAAATAATCTCTCTTCACAAGGTAATTATACAATAGCTCTGCAATTTTTACACGTACATTCGGGGATTCGTTATCATCCCCTATGTAAGGTAAGGCCTCTGAAACAATTTTCCTGATATAATTATATATCCCATTATTTTGATTTTTCCGTGCCAAATAATTCAAGGTTGACAAGGCATTCACTCTTTTTTGTTCGTCTTGTGTTTTATCAAGAATGACCATGCGTAAATACCCAAATAATTTCTCTTGATTGTGTCTCACTATACAAGAGAGAACAGGATTTATTTTAGAATCATATGTTAGAAGTGGCTTTGAATTTAACGTTTCTTTAAACAGTACCATAAACTCATCAAAGTAAATATTATTACAGTTTTTCTCCACGTAACTCCAGAACAGTATAGAATTGTCGGCATAAGGTGAATGTACCATATACAACATTATTTCAGCATACTCCCCATATAATTCTTCAAATAATTCCTCGTTCGTGTATTTAACTCCAGCCATTCTATTTATCTCTCTCACCCAGTCAGAAGTTTTTAACCACACGACAATATATTTATTTGCATTTTCATTCTTTATCGCTTTTATAAGTATATTGAAAGCATCTTTAATTACCTCGTTATCATCCATCATCCATAATTTAGTAATTAGCCATAATGCTTCCACAATATCATGTTTATCATTCTGAGAAAGTGCCCATTCAATATGTGCGAGTATAATATCTTTTTTCTCCTTAGCCTTCAATTCTATGAGGGCCTCATATACACGATGAAGGCAAGGCTTGCATTTGTCTTTGAGGTCATCAGTTAGACTCACCAAATAATCAATTACTTCATCCCTATGATTAGGTTCTTTTCCTGATTTTATCATCGCTTCAATAACGTCCTTAAAATCAATACGTATCCCATCATTTTGTTTATGCTGTTTATTCTGCTTAATAGTCCTAAACTTGGAGGCTATCTCATACAGATATTTGGCACCACACCCCAGATGGCCTAAAGCTTTAATCGCCTTATTTAAGATGTAATAACGATTATATGCACTTTTCCCAACCTTTCTATAATCAATTATGTATTTCATAGATTTTAAAAATATCTGCTTAATAAGTTCACATGATTTTGGATTCTTATCTCCAAATTTAGTTAGGATATCTATTACTATTTTATATGCCTTTACTATCTCTTCTAGGTCATCGTCTGAATTACCATACTTGTGAAATACCTCCTTATTAGGGTCACAAATATATGTTGGACTATAACTGTCGATAAAAGATTTCAGTACAGGTAACAGATGTTCGATATTTATCTTGTTTTTCCCAGCATTAATAAGCATAGAGTAAAGTGTAGATAAAACAGAATTCGCTAAACACGTATATTTTTTAGCTTCCTCTGAAGAAAGTATTCTTTTCACAAATGAAAACGCTTGGTCAGAGTAAAACAATTCAAGATTTTTAATAATCATTGATTTTGCAAATATAATATCCTTTATTTCATCTTCTTTAGAGTATGGAGGACTGTAAGGACATGCTTCCTCTTTAATAATATTTTCAATATTCCAGAATTTGTCCTCGTATGTGTTGTATATGTCGATTATGTGTTCAAGTGCCTTCTCACTCCCTGTCTTACCTAATAGCGATAGCACTGTAATAATTTCCGATTTATCGCAAGATTTATTAAGTATATTCACAAGTGCATCAAAAGTTTCCTTTTTGAATGATATTTTATCAAAACTCAGAAGAGTGGTTATTATCTTTGTACGTAAGAAACTATGCTGTGTGTCTAATAGATATCTCTCAACGATACTTACAAAATCGACAGATTCATTTAAAACAGAAAATAAGAAGTCTACCAATTCGTATTTGATGTGTTCTTCGGTATTTTCATTTTTGAAAAGCTCTATTGCTAACGGGAGATAGTTTTCAGCCATATCTGCTTTCTCTATGATATCTATAGCTTTTTTAACTTTCACTAAATCATTTGACACTAGGAGATTACGCACACGCACAGATAACTCATCCAAATTAGATTCTTCTTGCACCTTTGAAGGTGTTTCTTTTGGGTAAATATTAGTATCTCCACTAAGGAATATATTCCTAATCTCTTCCTTAACAGACCCAACATCGGATTCTTTAGGTATAGCCTTTAGGACTTGCTTTATTTCAGACAATTGCTTTTTTATCTCATCACTAAACCCAAAGTGATGCTGTTGGTTTAAGAGCTTATCAACGTAAGTTCTAAAATTAATCATGTCTGCTGGTGAATTGATTTCATCAATGTGTGCAATTGTGTTATCTTTTATTATCTTGTCCATATACTCATTTGTGATATCCCTCAGAGCGCCATATTTGGACTCAATAAACCGTGGCAACATAGCAAAATTGATGGTATCGCCACTCAGGAAAGTGATATTATTAGAAATTGGCAAAAATCTATGCTCCCCTACAACTAGATATTTAGAAAGCTCTTTGTACGCATATATGTTGGGGATATAAAGCCATCTTATTCGGTCTTTTCCGTTGCATACTTTGATATTAGTTTTATCTGGAAGGATAGGTACTCCAAATATATACCTATAAATTTCCTTTGAGGATTCCTCTTCCCAATGAGCCAACTCACTCATATCTACTTTCCTTCCCTCAAAATTGGCTGTACGTAACCACTCCAAAATTAAGGATTTTAATTTACCTCTTTTATCATACAGTTGCTTAACAGGGTGCATGTCAATCTCTTCGCCATCTAATGTTTTCCACGTATCATAATACCCTCGATTTTCATTATCCCCGGGGGTAATATTGCAATTTAACGTCAAAACCCCTCCTCTCTTCATGTCTACCTTATTTTTTAATTCTAATATGGCTGCGTATTTAGGAGTAAATATAAGCATGTCGTATTCCTGTTTTTTAATTTTTAGATTTAGAAATATGTACATATCCTCTATCCGTTCGTCATTAGTGATATATGCTTCACACAGAGCTTTTAAAAAATCGTTGATTTGCTCCCGTTCCCAATCGCCTTGGGGTGGGTTTGCTTCATATATTCTGAACACCATGTCTACTCAACCTCCTTAATGGTACCAGAACTTTTAACATTTACTCTCTGCCATTCGTAAATACCATCCCTTTTAACAAATTTATCAATATCCCATCGTGCCTCTCTTAAGGCTGCGTAGGGGTTATCAAATATTGTGTGTGTCGTGTACTCATATTTTCCGTAATTACTGAAAAATCTGCCATCAGGAAACATCATAAGGTATGACCCCTGCATATATTCATTAGTTTCACCAACAACTTGGATACCTGACCTTTCTAATACTTCGTGTCTTTTCACAAATTTCCAGAATTCTTCCTCAGTGACTTTAAGTTCGTCTGAAAAATCATCATTGATTCCAGGAATGTGTAAATATTGGAAAAACTTTGCACGTTTAGGCATTATTTTGAGTAAAATAGGTACTAAGTTGTCATTTATGTTAAGCTTCGTTACCACCGTATTTGTCTTCAACAGAATTCCTAGCTCCTTTGCCCATTGAGCTACCTCCAGCACTTTGCTTACGTGATTTCCATACCCTCTTCCTAAAAGCACCTCTGTCTCTTCACTGGGGGAATCTATGCTTATGCCTAACCAATCTAACACACTTGCTAATCGGATTAAATCCTCTCTTTTAATAAGGCTTGCATTTGTAATCACCATTGTGGTTATTTCGCATTTCTTAGCTTCGCTAAGTAACCTTTCTAGCAGTTTGGGATATAGAAATGGCTCTCCCCCTTCAATTGTCAGTTTTGTAGTCCCCAAATTTCTAAGAATACACGGTATTTCATATATTCGGTCGTAATTGAATAATTCCAAATCACCTCTGAACCTAGCAAAACAAAACTTACAACGATAATTGCATCTGTCTGTGAGCACAAGATTCACACTAATAGGCTCTAAACTATCCAACGCAGAATCGACTGGTTTTTGGGTTTGGGTAACTAAATCCATATTGTGGGGTTAAACCCCAAAGCCAACATTTAATCTTAATAAAGGACTCATATAAATATTTTTCCCAGTTGTCATCAGGAGTTGCACATATAATCCTGAGCTACAGCGTAATTGAAAATCAAAAAATCTTTCAGGAACTCCTCATCATAGAGTGCTGCTAGATTCTCATAGGCGTAAATCTCTGCGTATTCATCGGCATCGGATATACCAGAGGAGCTCTTTAGAGGCATGCCTCTCCAATATGCTCTGTGCCCAAGCTCGTGGAGAAGTACCTTCTGAATGAATGCCACAACCACATTTTCCATATCTTTCTTTTCCAAATATGGAATAAATGCCAGAAGTTGCCTGTATATGGCCTCTAAATACCCTACGCTGAACTCATGGATGAAAATTCCATAGATTACCTGTTTCTTTCCCTTAATTTCCTCTTCTCCCTGAGCAATCTCTGCCATACTGAACGGATGTCTTTTCTCGGTAGTAAAAACAATGGCAGTATCTGGAGGAATGGTCAAAGATTTTAGAGCTTTAGCCACATATTTTTCATGTCTGTATGCTGGCCTATCTCCCTTAAGCCACCTAACCTTCTCAAGATATGGCACCAGCTCTTTAGTCGTTACTCCGAATATCCTATCTCTTTTTTCCATACCTATTCATCTCCGCAATCTCCTCCCACATGTCCTTCTCTACCATGTTATATCTTCGTATAATCTTTGTTTTGTATTTCTCCAAATCAAGAATTTTGCTGGTGTCTTTGGTATTTCTGATTATCCTCTCAATTTTTATCACATGGGCATTCTTCCCAACGGGCTCATCTAATCTTTTGAAAAATAGAACTTTCAAAGCCTCCAGCTGAGAAGGTTTGATGTATAGTCTTGAAGGTATTTTAGATACTTGAAAAATATGGAGGTGGGGATGAGAGGAATGTGTATGATACGCATAGATAGTGATTATGTTATCCTTTCCCGTGAGTTTCTCAAATTCGTATAGTACATCCCTGTATATTCCCAGTAGCTGGGGAAGTGAGTACTTTCGTTCTATAGGTACTAATACTGTATGCCTCATTATCCCCGTGGCATCCCAAATTTCAAAAATTTTCTCCAGTGAAGGCTCCAAAGACCTTCGTGATTTGTCAGGGAGAGGATAAGATGCTCCTCCGATGGTGTAGAGCAAGGGAGAATATCTTTTATTGTCCACCAAGTGCCTGTTTTTCATGTATTTTATCCACTTGGTGGCATCGTCTCCCTTGCGTTTAACGGCCACCATTGTTCGGAGGAGCATCTAATAAATGTAAAGAGTGGTTACATATAAGGGGTAGCTACCATAATTAGTAAAATTAGAAATCCCAAGTGCATAGGTCTTTTGCATAATTAGAGAAATTAGTTAGTTAAATTATGATTGGTCAAAGTTTTTTCAGAGTTGATGATGAGTTTTACGCATCAAAAATGCATCTTGTGCCATAATTATTATAATTTTCCCAGTGCTCTGTGTTCCCAGTACTGCAACTCAAAATTTTTATACCACCACGGTATTATACCTCTGTGGTATAAATGAAGTTCTACGACAGGGAGAAGGAGATGGAAATACTCCGAAAGGCCACGAGAGTGGCAATCATAGGGCGAAGGAGAGTTGGGAAAACTAGGCTTGTGGAGGAGACCCTGAAGCCAATCACACTCTTCATCCCTTCCGAGAAAAATGAGGCACTCATTTGCAGAGACTGGATAACCGAGATAAAGAAGAGGAGATACATCCCAGAGAGTTTGAGCACAATGAAGGACATCGTGGAGTTCCTGATGGAAGAAGGTGAAACAATATTCATAGATGAGCTCCAGAATGCCATGAAAATCAATCCTTCATTCCTGTCAGATTTGCAGAGGCTGATAGATTCCCACAGAAATGCAAAACTGGTGGTCACAGGCTCCCTCATAAGCATGTCAAAGAAGATGGTTGAGGATTACCGCAGCCCTCTGTATGGAAGATTTGATTACACCATAAAACTAAGAGAGCTCTCATTCTCCACGGTATATGAGATTATGCAGGATTTGGGCTATGAGATAGAGGATGCCGTTGTGATGTGGGCTGTATTCGGTGGTTTGCCAAAGTATTATGAAACCCTAGAGAAATTCAAAGTGCCTGTGATGGATTTCATAAGAATGATGTTCTACGAGGAGCCGTATCCCATGCTCAGCGAGGTAATGATGATGCTGAAGGAGGAGGTTGGCAGGGAGTACAAGGTGTATTTCAGCATTCTACAGGCCATCGCCGAGGGAAATTCACGAATGGGTGAGATTGCATCGTATATGGGGTTGAAGAGCACGGATATCAGCAAGTATATACACGCCCTTTACAACGATTACGAGCTCATTTCCCGCAGGAAAGATGCCTTTGGCAAAGGTAAGTACAGGTACTTCATATCCCAGAATCTCATTGATTTCTGGTTCAGAACCGTGTGGAAGAATTATCCGAAATACGAACTCGGGCAGGTGGAGTTTAAAGAAGAGGATATACGGATATATGTGGGCAGAAAATATGAGCAGCTAGTAGAACTATTCGCTCAGAATTTTGTAGATTTCAAGATTAAGAGCATCGGTAAGCTCTGGGGTAAGTACGAGGGAAAAGAGAAAGGCAAGGAGAGCTTTGAGATTGATATCGCAGCAGTTGGAGAGATGAAAATATCTCTGTTTGAGGTGAAATGGTCGGAGCTGGATGATAAAGCAGTAAAAAAGGAATTAGAAAAGCTAAACGAGAAGGCGGAGGCCATCAAAGATAAGAGAGAGAAAGAACTGATAATTGTGGCCAAAAAAGTGAAAAAGAAGAAAGAGAATGTATATGATTTGGGAGACATAGAAAATATTGTTCAAAATGTAAAGTAGATTACTCTTCTCTTTGTTTTGTGGTCTATTTTTCTCCTTTTTACTGAGTAATGCTTCTCTAAAATCAGTGTTATTCGTGTCTTTTCATGTCTGCTAAGGGATAATCCTAAGTATCCTTCAATTTCATCATGTATTCTCATTTGCGTTGCAATTTTTTCTTTTAGGAGTACTTGGTCAGCGATTCTTATAATTAATCTCTTTGATATCTTGCTCATTCAATCTCACCCCTTATCGGCGGAGAATCAAAGGAAATTATATCATACTCTGCTGATTTTATATCACCTAATTCCTTTGAAATTTCTGCAATTATTTCCATTATACTTTTGACTGTATCCATGGGGATACTCTTGGATAAAGATGAGATTTGGACATTCATTTCTGATATCTTTGATTCTATGTTTTCTAGTTTGTTTATAAAAGTAGTGAATTCATATCTCCCTTCGATACCAAAATATAGAATACCTATCAAATCCTCAAGTGTTGCAATTTTTGGGTCGTTATGTTTGCTACTCATGTGCGCTTCGAATCGCGTGGATTTGCCATGCTGGTAAATTCTTATGAGGGCATTTATGTATGCAGCCAATGTAATGCTTGTGTGTCCACTTATATATAATTTCTCTATATCTCTACTAATGCCTGTTTGAATAACCATAAATTCATTCGAAGGGATTCCAAAAGTACCTATACTCCAACCAGCAAGAAAGAGGGATTCATATATGGAAAGTGGCTTTTCTGTCGTCTCTTTCACCCATATTTCAAGAAGATTCGGATGCACAGTGATTGTCAATGGTATTAATATATTATTTACCTCTAATGTATAAAAAACAATTAATGAATGGTTTTTGGGATGCTGTTTTATTGGTGACCTAGGAAACTTATTTCTTAGGTAAGACTCTGTGTAAAATTCGTGGCATTTGGTACCTCTATATTCCAGTTTTATTCCATGAAGTTTTAACTCTGGTTTAGCAAGCCCGTATTTGGTGACGATTGTTTTTTTACTACGATAAAAGCCCCAAAATGGCCTATCAATTTCCCCTTTCCGATAAAGCCTCCGAACTTCTTTTCTAACCGTGGAGACTTTTTCATGAATGTGTATTGCTATCCCTTTCACACTATCTGGATAGGGTGCTATCGCATCCAAATATCTCTTTATTTTTTCACCCACAGTACTCTTCGTTCTAGTCATAGATATCCCCTCCTTCTGACATGGTAAAAGTGGCATTCAAAATGGCAAAATGTTGTAGTAGTCTTACGGAAACCCCAGAAAATACATTGTTTTCGAAGACACGAAAAGTGGCAAAACGACCATGTCTATAAATCACACACCTTAAAGGCTTACATCCCTTTGGAAATGACAAGCCAGTGTATGTAGGGGGAATCGCCCCTTTTACTTCATGGCCAAAGAAAGATACATTTTCTGGCCAATTGACCGAAAACTTTATATGGGGCAGTTGCCCCCAAAATTCACAACTGATGCTGTATACAACGGGATTTTTAAATTTTATATCTCTGCAATAATGTTTACCAAAAAGTGGGGGCACTGGGATTCGAACCCAGATCCGCGGGTCACTCCTGCGGTCAGCGCTCCAGTTAGTCATCATCTTTCAGCTGACCCTCTTGTCATCACGTAACTGGAGCCCGCTAGGATGCCTGGTTACCCCATGCCCCCTTGGTATGGGGTATTTCTAACAAAAATATAAAGCTTACCGTTCTTGCTAATTTTACCCTCTTTAATCGAAAATATAGAGAATAAAGAATTACCTATCAATATGATAAACCTACCCCAAGATAGCTTCCTTCCTATAATAAAAATAATGTATTTCGGCGAAAAGCTTTAGCAGGTAACTTATCGCTTATTCGCCCTTCTCTGCCTCTTCAATCTTCGCATTTTTTTCTTTCTCCATTTCCACCTCATTTTACCGCGTTTTTTCCAATCTCTTGAACTGCGCTTCATCTTGACACCAATGCGGGATAATTGGAACTGAAATATAAACATTACTCATGATGTTCAGTAGTACATGGCTTTAATCGTAAAAATTTATTCAATCACTTGTTATTTTTACTGTCCTGCTTGTGAAAAATAAAAATTTTATAATCGATTACGATTACAACCCATGAAATATCTGACCATGGATAACTTTGATTTAAGGGGTAAAACTGTTTTCGTGCGTGTTGATGTGAACTCTCCCATTGACCCTATGTCTGGAACAATCCTTGATTATTCCCGATTCGAGGCACACAGGCAAACGCTTACTGAGCTTAACGATTCCAAGGTCGTTATTTTAGCACACCAGAGCCGTCCCGGGAAGAGAGATTACATTAGCCTGAAGCCGCATGCTCGTGCTTTCTCTCGAATTGTTGGCAAAAAAGTTGATTTTGTGGAAGATTTGTTTGGAGAGTATGCGAGAATACGAATAGAAAATATGGAAAACGGGGATTATCTTTTGCTTGAAAATACAAGGTTTTATTCGGAGGAATACTGCTTGAAGAAGGGCAATCCAGAAGAAACAAATATTGTAAAAAAGCTTGCACCCTTGGGTGATTTGTTTATAAATGATGCTTTTGCCGCGGCACACAGGGGACAGGTAACACTGGTTGGTTTTGCAAGGGAGATGCCAATGTTAGCAGGGCGCCTTATGGAGAGAGAAATTAAAATGTTAACCCGTTTTCTGGAGATGAAAGATAGGCCAAAGGTGGCGGTATTTGGTGGGGCAAAGGCTGAGGATTCAATTAACGTTATGCGCAGTTTTTTAGAAAGGGATATAGTTGATAAGGTATTGACTGGAGGGGTTGTTTCCTACTTTTTCCTGTTAGCGAGTGGGTTTGAGCTTGGAGATAAGAGTATTGCATATCTCGAGAAAGAGTTTGATGATTACCGCTATTACGTGAATCAGGCAAGGATGCTTATGGATGAGTATGGTGATAAAATAGAAATTCCCTCGGATGTTGTTGTTAATGCAAATGGCCGTAGAAAAGCACTTCCAGTCAAGAAATTGCCCGTTAGTGATCCAATATACGATATCGGGTTAGACACCGTTGTAAAATACATTGAAATTTTGAGGGATTCTAAGGGAATAATACTAAATGGTCCTATGGGTGTATTTGAGATTCCAGAATTTGAAGTTGGTACTAGGGAGGTTTATAGAGGGATATTCAAGTCCAATGCTTTTAAGGTTGCAGGTGGTGGCCATACTATTGCGGCCATAGAGAAATACGGTTTTTCTAATGGATTTGACCACATAAGCACAGGGGGCGGAGCTCTTATAACTTTTCTATCAGGTGGTAAAATGCCTGTGCTTGATGCGCTGGAGGAATCGTATACTATATTTTCATAAAATCAAATTATTTTTTTGATTTTGAAGTATGCAAGCATTAAAATTGAAATTGCAAGCATCAACGATAGCGCGTAGTAGTACCCGTAACTCCAGTAAAGTTCTGGCATTTGCTTGAAATTCATGCCGTATATACTGGCAATAAGACCAAGAGGCATCATAATGGTGGCGATCACCGTTAATATTTTCATAATCTCGTTCATCTTGGCAGTTAACGTATTTTGCATTAGCTGTATCGCAGTAGTAGATGCTTCTATTAAATATTCCACAATGTCTATCATCTCATTAATATCACGCAGAATTCTGTGCATCTCTTCCTGGTAGTATCCATCGTCGATGGCGTTTTCAACGATATTTCTAATCCTTATGTAATCACTATGTATGTGAAATAAATTTTTCTTTATGTACAAAATATTTCTAAGGAGATTCTGCGAGTATTCTGAAATCGATGCATTCTGCAATCTTTCAACTTTATCTTCTAACTTTTCAAGGGTACGATATTCATTTTGAAGCACGGACCATGCTATTTCTGCTAAATTATCCCGTCTAGTGAGAAGTGTCTTTATCGTGTTTATAGTTTTGGAGTCACCACTTAAAATAATTTCGTCATCTTCTGTAGATATGCTTATGCTACCTTCATGGAACTTTTTATCATAGAAATGCAGGCGTATGAATAGAGTAATAGAACCGTCCTTAAAGTCAATTCTATTCCCCCCGCTTACTTTTTCTTCGCTTATGCTGATTTTAGGCATGTAATAAAAAAAGATGCATGGTACTTAAAATTAGCTATTTCTTAGCTAATTTCAGGAAATTTTGAAATATTTTTTCTCCGAAATCTGTGTGCTCCACCTCTGGATGAAACTGAACTCCGTATATTGGCTTGTTGGGGTGCTTAACTGCCTGGTATTCGCAATTTCTGGACCTTGCAAGTGGAATTAGTATCCCTGGATCTTTTATTTCATCGTTGTGACTTTCCCAAACGATTATCCTGTCTGGTATCCCCTCGAAAATCTCATCATGAGTGTGAATTTCCATTTCAGTTTTGCCGTATTCTGGTACTTTTGCGGGTCCTGCTTTCCCTGAGAAATGTTCTGCCATTAACTGTGCTCCAACGCATATTGCCAGGATGGGTATCTCCAACTCGTCAAAATACATATCCTGAAGCCCTAACTTGTCCTTTTCGTAAAATATACTTGGTGCGCCTCCAGACAGCACCACCGCGTCCACGCTGGAAAATGAGGAAATTGGCGTGTTATTTGGCACGATCTCCGCATTTGCGCCCAAGTCCCTGAGTACTCTCCACTCTCTATGTGTCCACTGTCCTCCGTTATCTACCACAAATACCCGCATTGCGCATCACTTTATTACTTCCATATTCAACGCTGCAGAGATTTCCTTGTACCTATTTCTTATGGTCACTTCCGTAACGCCAGCAACATCTGCAATCTCTTTTTGAGTTCTTGGCTGGTTTTCCATATTTGCCGCAATGTATATGGCTGCTGCAGCTACACCGGTAGGCCCTTTACCGGAGGTTATGCCCTCTTCCGTGGCCCTTCTAACAACTTCTTCAGCTCTCATTGCTACATTTTTATCCAGCTTTAGCTTGCTACAAAATTGGTTTATGTACGATGTTGCCGTTGTTGGTTTTAGGTTCAGGTTAAGCTCTTTTGTGAGGTGACGGTATGCTCTTCCTATCTTCTTTTTGTTAAGCTCACTCGCTTTAGCAACCTCATCTAAAGTTCTGGGCATTCCCACTTTTCTACATGCAGCATATATGCTTGCCGCGACTATACTCTCTATGCTTCTCCCTCTAATTAGATTCTTTTCAACAGCTTTCCTGTATATTATTGCTGCTGTTTCTCTAACATCTTTGGGAAGTCCCATTCTACTTGATACATTGTTAAGCTCCTGAAGGGCTACAGATAGATTTCTCTCGGCAGCATTGCTAACCCTAATCCGCTGGTGCCATTTTCTCACTCTGTATATCTGAGCCCTGTTTTTATGAGGAATTCTCTTCCCATACGAATCCTTATTGCTCCACGAAATTTCTGTGGCCAGTCCTTTATCATGAGATAAAAAGGTCATTGGAGCACCGGTCCTTGCCCTGGATGCCTCCTGCTCTTTGTCAAATGCTCTCCATTCTGGGCCTTGGTCTATAAAAGAGTCTTCAATTACACTTCCACAGTCCGCACAGTAAAGTTCTCCTTTTTCATAATCCCATACTAAGTGTGTTGACCCGCACTCGGGGCATACTTTTATCATTTCTTCCTTAGGTTTTTTATTAGCCATACCATCACCCATAAATAGTTTATGGTTAAGTCATGAGCGGTCATAATATATAAGCGTTTTCCCCAAACTTGTGATATTTGAAAACACACGTAATGCTTTAATAATTTATAATCATTAATATTTGATTTATTCAAGAAAAACTTTTTTTCGTGCACAAAGGTCAATTGGTAATTTTAAGCGAAAAGCTTATATATGTCGGATGTATATCATACATTTGTCAGACAAATAGTATCAAAGGAGTGATGAAATATGAGTATGAAAGATTGGGAAACAAAAGAAGCGGAAATAAATGCGATAATTGATGAAATAGATAATCTCATTGACGAAATTGATGCCCTGCTAAATGACGAGTTGATACTCGAAACACCACCTGTAGCAGTGGAAGCATAAATCACGATGATCCACCTTCACCCTTTTTCTATTTCCTTCTGGATTTTTTGGGATTCTTTGAGTACTTTTTCCGGGTTTTTATCTGTCAGAAATCCAATCTCCTTTTCACTGAATCTCAGCACGTAGGTATAAAGTGCCCTAACTTCAGAGTCCAAATCATAAATTACACGGAAGTACGGTATTATCTTCTCTTTTGTTACTCCGGGAGATGCATGGTAAATCCTCCCAACCTTTGCGCTTACGCTCTCTCTTATATCTCTTTTTTCCTTGCTCTTGCTCATATTTTTTATCCATTCTGGAAAACTGAGGTATCTCTCATGGTTATTGTATTTATCCGCTTTTGCAACGCTTACTGCACAAATCATATCGTTGGCGTAACTCCACAGCGCATAGTGCTGTCTTCTCATAACTCTTCCCAGGAAGACATCAGCGCGTGACAGGTACTCGTAGGCGCGTTCTAAATCTTCAACTCTTTTATACTCTCTGGGCATGTTTTCTTCTACCCACATGCTAACAAAATCTGGTGTTTCATCAATATTTCTAATTGCTTCTCTGGCATGTTCAAATTTCATGGTTCTTAAAAGCTTCATAGTGCTGCTGTATATCTCGTTCCTCACGTCCCTTGTACCCAGTCTTTTTATGTCCTCGACTCTAAGTGCTTTTTTGCCCATGGCTAATGCTTGCAGGTCATTAATTGCCGCTCTCATATCCCCCCCAGCATTACCCGCTATGATTCTAAGTGCCTCTTTATCGCACATTATTCCTTCTATCTTGCATATTCTGTCAAGAACTTTTATCATTTGAGATGGCAGTAATGATTTGAATTTCACTACCTTACACATGCTCCTTAGCTTTGCACCCCACGTGCCTTTTATTATGGAATAGTAATCGTTTCCTATTAGTATTATTGGCTGCTTGGAAACGCGTATGGTTTCCACTATTGCCTTTTTACCGCCCCGGTCATCTTTTCCCTCATACAAGTTATCTGCCTCGTCGAAAATAATAAGTTTCCTTCCCCCCTCTTTTGTGGATAGAAACCTACCGTCGTCGGTAAATGTTTCATTCACCGCGCCAACCAATGCGATGCTTTTAATCCTCTCTTCGTTTCTAACATCGCTTGCATTTAGCTCAATTATTCCCCACCCCATATCATTCGCAAGGGCCCTTGCAGCAGAGCTTTTTCCACAACCAGGTTTTCCTACTAATATTACGGGCTTCTGACGTTTTCCCTTGTCCCATTCCATTGCCCATTTTTTGAGTTCGGCTATTGCCTGATTGTTTCCAACGATATCTCTAAGACTCTTTGGTCTGTACTTTTCCACCCAGGGCATATCCATACCGGGCCATGATATTGGGGTTATTTAAGTTTCCCGCCATACTGGATATTTTTTCTTATTTACCATCTTATTTACGGATTATCCCTCCAGTACCTATCCGCCTCGCTAAACACGCATCCACAGTATCCTTGTCGATAAATTCCCGCTTCTCTTGCCATTTTCTCGCTCTCATCGAACCATTTTCTCATATCAATGTAGAGAAATTCTATGTTCATATTTTTTCCTATTTTCTCACCTATTTCCTTAACCAGTTCATGCTTCTGGTATGGGGCAAGCAGTAGGGTTGTTGAAAATGCATTAAATCCATGTCTTTTTGCGTAGGTGGCAACCCTGTGCAATCTTTCAGCGTAGCAGAATTTGCAACGTAACACGTTGCTCTTCCTGCTCAGCATGGCTGCTTTGTATAGCCAGTCTTCAAGGGGATAGCTCAAATCTTCAATTGTTTTTATTCCCTTTTTTGATGTATATTTTCTAAATGCCTCTAATCGGCGTATGTATTCCCGGTATGGCTGTATGTTTGGATTGTACCAGAAAACGACAATTTCGTGCTCTTTGATGAGATGCTCGTACGGTGCTGCAAGGCAAGGAGCGCAACATGCGTGAAGGAGTAGCTTCATAACTATGATTATACGTTAGCCCCATAAATAGAATTTGGAATTGAGATATGGGTGATATTTAAAAGTAATCATACATGCATTGTTAAATTTGGATGCCTATTTTTGAGCAAATATACAATGATGTGCAAATAAGCAATTTAACAGGGAATTAGATTTTTACAAAGTCTTTTAAAAGATTTTCTTTTGAATTTAGAAACTTATATATAGTATGTATCAATCCCATATGTGAGGTGAGAAATATGAATGGAGGATTCTCAAAAGATGATGAAAAACTTGCGGAAGTGCTCCAAAAAGCTGGTTTGCCAAGAAATGTTGCTAGAACCCTTGTTTATATGCGCGATAAAGATGAAGTCAAGTCTATTGAAATTGAAAAGAACACCGATTTGAGACAGCCTGAAGTTAGCATTGCTATGAAATATCTTAGAGAAAAGGGATGGATAACCAAGAGGGACATAAAGAAGGAGGGAAAGGGAAGACCCGTTCACGGTTACAAGCTGGCAAAACCATTTCCGAAAATCATTGCCGAACTTGAAAAGGAGCTTCAGGGAGAAATAAAGAAGATTGAAAAGCTGATTAACGAGCTCGAATCATTCGCGTGATTTGAGCACTTTTATTCCATTTTTAGAGCCAATTATTACTTCATTTGCAAGTCCGATAAAAAGCCCGTTTTCTACTACACCTGGAATCATGTTAAGCTCCTTTTCCAGCTCACCGGCATTTTCTATTTTTTCAAAGCTGCAGTCTATTATGTAATTGCCATTGTCCGTCACGAATGCTTTATTTTCTTGCACTCTTAGTGATGGCTTGCATCCTAAACTCTCTAACTTTCTCATAGTTCTTGCGTATCCAAATTTAACCACTTCTACTGGCAGTGGAAATGACCCAAAGATTTTCCTGTATTTTCGCTCGTCTACCACGATGAGTTCGTACTTGGAATAATATGCCACCATTTTCTCCCTGAGAAGCGCTCCACCCCCCCCTTTTATGAGCTCTAAATTTTTGTTTACTTCATCTGCCCCGTCAATAGTCAGGTCGATGAAATCGTACTCTGCAAGCTCACCTGTCTTTATTCCAAGCTCTCTTGCCAGGCGTTCAGTGGCTTGGGATGTGGGCACTCCTACAATATCCAAACCGTTTTTCACCATTTCTCCTATTTTCATAATAGTGTATTTTACCGTGCTTCCAGTTCCCAGGCCCACGACCATTCCGTCTTTAACTCGCTCTGCTGCTTTTTCTCCAGCAATTTTTTTAAGTTCTTCAACGTTCATGCTCATACCTCCAGTGATGTTATTAGCGGGGATATGAATACTCCCATAGTAAAGGTTTCCAAACCTGAAATCTCTATTTTGAGCTCGTGATTTACCTCTCCCAAAACACGAACGTGAAAACCAGGATACTCCAATTTTTTCAAAATCTCCCTCTTGAAATTCATACCACGTTCCTCGTACTTCTCCGCTAACCTGAGCAATGAATTATTAGCGCACATATACGCTCCCCTGTATTTTTTCCTGTAAATGTAACCATGCTCTTCCAGCAGGGAGAGATACCGATAAAGTGTTGATTTTGGCGCGTGGATTTTTTTTATTTCTTTGCATCCATCAAGGGCATATCTTACCAGTCTTCGGGCGATTGGAGAGTTCAAAAGCTGGAAGAAACTCAGGTCCACGGTATCTACAAGCTCCGGCACGTAATAGCATCTCTTCTCAAGGGTTTGATGCGCCACATATCCTTCGTGCATGAGCTTCCTTAAATGCCAGCTTGCAACCTTAACATCCACGTTGGCAGCTCTTGCTATTGACGATTCAGTCTGACACGGTCTTCTTGTGAGTTCCCTGTACACCGCTCTTCTTTTTTCGTTGGAGAATATATGCAATCCTCGCACTTCTTCAGTAGCCGAGTTTTTGATCTTTTTTTCCAGGTCAAGAATGCTCATACCAGCGCCTCTACTATGGATTCAGCAAGGGCGTTCAGGTCCAAATCCACCAGATCTTCGTCTTTCATCGCACGGAGCATCCTCTTCATGCGACCGATAACAATGGGGGACTCGTTTTTCATTCTTTCGGTGAGAATGCGCTCCAGCTCTTTTACAAGGCCATTTCCTTTGCCGATATTATTTTTATGTCCGAAAACCACCACGCCCAGTCCGGGAATTATGCGGTACTGATGGTAATCTTCGCTGTGTCTGCTCCCCCTCATCTTCACAACTTTAAGCTTTCTGGTGAAGTTGTCTCCCGCCCTGTATTTTAAGTGTATAACAGAATCTGCAAGGTACATCGGTATGACTGTCTCAGGTGATGAAAGATCTGGAGGCCCGTGCTCTTCCAGAGTGGCTACCAGAGTTCCTACCTTCCTTAGCTCTTTTAGCATGAAAGCCAACAATTCCCTTTGAGTGTATCTTGCCGGATTGGCCCAAACGACGGGTGTAAGCGGGTCTATGGCAACTCTTGCGTTTGAGCTTTTCCACGATGAAACAAAATCCGGCAACTCTTTTTTTATGAAGCTGCTGAACTCCTTTCCGCTGGCATCCACGAACACTAACTTTTCTTCCTGAATAAAATACAGTATATCTTCCCACCCCATATCAAGTGCGTCTCTTATAATTTGTTCTTTGTTCTCATCAAGACTTATGAATATGCATTCGCTCCCTTCCAACAAGCCCCGACGTATGAATTGTGTGGCAAATGTGGTTTTGCCTGCCCCCGTCGAGCCTATTATTACTGCTGATGAATTTAAATTAAGACCTCCGTCCGTGATAGCATCTAAACCAGGTATGCCACTTTTTACCTTTTCAACCATTGCCATATAATCTTATGCATGGTATTTAAACTTTAACAAAAAAAGTATCAACTGCATACCATCCTCACATGAAATGCAGGAAAAATATTTATCACCGACTACAATGACCACTTATGGAGAGAAAGGACTTTGTGTACCGCACCGAGCTGGTAAAGAAATTGAGAGAAGAAGGCGTTGAGCCATACCCCCATTCCGCTAAAATAACTCACGAGATTGGTGATATAGTTGATAGAAGCGAAGAGTTCATGGGTAAGAAGGTAGCTGTGGCCGGTCGCATATATGGATTGAGATTTCACGGAAAGCTTGCGTTTGCCACATTGAGAAGCAATGGCAGGGACATACAGGGATTCTTCCGCTATGATGTTTTGGGGGAGAAGAAATACAAGTTTCTGAAAAAATACGTGCAGAGGGGTGATTTCATATGGTTGCACGGAGAGGTTATCCGCACAAAAAGAGGGGAGTTGAGTGTACTTGCAGATGATGTTCGTTTGATATCCAAATCTCTTTACGACCTACCTCATGAGTGGTTTGGCATAGGGGATGTGGAAACAAGATACCGGCAAAGATATCTTGATTTGCTTTTAAATAGAGAGCCGTTTGAGCTATTTTGGAAGAGGGCAAAAATCGTGGAGGAGATGCGTCGTTTCCTGTGGTCCCGGGGTTTTCTGGAGATGGAAACTCCCGTGTTGCAGCCGGTTTATGGTGGTGCCAATGCAAAGCCATTCAAAACGCATGTGAACGCACTTGACAGGGACTATTACTTGAGAATTTCTGACGAGCTTTACTTGAAGAGGCTTATTGTTGGAGGATATACGAAGGTATTTGAGATTTCCAAGGATTTCAGGAACGAAGACATAGATACCACCCATAATCCTGAATTTACCATGATAGAAGCATACTGGGCATACGCTGATTACAATGATATGATGGATTTAACCGAGGAGATGATAAAAAGCATTGCAAAGGCTCTTGGTATTGAAAAGGTTAATTTCAGGGGCAAGGAGATAGATTTTACAAAGCCATTTAGAAGGGAGAAAATGCTTGATTTACTGGCAAAGCGCGGGATTACCAAGGAAACCGATGATGAGGAGATAAAGACCATGCTTGAAGAGTATAATATAAAGCTTCCTAGGTACGAGAGAGGACTAGCTCTCGGCAAGCTATTTGAAAGGGTATGCGAGGCGGATTTGCATGAGCCAGTTTTCGTTATTGATCATCCAAAAGAGACCACGCCGTTGTGCAAATTACATCGCAATGACCCTGATTTAGTAGAGCGATTTGAGCTATACGTGGGTGGTATGGAGCTTGCCAACGGATATACCGAGCTGAACGATCCCATGCTTCAGGAGAAATTTTTCAAAGATGAAACAGAAAGGCGCACACTTGGCGACGAGGAGGCGCACCAGTACGATGCGGATTTTGTTGAGGCTCTTAGATGGGGTATGCCCCCAACGGGTGGTGTTGGGATAGGTGTTGACAGGTTAACTATGCTGCTTACGGGGCAAGAAAGCATAAAAGAGGTGATACTGTTTCCCATGCTCGCACCGAAGGAAGAGTGAGTTTTTACACTTTATATCTTCCATATTTGCCAGCTTTGTGCTCGTCCCTCAGTTTTTGATACACAAGTCCGTTTTCAACAGCCATCTTTCTTATATCTTCCCCTCTTTTTATAACTTTGGCAGGTATGCCGAGCACCAGAGAGTTTGGAGGTATCTTGGTATTTGAGGTTACTACCGCACCTGCACCAACTATGCTGCCCTCACCAATCACCGCGTTATCCAGTACAACGGAATTTATCCCTATGATGACGTTATCTTCAATTTTTGCAGCATGCACCATTGCCAGGTGCCCAATGGTGACATTCTCGCCGATTATAGTGGGTGCATCGTGAGATACGTGAATAACAGCATTATCCTGCACATTGCTGTTTTTTCCAATCTTGATGTACGATACGTCTCCCCTGATTACTGCACCGTCCCATATGCTAACACCTTCCTCAATTGTAACGTCTCCCACAATCACCGCGGTGGGAGCCACGTAAGCCGATGGATGTACCTTGGGATTCATACATGGTGATGGTGATGATATAGATTAATTTTCTCTAATTGCTACCGCGGGGAATATTGCAAGTATGATCATACCCACTGCGAACAGAGATGCACCCACTCCGAATGTATTGGCGAGCAATCCTATGAGAAATGCAAAACTCGCCGAAAATACCATTTTCAGCTGGGATTCAACACTCAGTCCAGAGGCCATAATCTTTGAAGATATGCTGTCGCTTACATAGCTCACGTTCATTGGCCTTCTCAGGTTGAATATGAAGTGGAGGGTAATGAATAATATTATGGACACTGTGAATATGGCAAGCATGTATGCAAGTCCAGCAAATAGCAGCGAGATTGTGCCTATTATGAAGGTAATATTGATTGCAAAGGCTATATTGCCAATTTTCTTCAGGGCCACATGCGATTTTTTAGATGCATACGAGGACAGCAGATATAGGAAGAAGTAAACCACTCCCACAATGATTGCAGTCCTCTTAGCATCTGTTAGATACAGAAATAGGGGGAGGGACACGGCAAATGTCTGTAGTATTGGCTGAAGGTAATCTTTGCTTGCTTTGAATCCAGAATCAAAAACTGCCGAGTTTAGAAGTGCCCGAAGTGCCTTTTTGTTTTTGAACATTCTTCCAAAGTCTTTAAGAGTGGAAATTGCTTGCTTCTTGCGGTTATTCTTTATTGATTTTTCTATGTTTCCGTCTAACATCTTGGGATATGTGGCAAGATTGATGAAGTCTAAAATGTATGGCACGATTGTTATCAGGAATATAATGTGATAATCACCCGTGTAAAAAACAACTAATCCTGCTAAAAGTGAGTTTATTGCAGAGCCAAACTGCGATGCAGAGCGTGTAGCACCGTAATATTCAACTTTTTTTTCTTCTATGTTGTTTATCTTCAGGTACTCCAGAATCATAGCCTTATGAGTTCCCGACCTGAACGCATCCCCCAATCCGTAAAGTACCATCGCAAGAAGAAATGTGTAGAAGTTTGCAGTGAAGTAGAAAATGAGGAAAGAAATAATATATGCTCCAAAACCCATTAGCATGGACTTCCTTCTTCCAAACATGTCCGCGTATATACCAGTAGGAATTTCAAGTATGTTTGTGGAGATCTCCGCTACGGCATACAGTATTCCTATGTCCATATACGACATCCCTGAGCCCAAAAAGAACAGAATTAAAAAAGGCTCAAATAATCTCAGGTTTTTCAAAAACCCGTAAGCGGAGAACTTGTAGAACATCCTATCTTTAGGAATCACCTCTGGAGTATCAATGACAGGTATTAATTATTTTCAGAAACTATTACCGGGAAATATGGTCTTGCTTACTAATTTATATTTCTCAGAAAACTTAATGTTTTGAAAGTACATCATAGGGTATGGAGCCCCGTTATAAGCTATGGTTTGAAAACTCTAAGGGATACGTGTTTGGCAAAGGTGCGTATGAGCTTTTGAAAAAAATAGATGAAATGGGTAGCATTAGGCAGGCGAGTATGGATATGAAAATCTCTTACAGGCATGCTTGGGGGATGATAAAAGAGATAGAGGAAAATCTGGGAATAAAGGTTGTTTCGTCTGAAAGAGGGGGCAAAGAGGGTGGTAAAACAAAATTAACAACTGAGGGGGTAAAATTGCTAAAAGAGTACGAAAGGTACGACAGTGTGTTCAGGTATGTTTGCAAGCACCCTTATATAAAACCATCACTAACCGTAGATGCCATTTTAGTTGAAGATGAAAAGATACTGCTTATACGCAGGAAAAGAGAGCCGTATAGGGAAATGTATGCTCTTCCTGGCGGATTTGTAGAGTACGGGGAAAAAACAGAAGATGCAGTAATTCGCGAGATGAAAGAGGAAACGGGCTTGGATATTGCACCGATTGGTATTGTTGGGGTGTACTCGGATCCGGAGAGAGACCCACGGGACCATACTGTAACGATTGCATATATTGTTGAAAAATTGGGAGGTGATTTAAAAAGCGGGGACGATGCAGCCGATGCAAGATTTTTCCCTATTGATAAACTTCCTCCTCTTGCCTTTGACCATGAAAAAATAATAAAAGATTACCTAATGATTCGTTGAGGACAGGTTATACATTACCTTTGTCCCCTTTAAGCTTGCATGTAGTAGCCTGACCACAGCAACGTACTCGTCTATGTCTCTCACTTCCATTGTCAGGTCGTACTGCCCGAATACGGGCTTGAATCCTATGTCTTTTACCTTTTTCAATACTTCAAGAGGATCTGGACCTTCCGAGCTAAAAAATAGTTTAATGTATATTTTCATACCAATCCCTTCAAGATATAACGAGGCTTTTTACCGGGAAGTGTCTGGTTAATATTTCCCTAGCCAGTTTGAGATTTCTCCCATCTCTGCCAATTGCTCTTGCTTTCTCTCTGGGATCAACGTACACAACAACGCTGAACGCTCCATCTTCATTGTTCACTTTCACATTCTTAACGTGGTATCTTCTGAATATGTTGTACGCGAACTTGGCAATATCCGGTGAGAATTCAATGACCATAACATTTTTTTGTAGCATGTTTCTGAGCATTTGAATCTTTTCACCATGATTTTGAAGCACTTTTTTGATTGTTCTTGGGTAAACAATGAAAATTATTGTGTCATCTTTATCTATGCAATCTTTGACATCAACGTTGGTTGCTGCCTCAAATATAGATATGTATCTGAGTGTCTGTGCGTTTAGCTTTATGCTCATGTCCTTCACTTCACCATGGCTGATAACTTGCTCTCCCCTTCAGATACGACTGTTACCACGGATACACTGAAGGGCTTGCCGCAAATAGCACCCAGATCGAAGCCATCGCCTTCAAATTCTATTATTGGAACGTTAGCCTCTATCTTCTCGGGTGCATTATTTGCCACTATTAACAGCTTGGCATTGCCACTGCTAATTGCCTTTTTCGCCTGTTTAACTCCGATGTATATCTTTCCAGTCTTTATTATTTTTTTAAGCTCCTTTGCAAGGACGTCCCTATTCATTTAATTCACCTCTTTTTTGGTTTGTATATGAGTACAACTGCACCTGTACCCAGGGTAACAGGCTGGCCTACTATTATATTTTCGGCCACTCCGTTAAGTTCATCAACCTCGCCGGTTACACCTGCAGCAAGCAAGTGCTTTGAGGTTATTTCAAATGCAGCCCTGGCAAGCACGCTCTCTTTCTGGCCAGCTACACCGTGCCTGCCTATAGCCTCAACATATCCTTTCTGGGTCATAACATCCGCCACTAACATCAAATGGCGTATATCCACGCTCAAACCTTGCTGCTGGAGTGTGTCTAATGCTTCGTATATTATCGCATTTCTTGCAGCTTCCACCCCCAGCACATTGGCAATTTCAATTATGTTGTTGGTTTTAGTTCTTCTTCCATCCACGCCATCCATATCAAGCACATCTCTCAAGTTGGAGCCTTGAGTGTATATTACCCACTCATTTGTATCGCCAGATTTTCTTACAATTGCACGCTCTATCCCTTTAACTCCCTTAAGAGTAAGTTCGCTTATTTCCGTGGAGAGTCTGTTTAGATTCTTATATGAAGGCTCCGATAGTTTTACTTTTATATTCTCGCCTTCCACTTCAACAACTATTTTCAGCTTAATTTTAGCTAAGCTTTCCACGATGTTATCTTTTGTAACGCCCCTGTTTTCCATCTCCTCCATATTTGGACGGATAATCACGGACATATCTGTAATATTAGTGACTATGTCCGCCACGTCTTTTATAAGCGTACTTTCTATTTTCTTTGCCAGTTCTTTTGCCCCGTCTTCGCTGTACCGCGTTTTTTCATCAAGATAAATGGTCATCATTGGAGTTGAAGGGTCCCTCCTTGCATCCACTATTTCTATCAACCTCGGAAGACCGAGAGTAACGTTCATCTCTGCTACACCAGCATAGTGGAAAGTTCTCAGAGTCATCTGTGTACCCGGCTCACCTATACTCTGAGCCCCAACGATTCCGACCGCTTCGTACGGATCTACCTGCCTTTTCTTGTATATCTCCACCGCTCTATCGACTATTCTCTTCAGTTCTGTATTTTTTATGTCGTACTTCTCCTCAGCTTTCGCTATTTCGCTAACTATCGAGAATGGCAGTTCTACGCCGTAATCCTTTATAGCCATCTCATATATTTTTCGCTCTTCATCTGTCATATCCCTGAACTTTTTCAGCTCGAAGTCTGTTATGAGTGTGAGCGTTCCGTATGAATATTTTGAAACTCTCTTTATTTCTTCTCCATTCTCTTTTCTGAACTCGTTGAGGGGTATTGAGGCAATCTCCTGAATTTCTTCTAAATAGAGCAACGTTTTCAGGTTTTTGTTAGATCTCCTCATTATTCCCTCCAAGGGCTCATACTCCCTTACTTCCGTAACACGCACACGATAATTCGCTTCTTTTCCTTTGAGTGTAATGTACGCGTAAAATGGTGGTTCAAGCTTTACCGGAAAATCCACCGCGTAATATACAGGAGCATTGAGCATAAGTGCCTCTACGTTATTCATTTTATCTTTCCAGATGAGCACCAGCTCAGAATCGCCACTCATTTTTTCTTCCTCCTTTCAAGATATTCCTCTCCAAAAAGGTCTACCAGTAACTCCTCCACATTTATTCCCTCGTTCCAGTTGCTCTTGGTGGGATCTACCCCATCTTCTCCATACTTAAACTGAATTATGTTGTTGCCAGTATCCACAACAACTCCATCATCGCGGACTTTAAGGTCCTCCAGAGCATTTATTAGCCTTCTCTGCATATATCCAGAGCGAGACGTTCTCACTGCAGTATCCACGAGACCTTCGCGACCTCCCATGGAGTGGAAGAAGTATTCTGTTGGATTCAGACCCTTCTTATACGATGATTCTACGAATCCGCGAGCTTTTGCACCAAGATCACCCCTCTTGAAGTGGGGAAGCGTGCGGTCCTGATATCCACGATGAAGCCTCTGTCCTCTCACAGATTGCTGTCCAATTGAACCTGCCATCTGTGATAAGTTCAGCATTGATGCCCTTGCCCCACTCCTTGCCATTATAACCGAAGCGTTTTCAAGACCAAGGTATTTAGCAGATATCTTACCTGCCTCATCTCTTGCTTTTGCCAAAACACCCATAATTTCCATTTCCAAGGTTTCTTCCAAGCTACGACCCGGTAATGGCTGCAGTTCTCCCTTCTTGTAATGCTCTATAAGTTTCTCCACTTTATCCTCAGCTTCTTTTATAACGCTCATTATTTGCAATTTTGCGTCTTCAGGGATGTCTTCATCATCAATTCCAGATGTGAATCCTATGTAAGAAATCACACCCACAGCCAGCCTTGTCAAATCATCTATGAACTTGCGTCCCAGATTTTTATCTACTTTAACTATTTTATCCAAAAGCTTGCCTTTGAAAGAGCCAATGGCATTTTCGTCTATGGTTCCCGCCACTAACTTGCCATCTCTGATGACAACATAGGCGTCTATCGGGCACTTCTCCTTCATACATGTTCCTCCACAAACGGAGGGATCGCATATTTTGCTTTTGAACTCTATGTTAACTCCTTTGTTAAGTATCAAAGAGAACAAGTCCTTGCCCATATAGTACTCTTTTCCATCGATTATCTTTGGCTCCGGCAACTCATCATAGTTCAGGTAAGACAGTATGTGAACTGCTTCAGATTTTGTAAACTTCGGATTTTTATGAGTCAGTAAAAACATAGCTGTGATGTGGTCGTGAATTCCGCCTATTATGGGGCCTCCGAATCTTGGTGATAAAATGTGCTCCTGAACTAGCATTAAAATCCTTGCCTCTGCTCTTGCTTCTTCACCCTGTATGACGTGCAAATTCATTTCATCTCCGTCAAAGTCTGCATTATATGGTGGACACACAGCCAGGTTGAACCTGAACGTACGATACGGCATTACCTTAACGCGATGCCCCATCATGCTCATCCTGTGCAAAGACGGCTGTCTGTTGAAGAGTACGATATCTCCATCAGTTAGATGTCTTTCCACAACCCAACCCACTTCAAGTTTCTTTGCAACCATCTCAGAGTTCGTCTCGGTAATTTTTATTCTCCTGTTGTCTGGTCGTATAACATAATTCGCCCCAGGCAAATATCTACCGTTTTCGTCACGGGGGTTCGGGCCCCTCATAATTATCTCACGCATTTTTTCTATGTTCTGCTCTGTCACGGCAATAGGAACGGTCAGTTCCCTAGCAGCCTTCTCTGGCACACCTACCTCGTTGATAGAGAGGAATGGCTCTGGAGATATCACCGTTCTTGATGAAAAGTTCACGCGTTTACCGGATAGATTTGACCTAAATCTTCCCTCCTTTCCTTTTAACCTTTGAACAAGAGTTTTAAGCGGCCTACCGCTCCGATGCCTTGCAGGAGGTATCCCTGCGGTCTGATTGTCGAAATAGGTTGTAACGTGATACTGAAGTAACTCCCAGAGGTCCTCTATTATAAGCTGGGGTGCGCCACTGTCCCTATTTTCCCTCAACCTCTGGTTAATTCGGATTATGTCCACAAGTTTGTGTGTTAGGTCATCTTCGCTTCTCTCTCCGGTTTCCAGAGTTATCGTAGGTCTTACATTTACAGGAGGCACGGCAATAACTGTAAGAACCATCCACTCTGGCCTTGCGGTTTCAGGATTCACACCCATGAGTTCAAGGTCATCGTCAGGTATGCGCTCCAGTCTTTCTCTAATCTCTTTGGGGGTGAGCTTTCTACCCTCTTCCCTGAATGTGGTTGGTTTATCCAGCGTTATCTTTTTCTGCTCAGCCTGGCAGTGAGGACATATTGGCCGGGAAGCTGCCTCGTCAATTATCCTTTTGTACAGTACAAACATCTGCATGGGCGAGGCACCCATCTTCTTTGCTTCCTCAATTTTCATCTTGTACATTTCTATTTCTTCATCGGTGAGCTTCAACCTGCCACATTCTCTACACGTTGCGTCTAAATAATTCTTTATGTTTTTTACAAAACCCACGTGGATTACCGGCATGGCAAGTTCTATGTGACCAAAGTGCCCTGGACACTCGTCCACCTTTCCACCACAGGTTTTGCACCTCAAACCAGGTTCAATTACACCCATATGAAGGTCCATAAGACCCTTATCTATTGGAAAACCATCATCATCGTAGGTATCTGCGGTTATTACCTTAACTGCGCTCATTTTCCTGATTTCATCAGGAGAAAGCAGTGAGAACTTTATGGAATTAATCCTCTTGGTGAGTCCGAAAGCCCTCATTTCATATCACCTACCCTTAACCTCATTATCACACCAAGCGCCGCCAGCTCATCGCGCATTAACTTGAATGCGTAGCTTGTCTCTATTGGATAGATGTTCGTGGTGTTTCCGCAAACGGGGCACCGGAGTATCCCTTTTTTACGATCGTATATTGCTATGTGACCGCAATCGGGGTTGCCGCATACGTAAAGTATGGTTCCGTCGGAATTGTCCAAAAGGCGGTCCTTGATTACCATGGCTGCCCCGTGCCCAATTAGCGTATCCCTTTCCATTTCTCCAAATCTGAGACCTCCCAAACGGGACCTTCCCTCCGTGGGCTGTCTGGTGAGTATCTGAACTGGACCGCGGGAGCGTGCATGGAATTTTCCAGCAACCATATGGTGTAACTTCTGATAATAAATGACGCCAATAAATATCTCCGCCTCTATCTTTTTGCCAGTTATTCCATCGTACATGATTTCTTTCCCGGTGTATTTGAATCCGTGGCGCACTAAAGCCTCCCTGAGAGCTTTCTCAGGCTCTCCGCTAAACGCGGTACTATCCACAAATCTCCCTTCTAAAGAGCCAACTTTACCCCCAATCATTTCAAGCACGTGGCCCACGGTCATTCTTGATGGAATTGCGTGAGGATTTATTACTAAGTCAGGGATTATCCCGCTCTCTGTGAATGGCATATCTTCTTGGGGTATAAGTGCGCCAACAACGCCTTTCTGGCCATGCCTCGATGCAAACTTGTCGCCGAGCTCCGGAATTCTCATGTCCCTTACCTTGATTTTCACTAACCTGGAGTTGTTTTCGCTGACTGTTAGCAGAACAGAATCTACCCAGCCTTCCTCCTCTGGCCTCATTGTGACACTGCTCTCCCTTCTCTTCTGTGGTCCCAGTAGTTCCATTTCCTCATCAAGGAATCTCGGTGGCGAGGTCTTTCCAACCAGTACGTCTCCCCCTTTCACATGAACTTCCGGAGAGATAATTCCGTCCTCATCTAAGTGTCTGTAGCGTTCCTCTGTCATGGCTCCCCTCACGTCTGGCGTGGGTATTTCAAAGCGGTCTTCTTGACCTCCCGGATACCTGCGCTCTTCAGATTTATATGTTCTGAAGAATGTGCTTCTCCCAAAACCCCTCTCAACGGATGCTTTATTCATAACAATGGCATCTTGCATGTTGTACCCGTGGTAAGATATGATGGCAACCACTGCGTTCTGACCAGCAGGCCTCTTCATGAAATTCACAAAATCCATGGTTTTTGTTTTAACTATCGGAGCCTGAGGATAATGCAGGAGGTGCCCTCTGGTGTCCGGCCTCCTTCGGTAATTAACTGCAGGAAGCCCAAGTGATTGTTTCATCATCGCTGCACCCATCGTAATACGTGGAGAAGCGTTGTGGTGCGGATATGGTATGCAACCTGCGATGGCCCCCAGTATCAGCAGGGGGTCTATTTCCATATGAGTGTGCTCCCGGGTCAAGAGTGATGGCACTTCAAATGTGTGCCCGCAATGTGCGCATTTGAGCACTATGTTTTCTTCCCCAGGATTTACCCATTCAACATCGTTCCTGCCAAGCGCACGACCACAATGAGGGCAGCGCTCTGGAACATCATATGCGTAAACGGCAATGTATGAATTTTCTTCCTCTTCCGCATCTATCCATTCCATAACTCCTTCCTTGACCAAATCGTCAACTGTAATTTTACCCTGTTTCAACCTCTCGCGCACTTTGCTATCGTATTTAAGTCTGCCATTTTCCACGACCATTAATGGTCTTCTGATTCTGCCCCTGTCACTGTTTATTATCACTTCATTGGTGGTATCGTCGAACCTTATATTAATCTGGTGTGAAATAAGCCCCTTGCGTCTTTTCGCTCTTATTTCCCTCGTTAGTTCGGCACCATCTCTCACGTACCCTACCAGATTGCCATTAAGATACACCCTTGCAAATCCTTCTTTTTCCACATCCATTTGTTTTAGACCGAGTGACCTTAACGTCTTCATCACATTTTCTTCAGGGTAACCCTCAGATACATCTATTATCAGCGCCGCGTTCTTAACCAAACCGCAGTTTTGACCCTCCGGTGTTTCGTTGGGGCACAACCTACCCCACTGGGTCGGATGCAAATCTCTCGCTTCAAAATGTGGTTGAGACCTCGTGAGAGGGGATATCACGCGACGAAGATGGCTGAGAGTGCTCATATGAGAAGTCCTGTCAAGCAACTGCGATACACCTGTTCTTCCACCTACCCAGTTTCCCGTGCTCATGGCATGCATTATCTTTTGAGTGAGCACGTCCTGACGAACCGCAGCGCGCACCCTGATACCCTTCTTCCTGTTGTATGTTCTTTCCAACTGGTACTTCAAATCCTTCATCAATGCATCAAAAGCGGTACGGAAAAGTTCTTCAAGCAAATCCCCGGATAGTTTTATTCTCTTGTTTGATAGGTGATCTTTATCGTCCTCTTTTCTAAGTCCAAAGTGAAGTTCCAGCACGCGACGTGCCATCCTCCCCAGATAATATGCCTTCTTTAATCTGCTGTCTTTATCTACTCCCAAGTGAGGTAGAAGGGATATGTCCAGGATTTGAGATATTTTCTTCTCCCGGTATTCCTTTGCCTGGCCAGCAGCAAAACGCTTCTCAAGGTATTCTATGGCATCTTTTTGCGTTCTTATTCCATTGGGGGGATACAGGTCTTTGTTCTCAACTTCCTCTATGTTTGCCATTGCAATGACGCTCATTTTCTCGTGACTCACAATTGCTCTGTATATTTCGTTGTCCCTTTCCAGTCCAAGAGCTTTCATCACAATTATGAGGGGGATGGTTCCCGCAACTGCTGGAATGGACACGGTAAGTATCCCGTCTGCTTTTTTTTCTATCATTGTTAGCGCCCTGTATCCTTCCCTCTGTGAGAATACCTTTGCAACCTCAATAGTGGTGTTGTATTTTTCTGTTTTCTCCACTAACACCCTGTTGGGAGCAAGATCTTCCAGGGAAACAAGGACTTTTTCGCTACCGCCAACTATGAAATAACCACCAGGGTCATCGGGGTCCTCCCCAACGTACTGTAACTTTTTACGGTAAGACCAGTTTAAGATTTCCTTGTCCTTTGAGATTTCATCCAAATAACTATCAATATTGTCTTCGTGTATTGTGCATATTTTTGATTTTACCATCACTGGGAAATCCCCTATTTTTATCATTTCTGGCTCTCTCTCTGTGCACCTTCCATCGGACTCACATTCTTCCACGGTTATGTACAGATAAAGAGGCGCCAGATAACTCATATCCCTTAGCCTTGCTTCCATCGGAGTTATTTGCACCGTTGCACCTGTTGCCTCCTTAACTTCGGGTTTTCCTATAATAATTGTGGGCGCAGCATCTCTCAAGTCTCCTTCTTCAGCTACCCTTCCAAACCTTATCCTTATTTTTTTACCGCCAGTCTTGGTGGGGTCCAGCGTCATAACTCCCGGCGGATCTTCATCCGTTACCTTAGTGGTATCGACAATCTGCTGCATTATACTGTTAACATTGTCGGGCGTGGGTATCAGGTCGTTGTACGATGCAATATGGTGATTAACAACGCTCTTTTTAAACAGAGAATCTATAATGGTTCGCATATTTTTCACCCATTAATCTCTCACTACAACTCTATAAACAACAATCCTCCCCGCAGTGGGGCTTTTTCTCACAATTTTTATTAAACTTCCTATTGGTATGTGGCCGTACTGTCTTTCTAAAATCCTGAGAACGGGGTCGCTTTTTCGTATCTTGGGAAGGTTCTCCTTTTTTACTTTTAGCTTCTCTAAAACTATCGCTTCCTCCTCTTCAGGCACTAAATAATGCTCCGGAACAAGCTCGTGCTCGAGCACGTTAAACTTCATCTTTTCATCACCTCATGAGGGTACGGGCCTGCGGGGATTCGAACCCCGGACCACCTGGTTAAAAGCCAGGTGCTCTTCCAGCTGAGCTACAGGCCCATGCACGCTATTGTTCGGACATATAGGGCATATATATAAACTTTGTCCCTGTAAAAATTTCCTTATGGGTGGAGACCCAATAAAATTTAAATATTTAATGTTTATAATCCCCCACAAGGGGCCGTAGCTTAGCATGGTTGGAGCACCCGGCTGATAACCGGGAGGTCGCCGGTTCAAATCCGGTCGGCCCCACTTTATCAAAATGCTCTCTTCATAGTGATGATTGGTGTTATTGTTTTTGCAAAAATATATATACGTAATCCCAATGTCCATCTTGGTGAGTTAGATGGTGCGCAAGCCAGGCAGGATGTATCGCAATCTTGAAGGTCCAGCATATACGAGGAGAGAGTATATGGGCGGTGTGCCCAACCCGAAAATTGTGCATTTTGAAATGGGTAATGTTGAAGCTAAAGAGGATTTTCCCGTGGAATTGAGTTTAATTGTGGATGAGGATTGCCAGATTAGGCATAATGCCCTTGAATCGGCCAGAATTATCGCTAACAAGTATCTAAACAAGGTGGGGAGTGCAAATTACTTCTTGTGGATTCGCGTGTATCCCCATCATGTAATCAGGGAGCATAAAATGGCCACAGGCGCAGGTGCCGATCGTATCTCGTCTGGAATGAGCAAGGCTTTTGGAAAGCCAGTGGGCACCGCTGCAAGGGTAAAAAGCGGGCAAGTTGTGATGTCTGCGAGGGTGCACCCTGCGAATGTTGAGCGTGCAAAGAGGGCACTGAGAGAAGCATCCTACAAGCTGCCAACGCCATGCAGAATTGTAGTGACCAAAGGTGCCGAGCTAATAAAGTAATTGTAATAATTTCCACCTTCATTTTTCACTCTGAGATAGCATAATCCTTATAAAATTGGTTAGATGTTCTGCAAGGGAGGGATTATCCGTGTATCCGCATGCTTCCAGCGCGGGTGATGCCAGCAGCGCCCTTTTATTATCGCTTACCACGTCGGTGGCTATTAGCCCTTCTCTTCTGTATATGTTAGCATTTAGCGGGACTTTTTGATTTGGGGAAGTTATGATAATAACTCTTACTCCGCGATTAACTGCCTGTTCTAAATTCTTTAGCAATGCTTTTCTTATCTCTGAGAACACAGGAGTTGATATAATAAGCTCATAATCTGATAAATCCACGATTTCCATTAACTTTCTCAGCACTCTTTCCCTGCCATATATGGTGTAAACCAGCTGCGGCTCGCCTTTTTCCATAAGATACTCATGCACGAATTCAAGCTTGTCGAATAGCTCGTCCACTTCCGATACAATACGGTCTCTTATCTTTGATAATTCTTCCGGTTTGTATATTTTTGGTCTGCCTTCTGATGATACCACAAAACCCTTTTTTTCAAGGGAATCTAAAACCTTGTATGAGGATGTCCTCGGAATTCCTGCCGTTTGAGCTATAATCTCCGCGTTGCCCACTCCCAATACCACTACCGCCAGAAATGCTTTAGCCTCATACTGCGATAATCCAATGTTCTGAAGCGATGAGACCATCTTCTTGTACTCGTCAAAGGCCTCTTCCATGTCCATAGTTGATAATGTCCTCATTACATATTATTTCTTCTTTGGATATTTTTAGGGGGTTGACGATAAAAATACCTTGTATGAACCTATTTCACGAATGTGTGGTGTTTAATGTCATATTCTTTTTATTTGCAAGTTAGCATGGTAAATATGATATATCTTCCAGAGTTACGGTTTCTTATGAGAATAGCGGTTGTAAGTGATACCCACGACAATCAGAATGCGGCTAGGGAAATTGTAAAATTAATAGGTGAAAGAGGTATTGACACCGTGATACATCTTGGAGATATCGTATCTCCTTTTACCCTGAGATTGTTTTCAGGGTTTAATTACTATGGTGTTTTTGGAAACAACGATGGGGAGAGATTACTCCTTAAAAAAATTGCAGATGAACACGGTATGCATATTGAGGAGCAGCCATTCACATTCGAATTATGCGGGAAAAAATTTTTGATTTACCACGGCTCAGGTAGCGTGGAGAAAACAAGGGGAATAGTGGAGAGCTTTGCAGAAAGCGATGCTTATGATTTTGTTCTTTACGGACACACGCACATAATAGATGTTCGGAGAATTGACCGCACACTAATTCTAAATCCAGGAGAGGCATGCGGATATTTATCAGGAAAGCGCAGCTTTGCGGTTCTGGATACTGCAAATGGCAATGTAGATATTGTAGAATTCTGAGTCTCTGTGCTGTTAAGCGCTAAGCAGTTTTCGTATTTTTCTCATTGAAATGTTCCTTTTTAGATAACCGTGAGAAAATGTTTTTAAAATAAGTGTAGATTATTATTAATTGTTCTCAGATGTGAGAACCACACCATGTCATCACCTGCGGGCACAGGGTCTCCCAGGAGACGAAAATATGAAAAAGATGTGGATGAAGGAGGAAGGAGAATTCGGAATAGGCACGCTGATAATATTCATCGCCATAATCATCGTTGCGGCAGTAGCAGCCACAGTACTCATTCAAACAGCGTACGTGCTGCAGCAGCAAGCCATGGAAACCGGCGATATTGCCAAGCAAGACGTGTCCACTGGGTTCAAGATAATTACCGTGGAAGGTATACGCGAGGACTACTTTTACACGGAGACCGTGGGTTCAGGAGATGGAAGCACCACTGAATTTACAAAGGTTCTAAGTCACTGGCCTGTGAATCCCCACTCGGTAACAGTAACCGATGGAACAAACGTGCTAAAAGATGATGGTACGGGTAGACTCGTGCTGGTGACAGGAAGCGGAGTTTCTGGCTGGATAGGGTATGATAACCACACCGTGCATCTCACTTACCAGACCGCACCGGCATCCGGTACAAATATTACGATAAAGTATGGTTCAGGGTATGGGCACACCATATCTTACCTTGAAATGAAAATAGGCCTTATGGCAGGAAGTCCGCCGATATCCATTCAAAGCGTCCTGGTGGAAGTCACTGATGGATACACAGATGCTACTTTAACGTACAACGCAACTGCGACCAACTACACGCAGTTAGACGGAAAACATTTCGGAGCGTTCATTGCAAGGGATATGCCGCCTTCGAACTGGGAAAGGGATCGCGTGATAACCTCTGGGGATGTTGTAGTGCTATACATAAACGCGTCGGCTGTTGGTCTTTACATTGCACCTCAGACCCACATGACCATAAAGCTCGTTCCAAAACATGGCGTGCCCAATCTCGTTGAATTTACCACTCCCGCAACATACACCACAAAGTACGTGGAGCTGTGGTAACCATGCTACTGCCAGATATAAAAGAGGACATTCGCACGGGTGTAATTGCGGAGCGATGGCTGGGCTACTTGCTGCAGCAAATGAACCATGAAGAACTCGGAAAACTGCTTGAATACTACGAGAAAGTGGGGTGGATATCCCCGACCGCAAGAAACAAGCTAATGAGCATTGCCATGGGTATAAAAAGCAGTGGAAGGGGGACATGGCAGGTATCCAGTAGAATCCACCTCACCTCTCTGCTATTCATATCGTACCTTGCGGGCATAGAACTGCCGAGGGAGTTGCACGAAATAAACGCGTACGCTCGGGAATTTATAGAGAATCCTGAGAGCTTTATTTCCGTTTAAATGCTAAATTTCTCTGCAAATAGTTTGGAAGTTTTCGGATCTATGTTGCAAATCCTTATTCGTTTTAATTTCGTACCTTCGTGTTCTTTTATAAAATCTCCGATTGCTCTGGCAAATATTGGCACTGCCCTTTCCTTTGGAAATCCGTAAACTCCAGTGCTTATTGCAGGCATGGACACGCTTTCCACACCGAGTTCGTCTGCTCGTAATAGTGCTGAATAAACGGCCATGTACAATAGGTCATCTTCATTGTTTCCTCCACCTCTCCATATGGGCCCAACGGTATGTATCACGTATTTTGCTTTTAAATTTCCCGCAGAGGTCACCACCGCGTCGCCTGTTTTCACCGGTCCGTTTCTTTTTACAATCTCATCACTTTCTTTTTGAATCACGTAACCACCGCGCCTTACTATGGCTCCTGCCACCCCTCCTCCGTGTTTCAAGGTGGTATTTGCCGCATTTACAATGGCATCTACATTCTCTTCAGTTATATCTCCGCACACTATCTGCACGGTTATTTTTCCAGCCTTAATTTCTTTAATCACCTCTGCCATTTTATCACCTCAAATGCTCCTTGATTTTACACGCACATTCATCGCAGAATTTTGCAGGCTTTATGTCGGACTCAAATACTGTGTTTGAAAATCTCATGACGCATTCGTTTTTACAGTGCTTCAATCCAAATGTGTGCCCAAGCTCGTGCATTATTTCTTTTTTAATTCTTTCCATATACCTATGAGTATTCTCATGTTGCAGGCGATACACGGAAATGAGACATGCATGTCCATCTGCTGATGCTAATCCTAACAGGAAGTTGAACTCTGGGTACGCGATATCCCTTGATACTATTCCAACTACCCGGTATCCCGGATATTTTAACAGTTGTTCCAAGATACATGCTGCGTTGTACTGCCCTCTATCTTCCATGTAGCATTTTTCAGGTAGGGGTATACGTGCGTATACCCTGAATCTATATGCAAATACCCGTTCTAACTCATTTCTTATCATTTCCGTTATTGAAGGCGCAATGTCCCCAACAATTACAATATTGATTGTGTCCACAGCTCCGGTTAATATTCTGTGATAATTTAAGTTTAGCGTTATTACTTACACGGAAAATTAATAAATTTAAGGAACATGTAACTTTATGAATGTAATTCCATTCAGAACTTTACCTAAGGGTGCAAGGAGATTGATAATTTATTATGCTATCGGCGAACCCAGCGTTGTTGGTATGCTCATATTCAACGCTTACCTTTTTCTCTCAGGATACTCGCCACTCTACGTGGGCTCAATAATAAGCGGTGCAGCCTTGATAACTGCTCTTATACTGCCAATTTTGGGATACCTTTCCGACAAAAAAATCAATGCCAAGTATTTTTCAGTAACCTCTGAAGGGTTAATGGGTGTAAGTTTCCTGCTTTACGGATTTGCGCAGAATGGGCTGTGGATATTTCTTGGCAGGGTGTTGTTTTCTTCTGCAATGATGTTCTCTTTTGTTTCAAGTGTCTACGAGCGAGAGCTCTATCCTGAGGAGCACATAGATGATGCGTATGTGTGGCACTGGATTATCCCCTCTGTTGGAGGGATGATTGTTTATATTGCATCTTTTCTGTATTTTCAGATTTTCCAAACTGTTTCCGCGGCACGTTGGTATTATATTTTCCTCGGTTTGATTGCACCTGTGTACATGGCATACGTTTACTTTGCGCTTCCAGATTTGCCTGTTTATAAAAAGAGGGAGAAGTTTAAGATTCCTCTTAATCTCATCGGCGTCGTGCTTGTATATCTGTTTGCCAATTTCACCACCTATTTTCTGTACGGGATTACTGTGGATAACATAGTGATAAACTACTTTGGCACCGGTTTAAGTGTAATTGTTTTTCTTGCACTCATCGATTCTGTGTTCTCTTTTTCATCTGGAATGATTAAGGCACATGTGCCCAGAAAATATTTTTCAGTTATGCCATACTTGGCCATGTCCGGCATAGCAATCTTCTCACTAATTTTGTTCATAAGCGGTTCTGCAGGTGTAAAAAGTCTCCCCATATTTTTGGTAATTTACGCGGTAATTGGTTTTATGTGGCCACTCTGGCACATGAGCTTCAAGCCATTATTGCTTTTAAGAGTTCCCAAGCAGTACCGGGGCACTGTTTTTTCCAGTATATCTTCCTTAACAAGGATTGTAAATATACCTCTGGCATTTTTGATTGGCCTATCAATTTACGCTTTTGGCTCGTTTTTTCCAGTCCTTCTCGCCTCCATATTTGCTCTGTGCACGGTGCTTCTCCTAAAAAAAGTAGTGGGAGGTGGAATTAGCCCTTCACAACGCCCATAGGTACAAGGCGAGCAACTATTTTTGATATCCCTGCCCCTTCCACAACTCTAACCACGTCGTCCACGTTCTTGTACGCGTCCGGTGCCTCTTCTGCTGCCACTTTATTGCTTGCGCTTCTCACGTATATGTGCTTTTTGCTCCACAGCTCCTTCTTGATTTCCTCACCCCTGAATTTTCTTAGGGCTGCATGTCTGCTCATGACCCTTCCAGCACCGTGGCAGGTTGAGCCAAACGTCTCCTCCATTGCCTTTTGAGTGCCGACCAGCACGTAAGACGCAGTACCCATGTCTCCGGGTATAAGAACCGGTTGACCAACATCGCGATAAAACTCGGGTATCTCCGCTCTTCCTGCTGCAAATGCACGGGTAGCACCTTTGCGGTGAACATATACCCATGTTCTCTTTCCATCAACTACGTGCTCCTCACGCTTTGCAATATTGTGGGCTACACCATATATCAGGCTCATTCCCAGATCATCAGGTTCGGTGTTGAAAACCTTGCCAAAAGATTCACGTACCCAGTGCATTATTAGCTGCCTGTTCGTAAATCCAAAGTTTGCCGCTGCGCTCATCGCCGCAAAGTAATCTTCTGCTTCCTTGCTTTTTATGGGTGCACATGCCAGTTGCCTGTCCACCACATTTATCCCGTATTTTCTCGCCGCATTTTCCATAACCCGTATATAATCCGTCGCTACCTGATGCCCAAGTCCCCTGGAGCCCGTGTGTATCATCACCATAACCTGCCCCTCTCTTTCTATTCCAAATTTTTTTGCTATCTCTGGCATGAAAATCCTGTCCACCTTTTGCACTTCCAAAAAGTGATTGCCCGCACCAAGCGTACCCAGCTGTGGGGCGCCTCTTTTTTTAGCTTTATCGCTAACTTTCTCGTGCATGGCGTATTTTATGCTTCCTCCTTCTTCTATCCTTTTTAAATCTTCATCCCATCCATAGCCGTTTTCAACTGCCCATTTCACGCCCCTGTCAAGCACTTCGTTCAGTTCTCTAACGCTTAAGCGGAGTTTTCCCTTCTCTCCAACTCCAGACGGCACATTGGCAAAAATAGTATCTATTAGCTCTTTGAGCTTTGACTGCACATCTTTTTCTTCCAAATCTGTGCGAAGAAGCCTCACACCACAGTTTATATCGTAGCCGACCCCACCTGGAGAAATTATACCATCCTCTTCCCTGAAAGCAGCCACGCCCCCTATGGGAAAACCGTATCCCCAGTGAATATCAGGCATCGCCATACTTGCTTTAACAATTCCGGGAAGCGTTGCGACGTTTGCAACTTGTTCAGGAGCGTTATCTTTCTTGATTTGCTCAATCATTTCTGCCGTGGCATATATGCGACCGGGCACATTCATCCCTTTCTTATAGCTTGCGGGTATTTCCCATCGGTACTCATCTATCTTCCTCAGAGGACCGTTCCACATTTTTCTCACCTCGCATATTCATATTTCCCTGCTATTTAAAGATTGGGTAAAATTCAACGAGCTAATTACCTGATGGACGTATGTCCACAACTTTTTCCCTTTTCAAAAGTATGCGGTATATTTTCTCGGGAAGATGCAGTACATCTTCTTTTTTAAGCTCCAAAACCCTTCCGCTTGGCAGGGCAATTTTCACGCTCCTCGCTATTACCCTTGCCAGCACGTATCTCTCCTCATTCGCCTCTTTGGCCTGTTCATTAGAAATTTCAGTATCTCCGGCAATTTCTTCGTTTGGAAATTCCTCACTTAAAGGTTCCAAGGCCTTAGGCTCTTCGACAGCATCTTCTTTGATAACTATTTCTTCCTTGAGAACAACACTTTCCTGAGCAGACTTACCCTTTACCACTGTTTCTATAAACGAATTAACCAATTCTTTCAAATCTCGGTAAAGCTGCGCCTCTTCTTTAGTTAAGTTTTTGACGCTTATCGTCGGTGATATAACCGCTGCCAGCAATTTTTTCAATCTAATGTCCACAAAACTATCGTATGATTTTTTCGCTTTGGTGAGCTCTTCATTTAGTTTAGCAGCTAACTCTATATCGTTAGATTCCACCGCTTCTTTGAGCTTTATCTGGAGTTCTTCAAATCTATCTAATGTTTCTTTATAAAATTTGGAATCTAATTTTACAAATTCCTTTTTGCTTCTTTTCTCGGCTCTTTTTAGCTCCTCTAACAGGGTGTCTATGGGTCTCTTCACAGTTTTGACTATGCGATGACTATATTTATTTTTTTGGAAGGTAGTTTAGAATTTTTTAAGGCAAAGGTTTAACTTGCAAATGGAGATACCCGCTCATGAAGCGTATAGGGTTGATAGGCGGCACATCACCAGAATCCACTTTGTACTATTACGGGCTTTTCGTGGAAGAATCGCACAGGAGATTTGAAAAGAATTTCTACCCGGAGATTGTAATTTTCTCGGTGAATTTCAAAAAATTCCGCGGTTTTCCAACATGGGAAGAGAAGAAAAATTACCTGTTAGAAGGAGTACGCGCGCTGGAATGCTCCGGTGCTGACATAATTGCACTAACTGCAAACACACCCCATATGGTTTTCGACGACTTGCAAAGAGAAACAGACAGAAAGATGATAAGTATAATAGATGCACTGGCAGAAGAATCAAAGAGAAAGGGATTCAAAAAGCTTCTGCTTTTGGGGACAAAAATAACCATGACCTCTGATTTTTATATAGAACGATTAGAAAGACACGGACTTGAAGTTGTGATCCCAAATGAAAGTGAGATTAACGAGGTTGATCGTATAATATTTGAAGAACTTGCGCTGGGCAATCTTAAGAGCAAGGAATACCTTGTTAATTTAGTAAACAAGTACGCTTCCGAGGTGGATGCAGCGGTTCTTGGATGCACAGAGCTTCCTCTTGCCCTCAAAGAAGGGGATACAAAAATTCCACTTTTAGATACCGTAAAAATTCACGTTAATGCAATACTGCAGGAGGCGGTGGAATAAAAACATACCCGCAAATATTCGGAGAAATACTTAAATAAGGACAATCTTAGGTAAAATTATGGGATATGCTGAGTCAACTCTCGAAGAGGATATTATTTTTCACGAATCTGGAGAATACAGTGGTAGGATTTTGGATTTGAAAGATGTGGTGGTTTTTGAGGACGAGGAAGGAAAGCACATGCTGAAAAATACAGAAAAGATATATTTGAATCGAGTGTGATAATTAGCATCGCACTGTTCTTCTCACTCCTTAGTTTCGCCATGGTATTAAGTTCATTAATTTAAATATAAAGGTATTCAATAATTTTATTGCTTTATTGTGATTATTGCCACGGTTTCATCATCACCATTTGACATCATTTTATCGTACCTTATCTCTATTTTAGTAGAGAACTGCATTGCGAACTCCAGAAGCAGCTGGTCGAAAAAATAGTCCAATTTGGTTGGGGATTTGTAGCGTATCACTATATTGTTGCCAGATAATTCAGAGTAAAGCTTGTCAGGGTTCTGTATTAATGGAATCCTGCGATGTATTTCATTTATGCTAAGAAGCAGGTCTCTATATGAAGAAAAACGAGAGAGTATTGCCGGGTACTTTTCAGTTATTATACGGTGCATAAATTTGGCAAACAGCCTCTCGCAACTATGGTACTCGCTTTCTGTGCCGCATCCTATATTCTTGCCCACAACCTCTGCTAACTTCAAAAACACCTCATCCGGATAATTTTTTTCGTCTGAAAAATTTATAGGCGCGCCAAATTCCCGTTCTATTTTATCCAGCTCAATAGTTCCGCCATGATACCTGGCGAATTCTATAACCGCATTCATCATCAGGCCAAGCATGACATCATAATCAAGCACCCCTTTAAAAGTTTTTTGAGAAATTGGCATATACTTGCACAATCATGACTTGCTATGGATGTGGTTTTTGGTCCCGTGCCATCTCGCAGACTGGGACGTAGTCTCGGTGTGAATAACATACCTGACAAGATATGTACTTACGCCTGCGTGTACTGTCAGATTGGAGCCACGCTCAGGATGTACTCTGAAAGAAAGGAATTTTACGAACCTGAGGAAATATACATGGCAGTTAAGGCCCGTATTGATAATTCCGAAAAAGTGGATTATATAACATTTGTTCCCGATGGGGAGCCCACAATAGACAGAAACTTGGGCAAGACTGCCACCATGCTCAAAAGTCTGGGAAAAGTCGCCATAATAACCAATTCCTCGCTAATTTATCGTGAAGACGTGCGCAATGACCTTATGAATTTTGATTATGTGTCGCTTAAACTTGATGCAATTACCCCGAGGATTTGGAAAAAGGTAAACAGGCCGTACAGGGAACTTGTTCTGGGAGATATTTTAGACGCCATGTTAGATTTCCGCAAGGAATTCAGGGGAAAGGTGGTTACTGAAACCATGCTTGTTGGTGATATAAATTACGATGGTGAGCTGGAAAAACTTGCGGATTTTATTGGAGAATTGAAGCCAGACATCTCGTACATATCCGTCCCCACGCGCCCACCTGCAGAGCCCTGGGTTCATGCATCTGATGAAAAGACAATAACCAAAGCACATGCCCTGTTTTCTCAAAAAGTGAAAACTGAACTGTTAATAGGCTACGAGGGCAACGAGTTTGCTACCACGGGAAATTTCGAGCAGGATATTATGAGTATAACCGCCGTGCATCCTATGCGCGAAGAGGCTGTGCTTGCTCTACTTCATAAATGCAACGAGAGCCAAGAAAAGCTGGAAGAAATGATCAAAGAGGGGAAAGTAATAAAGGTGGATTATGCTGGAGAAACATATTATATGAGAGCACTACAAAGCAGAAAATATATGGCTAAAGAAGGAGCACGGTAACCGTGCCCACATGAAGAAGAGCCACCTCTTTTCCCCTGTACACTCTCGCTTTTTTCACGAAAACCATGTCCTCTGTAATTTTTACCCCGTTCACTTCTGCATCTCCACTCTGGATAGCATTCCATAGCTCTTCAGGGTTTGATGATTTTATGTAATTTATTATTTCCTTTGCTTTTTCCCTGTATTTTGGTCCTATAACTCCAAAGTTGGGTTTTATTTCGATGACCTTCTCCTCGGTCTTTCCTTCTATTCCCTCCTTCACTCTTGCCTTGAATGTACCCTCTATATCGCTGAAATCTGCAGAGATGCCGTCGAGCACGATTTCTTTAATCTCCCTCTTGTTCTCATTTTTCCACCTGCGAATTTCTGCGATGATATCTTTTACAATCTCACCCTTGTTTCTTGCGTCTTCGTCTACAAGCAAAGGTTCTGGCCATAACGTGATATGAACGCTCTTTTTTCCTTCCCTTTCTCTGAAAACTTCCTGGTATATCTCCTCGGTTATGTGGGGCATGAACGGGGAGAACATCTTAACGATGCCCAGCATGACCTCGTAAAGCGTGTATTTGGTGCTGTCTTCATTGATGCGGTGCTTCACCATCTCAACGTAGTGGTCTGCGAACACGTGCCAGGTGAAATTCTCCAGGATTTTTATTGCCCTATCATAGCGGTATTCTTCCATGAGCTTGGTTACTTCCTCCACGGTTTCGCTGTACCTTGTTAAGAGCCACCTGTCCATAAATTTCAACTCCGATGGCTTCTCAAATCCCGAGGAAATGGCATTCTTCACGAACTTGCCCAAGTTGTAGAGTTTGATTATCAATTTTCTCCCGCGCTTCACATCTTTGTAGCGGAAAGGCGTGTCTTCACCGATAGTGCAGTTTGCAGCGAAGTAGCGGAACGCGTCGGTGCCGTACTCATCGATTATCTCCAGGGGATCAACCACATTTCCCCACGAGGTATGCATGGGCCGTCCATCTGGAGCTAAGATGAAGCTGTCCACGAATATGTTATCCCATGGCTTCTCCCCCGTCACGCTTTTACTTCTCAAAATTGTATAGAATGCCCACGTTCTTATTATGTCGTGACTCTGGGGCCTCAGAGACATGGGATATAAGTTTCTGAATTTTTCATCGTCGCGGGCCCAGAACGTGTTGTATAGCGGGGAAATTGAAGAATCAACCCAAGTGTCAAACACATCCTCGCTCCCATGCAGAGGAGCTCCGCAAACGGGGCATTTCTCGTAAGGCGGCGGGTCCACGGTGGGATCAACGTGCCTGTCCATCTTTTGCAGCTCCTCGAATTTCGGCACGAAGGCATGGCCGTTCTCACATTCCCAGATTGGAATAGGGGTGGCAAAGTATCTCTGGCGCGAAACGACCCAGTCCCATTCAAGCGAGTCAATCCATTCGTATAGCCTCTTCTTCATGAATTCTGGAATCCATTTAATCTCATCCGCTGTTGTGCGAACTTCTTCCTTTAAATCGGTTATCTTTATGAACCACTGCTCCTTGTTCACAAATTCAATGGGCGTGTGGCAGCGCCAGCACACACCTACATTTTGCTCTATCTCTTCCTGTTTTATCAACAACCCTCCTTTTTTCAGATCCTCGATTATCGCTTTTCTCGCTTCTTCCACCGGCATTCCCGCGTATTTTCCCGCGCGCTCGGTCATCTTGCCCTCTTCGTCAATCGCATCTAAAAATTGAAGATGGTACTTGTAAATCCACTCCAAATCATCTTTATCGCCAACGGAGCAAATCATCACCGCGCCAGTTCCAAATTCTTTGTCCACCTTCTCGTCCGCGACAATTTTGACCTTTTGCCCGTAAATGGGCACAATCGCATACTTGCCCACGTAATCTTTATATCTTTCATCTTCGGGATGCACGGCGATGAGCTGGCATGTCGTCAAGAGTTCTGGACGGGTTGTGGCAATTATTATCTCGCCCCCGTCTTCCATCTTGAAGCGTAGATAATTCAATTTCGTTTTTCTTTTCCTGTATTCGATTTCCGCATCTGCAATGGCGGTGCCGCATCTCGGGCACCAGTTAACCGGGTGCTTCGCTTTATACACGAGCCCTTTCTCGAACATCTTTATGAATGATAATTGAGTGATTCTTCGGTAATAAGGAGCATCGGTCTGGTAATAAATCGTCGGGTCCATGCTCTCCCCCAAAATCTTGTACTGGCGAATCATCTCCCCGATATTCTGATTTGCAAAATCTTCGCATAGCTTGATAAATTCATGCCTCGGGGTCTCTCGCATCTTTATCCCGTACTTTTTCTCCACGTTAACCTCTATGGGCATGCCGTTCACATCGAAACAAAGAGGAAAGAATACGTTGTAGCCGCGCATTCTCTTGTATCTTGCGATTATGTCAATGTGGGTGTAATGGGTCGCGTGCCCTATGTGCAACCTGCCGCTCGCGTACCTTGGCGGAACATCGATGCTGAAAATCTTATCTTTATCCATATTGTTGAAATCGAACCTGTAAAGCTCTTCCTGCTCCCAGTAATCTTGCCATTTCCTCTCGCTCTCTTTGAAATCGTACATACATAGGTGAAATAAAGAGGCAATATAAAAATTTGCACAGTTTTAAAACAAAGCAGAAATTGAGATACGAACGTTTAAAAATAAATTAACGATTAAATGTACAAAAAATATTCGGGAAAATTTTGTAACTCATACTTCTATGAGTTCCTCTTTCGGGGCAAAGGTGAGTACCTCGTGTCCGTCATCTTTAACAAGCACGTCATCCTCTATGCGCACACCGCCGAATCCGGGCACGTAAATTCCTGGCTCTACCGTTACCACCATTCCTCTCTTCAAAATCAGGTCCCTCTGGGAACTGAGCCCCACATGATCATGTACTGCCAGTCCCAAGCCGTGTCCTGTGGAGTGTATCATTCTCCCGCGATACTTGGTCGAGTCTATGAGTTCCTTTACCTTTATATCCACATCTTTGCCATTAACCCCACTTTTTACCATGCTTATTCCCAATTTTTGGGCTTCGAGAACGGTGTAATATATCTCCTTCTGCTCCTCTGATGCTCTTCCGAATACAAAAGTGCGGGTCATATCCGAATTGTACCTGTGATAGCGTGCGCCAAAATCCATCAAAACAAAATCTCCCTTCTTTAACTTACGGGCTCCTGAGAGATAATGGGGCTCCGCTGAATTCTCCCCGAATGCCATTATTGTTGTAAATGCGAAATCTTCCGCTCCTCTCTTGAACATCTCGTATCCAAGCCGGGCAGCCAGCTCATATTCTCGTATTCCTTCCTTCATGAAATCGGGCATAACCTCTGCAACCTCGCTCGCAATCTTCGCTGCTTCTTTAATCATAGATATCTCCTGTTCGTCCTTTATCATGCGCCATTCCTGGATTTTTCCGGACACGTCCTCGAAATTCACTTCACCAGCCACCTTCTTTATTTTATTAAAATCTGACAAGCTCAAAACATCGTAATTAACCCCAATGGTGCTCATGCCTTCAAGCGATTTCTTCAAAAGCTCATCTCGCTCAGAGCTTGTATTGAAAATATATACTTCGTTATTTCCTTTTTTTGCACTCTGCTCCTCTAATATGGATGTTATAACTTTTACCCCGTCCTCCGTTACTATTGCGTATGAGCCTTCGAATATGCCGCCATCTAAAAGCCTCGTGAAATAGTAGAAGTTCAGGTCTTCATTGGTGCCATTGTATATCACTATTGCATCTACTCCTGCATCCTCCAACAATCTTTTTGTATTCATATGCAACCTCATGCTATGCGGATATTTACCCCTTTCTAACTGTTTTGCATCCTCTTTTATTTTAGAAAGTAAATGCTGCATCGAAATGTTCTTTTTTCAATTAATCTTTTTAAATGGTATGCGCATGCCCATCTATGGAGCTTAGCAACCTGGAGAAAAAGGTCCTTCTTGCCATAAGTGATATCGCCCAGGAAAATGTGGATGTTGACGATGTAGTTAAAAAAGGATTTTCCCTCGTTGAAGTTATGAATGCTATATCCTGGATGAAGGTCAAGGGTATTCTCAAGATTTCAGAGAAACTCAAGGTGGAGTACTGCCTCGGTCGCGAGGAGGCGCTTCCAGAAAGACTTGTATACGAGGTGCTCAGGGAAAGGGGAGAGGTATCTCTTGGTGAGTTATCTAAGATGTTCCCCAGAGATGTTGTAGGGGTAGGAATAGGACATCTTAAGAAATATGGTGTTGAGATAAAAAATGGAAAACTAATTTATAAGAACGTGGAAGATGAAATTAGGAAGAGAGAAGAAATCATTGAGAGGCTCAAAGAAGGATGCTTGCCGGAGGATGCCGTTGACAAGGAATTAATGAGTGACCTGATTAAAAGGAGAGGGCTCATTAAAAGGAGGGAGAAAGTTAAGCGGTACGTCACACTTACGCACATTGGTAAAAACCTGATAAAGGATGGACTGGAAATAAAGGAAGAAATAACCCAGCTCACTCCTGAATTGATACAGACAGGAAATTGGAGAAGTTACGAACTGAAAAAATATGATGTTACCCTTTTTGCTCCGAAGGTTTATGGTGGGAAATTGCATCCACTAACGAGAATTATTGAAAAAATAAGGAATATTTTCGTGGAGATGGGATTTGTGGAGGTGGAGACCGACTACGTTATGAATGCGTTCTGGGACATGGATACTCTGTTCATACCTCAGGACCATCCTGCAAGGGAGATGCAGGACACATTTTACCTGAAACAACCTGCCAGGTTGGAAATAGAGGATAAAGAGTACATGAAAAGAATAAAGGATATGCACGAAACCGGGAGCGGCATCTCGCGTGGTTGGAGATACAGCTGGAGCAAGGAAATTGCAGAACGAACTCTTCTAAGGACTCACACAACGGTGAACTCGATACGGTATCTATATGAACACAGAGAGCCTCCCGTGAGGATGTTCACGATTGGAAGAGTATTCAGGCGAGAAAATATGGACTCCACGCATCTTCCTGAATTCACTCAGATAGAGGGTATTTACATGGACGAAGATGCTAATTTCTCACTCCTTCTTGGCATACTGAGAGAATTTTACGACAGGATGGGATTTTCTGAAATTAGATTTCGTCCCTCGTATTTCCCTTACACTGAACCCAGCGTGGAAATAGAAGTTATGTACGGAGGAAAATGGCTTGAATTGGGGGGTGCGGGAATATTCAGACCGGAGGTCCTCAAGCCGTTGGAAATCGATATGCCCGTTCTTGCGTGGGGGCTTGGTCTGGAAAGACTGGCAATGATAACCCTTGGATTGAAAGACATAAGGGAGCTGTACATAAGCGACATAGACTGGCTCAGAAACGCGAGGATTCTTTGAGAGTTGTGGTAAAAATATTAAATAGGTGAGGTATATTATTTCATCTGGTGACTCAGAAGAAGCAGAGAGTTGAGGAAATAAAAGAAGATTTGAGAAGATGGTATCGCGAAGGTTACAATATAGAGCCAATATATGAGAGTTTGAGGAGTAAAGATGTGAAAACATTTGTATCTCTTTACAAAAAGTACAAAAAATTGATACCTGAGATGAAGAGGTACGAAGATGTGTTAAAAAATTACTCTGACCCAAACGCCATAAAATACTCAAAGATGCTAAAAGATCCCCTAAAATTTGAGGAATATCGCGAAGATATAGATTCTTACGTGAGAAAAAAACAGGAAATTGAAGAAAGCGAAGACGAACTTTTTGATTTACTAACCGGGCTGAAAAGCGAGGAGATGGAGAGCGGTCTGAACCCCAAATACACGTTTGATAATTACATTGTTCATGAGGGAAACGAGCTTGCGTACACTGCCGCCAAAAAGATTATTGAAAAGGTGGGCAGTATAAACCCCCTAATAATTGTAGGTGAGAGCGGTACTGGTAAAACACATCTTCTTAATGCCATCGGCAACGAACTCGTTAAGATGAATTACAGGGTTACTTACGAAAATTCTGAAGAGATAATACTTAGAAAAAATGTGAATTTTGAGGCTCAGGTGCTTTTAGTTGATGATTTTCACCTGCTTATGGAGAAAGAAGAGATGCATCCCTTGATAAATTTAATAGTGGAAAATTACACTGCCGAAGGAAAGCAGGTAATATTTGCATCAAATTTTAAACTCTATTACTACACCATGGAGCCTTCATTAAAAGCCAAGATGGAGTCAGGGATATCAGTGGAGCTAACACATCCATCGGAAGCGGCGAGATTGGAAATCTTGAAGACAAAGACAAAGGAAATAGATGTGCAAATAAGCGATGATGTTATAACCTATCTGGCAAAAAACATAAGCAATACAAGCACGTTAATATCTTCTCTTAAGAAAATTGTGGCGTTTTCAAGAATCGTAGGAAAGGAACCGAGTGTGTCCATGGCTGCTGATCTTATAAAGAGCAAGATATCTCTACAGCCGGGAGTTTCTTACCTGATAGAAGAGGACAAACCTTACCGCTCCGTTTCTTACCTGAGGGATACCATTGAGCGAGGATATAATGGAATAGTAATAACGAGAATGAATCCAAAAAGGTTTGAGAATTACTTCAATATTACAGCAGATATATACTGGCTTACAGATAGCAAAACAGAGCAAAAAACTGTGCAACCCATTTTGGAAAATATAAATTATTTTATTGAAAAATACGTTGATGGTGAGTACGTTATATATATAGACGGCCTGGATTTTTTGATGAGCAAGAACTCTCCTGAATCGGTTATCCAGTTTATAAGGCACATAGTAGATAAAATTTCAGAGACAAAAACCATATTGATTATCTCTTTGGACCCAAAAACAATAGAGGAAAGGTACCTGAAAATTTTGGAGAGGGAGCTTGAAATCACATAGCATGGAATTATGATGAAAAGTATTACGTTACTGCCTTGATCTTCTCCGCCATTTTCATGGCCTCATCATAACTGCCCCTGCGTATCATCACATAACCCATATTTAAAAGTGCATCGCTGTAATTCGGGTCTATTTCCAATGCTTTTTTGTAGCACTCTACGGCTCTGTCGTAATTTTCCATTCTAGCGTAAACGTTGCCCATGTTGTTCCATGCGTACTTGTAATCTGGTTTTATTTCAATGACCTTTTTGAACATTTCCAAAGCCATATCTTGGTTTCCTATTCTGCCATAAGCAAGTCCCAGCGTATTCATCACATCCACATCTTTTGGATTTCTGGCCAGAGCTTGTCTCAGCAAGTAAACGGCATCGTAGTATCTCTTATCTCTAAAAGCAGCGAATCCCTCTGCTTTCGGGTCCCTGGTTATTGGAGCAGGAGTAACTATACCCATGCTAAGCTCACGGTACTTTGTTATCAAATGCGCTGCAAATAGAGACGTGAAAAGTATTGCGTACTCTATCATATAATTACCGGTATTTAGCTGTACTCCAAATGATATGGAACTCACCGATAACGTGAGCCAGTAATTTAATCCTTCTTTATAATGAACGTAAATTAAAATTGCAAAAACACCCGCGAACAGGTATGGTGAATAGGGTAAGAATGTGATTAATGGCGCTAATGAAAACAGCACCCCGTAAAGCAAACTGCGCTTGGAGAAATCCGCCAGTTTCATATATGACATTATTCCCGCGATGAATCCTATTGTAATCATAAAAAAGGATACCGTTTGTTTCATCACGTTTATTCCTGTGGCGGGTATGAATAAAGAAGAAAGTACAAAAAGCAACGTTACCAGTAAGGGTGAAAAGGATAGTATATCCTCGTTTGAGCCGAAGTTGTACAGTAGTGAGTGTAAATTATCGGACATGATACCCTCAGGGGCAACCTCTTCATTGCCCAACCTTTTCTTATCTTCAACCTTAAAACTGGGCGTGATTTTAACTTCCTGCAGAGTTTCTTCTTTTTCTTGTGCTTCGCCCTTGCTTTTTTCTGATTCATTATTTTCTTGAGATTCTCCCCTTGCAAATACTTCCTTTAACTCGTCCAGGTCTGCCTCGCTCAATGATTCTTCATCGGTACCAATGGCCTGGAGTATGTCCTCAACCTGTTCTTTATCAATAATCGGGTTTTCATCTGTTAGTTCGGAATCGTTTTCACCAATAACACTACCTATGTCTTCAAGGTCGGAGACGCTTATACCTTCCCCTTCATCATTAAAATTCACGCTCGTATCTTCAGTCAGAGGGGAAGTTTCTTTTGCAATGTCTGCCCCTTCTGTCCCCTCTTCCACTGTCATGGTTGAAGGCATGGGGTGCATTAGCTCGGCGAGGGAAACAGATGTTACTTCCTCATTTCCATCAATTTTGGCGCCGCACACCGGGCAAATATCGGCATCAGGAGGCACGAAGGCTCCGCAATTTGGGCAAACTCTGAGGGTTTCGCTTAAATCAACCTCGTCAGGTATGTCTTCCTTAGGGGCATTGTCAATCTTTGGTAGGGGAGTTCCGCAAAATGGACAAACATCTTTGTTCACAACAATAGCTCCACAGTTAGGGCAAACACGGATATCTGCCTGCTCCTCTTTTTCCTCAACTTCATCAGGAATCTCAGAAACTCCGAAAAATTTCTTTAAAACCTCTGTTGGGTCTTCCATAGGTTTTGGTTCTTCAAGCTGCACATTTTCAAGATTTGCCCCGCATACAGGGCATGTTTTTGCATCTTTGGGAATAAGCGCGCCGCAAAACGGACATATGGCCTTGTCAAAGAGGGGATTTTCCTCAGATTTGTCCTTCTCCTCATTTTTTCCCGCCTCCCGAATTCTTTTGAATTCACTTACGGGAGTACCGCATTTGGGACACCTATCCGCTCCAGGTGGCACTATGGCACCGCATACTGGACATATCTCCACAAATTGCGTGTCTTGCTTTGTGGAGTATTCTTCTGCCTCTTTTTTAATCTTTTTTGCAAGTTCCTTGCCAATTGTGTGCACGTTTGCAAGCTTTTCCTCGTCACTCTTTGCTATGCTCTCAACGTCCTTGTACCCTGCCTTGTAAAGCTCCTCCGCCCGCTTTCGCCCCACCCCTGCAAGCTGCATAAGAGTATATATTGCTACATCATAATCTGACGGCTCGTAACCGCAGTTAGGACATTTATCACCGTAAAACTCCGTGCCGCATTTGGGGCATTTCACAAATACTTATCGGTCTCAAACTATTTATATTTTCCTAATGTGCTTTGCTGTCATTAAAAAGCAGGTTACTCCTAAAAGGTTAAAGAAATTCCGGAGGGTAATGTTTAATTACATGTTTCTCATTAGTGGGTAGGTATGGTGGGTATAGTAGAGTATGCATCCGCCTGGATTACGATTGCAATCTTTATTGCTCTGTACGTATATGTTGCTTACAGAATGGGGTTTAAAAACAA
>JALVVV010000002.1 GCA_027023265.1 DHVE2 group archaeon
GGCGGCTCTTCTATGAGCATTCCAACGCTGTGGGTGTAGCCCTTGATGTAGTAATCTTCGAGTCTTTCATGTCGGTACAGCTCCGCAATTTTCTTCTCCACCGCTGAGAATTTTCTCCCCGGCCGAGTTTCGTGTACCGCAATTTCGTAAGCCTTTTTTTTCACCTCGAGCACTCGTTCGACCTCTTTTTTCACGTTTCCAATGATGAACGTGCGGGCCATGTTCGCGTAGTAATTGTTGTGATCCGTTCCAATCACCACGGTCACGATTGAATCATTCTTCACGTACGCGTCCCTGAAAGGCTCAGCATGAACCCTTGGGGTTGTGGAAACGTAAACCTTCGGCTCCTCGCTTCCCTCGCGGGTTAAAAGATGATTGATTTCCGACGCTATCTCCAATTCGCTCATTCCCGGCTTGATTATCTCTCCCGCCAACCGCATTCCCTTGCTTGCGATTTTTCTCGCCTGTCTTATATTATCCTTCTCCCAATCGTCTTTGAGCATCCTCATGGAAAACACTAAATCTAAAATGTCCACAAGCTCCACTTCTGGATTTAATCTCTTGAAAACTTTGTAAAATAGAAGGTAAGAATCTCGCTCAACTGTGAACTCCATGCCAACTCTCTCGTACCCGTTGCTCTTTATCCACGAGACCACGCTGGCCATGAGAGATTCCACTTCCTGATACTCCACCACCTCCCTTATCCATGACCTTCTTTTGAACTCTTCCGCCTCTCCTTCCACAACGAACACCGTGGGCTCGCCCTCCGCCGGGATAAGTAAAGAAGGCCTGAACCACCGCGTGCCCGTGAAGTACGTGAACGTGGATAGAGCCCTTATCACAGCTCCCCCTATGTTGTTCTCCCTGAGCAGCTCCTGAAATCTCCTTACGCGGTTTTCAAACATGCTTGCTTCTCCTCGCATGTTGCTCAGCTCCAGTCCAGCAATCTCTTCTCCCCTTTAATCTTTTGCATATCCGTTATGTCCGTTGTGAATTCAATCGTTCCAAGGTATTTTCCATCCTTCCAAACGGGGAAATACTGAATGAGTATTTTTCTGCCGCCCATGTCTATCCAGAACTCCGCTTTATTTCTCTCTCCATTTTTAAACGCTCTTAAAATCTTGTTTACTATGTGTACACTCTTGGGCGGATGACACAATTGCACGGGCCTGCCCAAAATGGCTCGGGTTCTCGTGAATATTCTCTCGCCGCCGGAGAAAAATCTAACCCTGTCCTCTGAGTCTATAAATGTTATATCGGCGGGTATGGTGGCCAGCATCGCCGAGAGCTCCTCTGGAAGCATGTACCCTTCTTCCAATGCCATGTCTCCGTTGCGAATTAGCTCTTTTTCATCCGCTTTCAGATTCACCTCGCCCATGTTCTTCTTTAACTCCTGAATCAGATGTTGCGGCAAAGACATTAGTTTTTCTGCAGTTATCTCCTCGCGAACTTCGTATGGCATTATTTCCTTTGCATTCGATATCCATTCTTTCGGCTCTATTTTGTAGTATCCTATCTCGTCGCTAAGGCGTCGTATCGCTTTGAATTCTCCATCGCTGAGCAAAACTTTAAGCGTAGGGTAAAGAATGTTGTTCTCCCTGAACACCATGTCGATGAGCCTCGCTGCCAAATCCTGCCCCATTTCTTCCACCTTCCCGTATTCTTCCCTCGCAATGAGCTCCAATACTTTGTTCATCTCGGCTCGTATTTCATCGTGCTTGCGCCACAGTACCGCGGGCACGGCGTTAAGTCCCCTTCTTTCTAAATATGGAAAAACAACCATCTCCTCCACGTTGTAATGCGTGTATCCCACGGCCTTCAGTCCGCGAACCAGTCCCTCTATTACCTTCATGGTATTTTTCATGGCATTTCCATCGGTTCTTCTCAACGAAGATGAGTAAAGATTCAAAACCTCGGAGTCTTTCACAATATTTACGTTCTCTTCGTAAAGATTGCGGAGAGGGTGCCCCTCGGGATAACTTGCAATCTCCTTCTCGGCTCCGCTCACGCTTTCCCGGAATATTTCAACATGGATGTCGCACATCCTCGCAATTTCCCTCGGGGATATTCCCTCAGCCACTAAATCCTGTTCTATTAGTGGTATTTCAAGGGGTGAAATTGAGCGAAGCACATCTTTGAATTCCTCTTTCACTTTTTCCTCATCCTCTCCCGAATGCAGTTTTTTAAGCATCTCCTTGAGCTTTTCCTTCTTCATTTCCCTGTTGTTTAACAGCTCTGACATTTTTATCACCGCTTCAATGTATCTATACCCATTTTTAAACTTTTCTGGACAAATTTGTTCATCTTCTTTTATAACATCACGAACATGAGAAGAGAAATCAAATACACAGAACTATCCAGAAATATTTAAATATGTGCCAATATAAGTGCAATGGAGGTGAATAGAATGGTCAGCGAGGAAGAAGTATGGAACGCACTTAGAGATGTTGTGGATCCCGAGATAGGGGCCAATTTAGTTGATTTGGGGCTAATATACGAGGTGAGGGTTGATAACGGCACGGACGTGTATGTTAAGATGACGCTTACAGTTCCCGGATGTCCCCTGATGAACGTGTTGCCGGCGCAGGTGGAAGAGAGATTAAAGGAATTGGAGGGCGTGAAAAAGGTAACCGTGCAGTTAACATTCGACCCACCGTGGACTCCTGATAGAATGAGCAAGGAGTTGAGGGAAGAGTACGGGTGGTAACAGTCAAAACCTCAATTTTAAAATAATTTTGCTACTCCCAGATATATTCATGCCGCACCTCAAGAGGAAATATTAAATAATTGAAAATTATCCACACCCAAGGGCCCGTGGTCTAGTTGGTTATGACGTCACCCTGACACGGTGGAGGTCCCCGGTTCGAATCCGGGCGGGCCCACTTCTCATAGCTTTTTCCTGAAGCAAATACTTATTCCTGCGCAAAATTGATATATTTTGATACTCTTAAAGCCGAGAATGTTAGAGCTGCTTTATGTAATCATTGCCTCCGCTGTTAGCTTCGTTATCGCTGCAAATAATTCTGCGGGGAGCGTGGGCACTCTCTACGGGTCTCGCATTACTTCGTATTATAAATCTGCAGCTTTTGCAGGTGTGCTCGTAATGCTCGGTACTTTTTTAGAGGGCTGGAAAATGGCGGGAGCCATTGGAGGTGGAATGCTCGAATCTCCACTTACCCTTGAGATGTCCCTCATGGTGCTGGTGGCCACAACCATTCTTTTGCTTGCATTTACATTTTTTTCCATACCTTTATCAGCATCTCAGATTTTGGTTGGTTCCATAATTGGCGTGGCCGTTGCATACGCCATGGCAGTTAATATTCTCTTCGTTGCTTGGATTGTTTTTGCCTGGATAATAAACCTTGTGGCTTCCATGGCTCTTGCATTTGGAATTTACGTTTTGATGGCGAGAATAACCCAGAAGTTCCACGTGTTCTCCCTGAGCAAGTTTTACACCATTTCTCTCTTCGTGAGCAGCGGGTTCATGGCCTACACCCTCGGCGCAAACACCATTGGATTAATCGCTTCTTTGTCTTTATCCTCCTACTCCATCCTGTTTTCGGGAATGGCCGCCATGCTGGGAACCTTGCTTATGGGTAAAAGAACGGTGATAACGGTGGGTAGAAACATAACTTCTTTGAATCCCCCTCGCGCTTTTTCCGCACAGCTTGCCGGGGCGATAATCGTGGAGCTGTTTACCCAGTTTCACTTTCCGGTATCGATAACACAGGCTATAATTGGGGGTATAATAGGCACCGGTCTCGTTAAAGGGTACAGCGAGCTTAACAAAAAAACGGTTAAAAATCTCGGGCTATCTTGGCTTCTCGCCCCACTGTTATCATTCGTACTTACGTTCTTGCTGGTTATAATGCTACCTTGGCACTTATGAGTATTATGACGTCCGAGGCGTCCTCCGCCTTATCGCTTATGGCGTCTAACCAGAGTATAAGCTTTTCTATTTGAAGGATAGAAAGAATATCGGTAATCTTTTTCTCGTGATTGTAAAGGCTCCTGAGAATCTCGAGTTTCAGATCATCGGCATCGCTTTCGTATTTTTCAACCTCGTGTGCCTTTTCCACGGCACTGTGCATGTCTCCTTTTAAAAGCTCCAGAGCAGATTTGCTAAGTGTTTCCACGCTTTTTTTGGTAACCTCTATGTAATCCTTTAACCTGCTATCTTTTAAAAATTCGATTGCATCGGAAGACGGCTTCCTTAGTGCGATTATCCTGCTCACCTGCTGTATCTTGTCGATAACCTTATCTATTTGCTCAGACAAATTTATGAATATTGCCCTGTCCTCAGGAAACAGTAATCCTTCGGAAAAAAGCAGCTCGTTCTTCCTGCGCAGTTCATCTCCGACGCGCTCCTTTTCGTAGATTATGCCCTCAATCCTGGAAATTTCGTCCCAGTTATCACTTAGAAGAGCATCTACTTCCTTTGAAAAAAGGTCCATGCATTCAAGGGCAATAGCTGCGTGCTTTTTGTAATTTTCAATAGCCTCTTTTTCCCTCTTGGATTTGAACATTAGAGCCACCGGCGGGAATCGAACCCGCGACCTCCACCTTACCAAGGTGGCGCTCCACCGGCTGAGCTACGGTGGCACAATCCCACATAATAATCCCATAAAAAAACTTTTCTACTGAGG
>JALVVV010000003.1:0-848 GCA_027023265.1 DHVE2 group archaeon
CTCCTGCTGGTATTGAAAGCATAAGAATAGAAGAAGTGAAACAGAGTATAATGAGGGAGATTGCATATGTCTAAAAGAGGGGACAAAGAGTGGTTAGAAGACATACTCATAGCTTGCGAGAACATACTTGCATACAAGGAGGGCTACGATTTTGATATGTTTTTGCAAGATAGGAAAACACAAGACGCAATACTAAGAAACATCGAAATTATAGGCGAGGCGGTGAAAAAGTTATCGGATAATTTGAAAAGCAGATATGAAAACGTAGAATGGAACGAAATTGCAAAAACGAGAGATAAGCTGATTCATGCCTACTTTGGGGTAGATCTTGACATTGTTTGGGATATAATAAATCAAGACATACCTGTGCTTAGAACTCAAATAAAGGATATAATAGAAAAAGAGCTTTGAAATATCACAATTCCAGCTCCTTTTTAACTTCCTCGTGGGTGTAAATTCTCCCTTCTTCTATTTCTCTGTATGCCTCTTCTAATTCTATTTTTGTTTCCTCTGACAGTTCCTTGTTAGCTTCTATCAAATCCCAAATCACGCTTTCGTAGCTTTCTTGAGGGTACTTTTTGAGTTTTTTCAACTCTCTTTTCAACTCCTCGCTGACCTGTATTGTAGCGACCATAATTATCTGTAGGTGCTACCAATATTTGGGCTTTGTCCATCAATTCACAGCTCGGAGAGTGCCGCCCACAACACTCGAAATTTCGCATTTACTTCTTTGCCAAACTGTAGTCTGCTCTTTTTTCAGTTTCTTTTTTTGGCCTTTCAATCCCTGATTTCGGAGATAAGTTTAAGTATTACTTTGCATATAATTATTATTAATAATACTGTGAGGT
>JALVVV010000003.1:858-2917 GCA_027023265.1 DHVE2 group archaeon
CGGCAGTTTGTGCGTTCTCACGAAAAAGTGAAGGTTAGGGTTGTGGCCGTAGATGGCAAACCACCGGAGGGGGAGTTTAAGCAGGGAGATGAGTTTTACATGATACGGAAAGAATGGGAGGAGCTGGACGAGAACGAGCTGGGTAAATACATGATTGTGGGCAATCCTTATGGGGACGAAATGGCAATACTTTATCTGAAAGAGATAGAGGGGAAGATAGAAGATGAGCGCGGAGAATACATAGTTTTAGGAGGAGAAGACGATGAGCATGGACATCTCGCATGAGTATCTGGACGATGGCCGCGAGATAGATTTCACTTCGCACTACCACACGGACACGAGAAAATACCTACATGGAAGGCTCTCCCTCCGCAAAAGGAACGGAAACTACGAGGTATATGTGTATTGGTTCCGCCTGAGGAAAGAAGAGGTATTGTATTCCTCAGATGATTTAAGGGACGCGGTGGAGTTTGCGAATGAGGAGATGCACCGGCTTGGCTACGAGTGGGACGATGTGGTGATTGATGATAAATTAATGGTAAATGATGGTTATGAAGGTGACTAATTATGGAAGCGAAGGCGATATTTGAGATGATGAGGGATACACACCCTTACCTACGGGAAAAATACGGCAAAGACACGGCAGAGACGGAGTTAGAAGCGTTGAAGAGAATAGACCTTTATCTTCAGGAGCTGGTTCGGAGATACAGGGAGAGCAAAGAGAAGGATAGAGACATCACGGTGGAGAGAAACGCAGCGAAGATAATACTCTCCTTCATGGGCTACGAGACCGAAGGCGGAGACCCTATGAAAGACATGGACGAGGTGGAGGACGCACTGAACTACCTCGTCAGCGAAGATGTTGTATGGACAGCGATAGCGGAGCAAAATGACGGGTTAGTGGATAGGCTCTTTGAGAGGGCGAAGGAGAAAGAGGAAGAGGAAAGAGAGATGGGGGAATGAGCATGAAGATTGAGGAAGGAAAGAGGATTAACTACTTTCGGAAGACCGAGTTTAAGGCGATGGAGCTAACGAAGGAAGAGGCAGAGCGGGAGAAGAAGAACATGGCGTTAAGAGTTACGAGAGGCCACGAGGCAGGGAACAAAATAATAGCGATACTCTACTCCGCAGGGATAGACGAGGTAGAAGGGCAGTATGTAAAGGTGCGATTCAGGAGAGGCCTAATAGACGAGGTAAGGCTCATAGATGAGCCGGAGGAGGAAGACATAGACGAGCTGGTTTTCAAAGTTGAGCGTGAGAACCTTAGGGAGATAGTGATGGACAAGCTCTACGAGAAGGCCATGAAGGACGAGCTAATCTTAGATGATAACTATTGGGACGCATACCGCAAAGCTCCGGTGGTGATGCTCAAAGCCACGATGGCGAGGTTGCGAGGCATGGCTGTTGTGTAATCGAAAAAGTGGAAAAAGATATATAAAGAGAGATCAGCATGGGAAAATTGGGAAAAATACTGAAATCTCAGAAGTGGGGAAAAATGGGAAAATTGGGAAAATAGTAGGGAGAAGAGAGAGGCCCGAACAGGTGGGTTGGGATTGAAATGAGCTCTTTAGAAATTCTCGCATACATGCGGAAGAACCGTAAGTACGTATTTACCCCGAAAGAGTTAGCAGATGCCTTAGGAATGAGAAAAGAGAGCGTTGCAATGGCCCTACACCGCTTAGTGAAGATGGGTATTGTGGAAAAAGGTCTCCGTGGGCAGTACATCAACCCGTTCGTAATCTATGACTCTTTGAAAATTGCACTGGATTACTGTAAGCCTTCCTACGCATCCATGGAATTTGCATTATCGGGGGACATTTACAAGCAAAACATATATGCCTACACTATCGTAACAACCAAACGAGTGAAGCCTGGCGTAAGGTTTTTGGGAAATAGGTTTGTGGAGTACTACCATATTTCTACAAGGTTATTCTTCGGGTTCAAGGAATATCCCTCAGGCGTTGCCTTCGCTGAGCCTGAGAAGGCAGTACTGGATATGATTTACTTCCGCTATTTCAAAGGTAGTTACTCCCTCAATAGCCTGCTCTCGGACCTGGAT
>JALVVV010000003.1:2927-4307 GCA_027023265.1 DHVE2 group archaeon
GGATGATATGTTTCTGGAAGAGCTGGACAAGGATAAGCTGTTCCGCTACGCGGAGCGGTTCGGCCCCCAGATGTTAGGGTTCGTTAGAAAGTTAGATTCTCAGGGCTGGTGGGAGCATTCGCCGGAGAGATAATTTCCCCCAAATGGAAAAATACATAATCAGAAAGCATAACTTACCTGTATCTTTTTTATAGCCTTTTTTGAGTGCTTTCCCATCTCAAAAGTCTTGTATTATACTACATTTACGCTCACAAATACTCCGATTATGGGCCTGCTTTATCTTGCTAAAACCATGTTGTCTTAGGTTTTGGATATGCTATATTTGAGGTAATCTTATTTTTTGGATATACTTAAATATGAGATATTATTGTTCTTACCTCATGGATAACGACACTCTCTCACTCCTACTGCGAAAACCTATTATTGTCTCTATGCTCATTTTCCTCTATCCCCGTGGTAAAAATGGAGCAACCATTACAGAGCTTAGGAAAGTAGCTTCGGGGAGCGTTAGCAAATATGTGAATATTTTAGAGAATTTGGGCCTCACTTACTCCCGGAGGGTGCATACGGATAAGCCCCTGGACGCACGGGTGATCTACCTCTCCGCCAAAGGTAAAAAATTCGTGGAGTATTACAAAGAGTTTTTGGAGAAGTGTAAGGAGATATGAGCTAAAGCTTAACTTATATATTATATAATTTAATAATAAAAAGATACACGGTTCCGAAAATAGAAGAATGTAGTAAATATGTGAGAGTGCGGAAGCTTTTGCTGATTGGTGTTTATTTTTCGTTCTAATCGTAAAACCCAAATATTATGCGTGTAACCCAGATATTATGCATGTAAGAACCATCCCTCCCGCTAAACTGTACTCATGAGCAAGATAAAACCAGTTATAAAAACTAAATTTTTATGTCCTCTGATTTACCCATGCGTGGGCGAAAGGTTCGTAGAATGATTTATATATTAGGCGAAAAACATAGGTGATTATAGAAACGCTAAATTAAGAAAACGAGGTGTTAGTATTGAAAATTAAATAAAAGTGGGGCAGAACCACTAATTTTCCTCTTCAGGCATTACTCCCATTTGCATTAATGCCTCTTTTACCTTGTTCTCGTATTCTTCTTTGGTCATAGTCCCACCCTTTGCATCTATGACTATTTCTAGTTCTGGAAACTTTGACTGGATATACTTTATCAGGATCATAACATCCGAGACCTTACCATGGGGAATTCTAAATTTAAGGTGAATGCTATCCTTTACTGCTCCAGACGGTGCTTCTGGGGGCTTCGGTGTTTTTCCAGCAGTTGTAAGCGTTGCCTGTTTCCCCCCTGACCGCGGGTGCTCAGGTTCTCCCGTTGATTCACTAACCGATGTGGGTG
>JALVVV010000004.1 GCA_027023265.1 DHVE2 group archaeon
CTATAAAGAATTGGGAGGAAAACTATGAGTCCAAATATAAATACACAATCGTTTTACAACAAAACGATAGGATTTTCCACACATATTCCCATTTAACACGCCTCTTCATTTAAATACTATATGTAGCTACTCCTTTTGTTTAATGAAAACGATTGGGTTCTATGAAACCGATTCTGAAGTCAGGAGTGCGCATCCTGCGTCCGCAGGAATACGAAGCTCTACGTGATGCGGTGCCCAAGATACATCATCAGATAATTCTGGACACTGCACTTCTAACAGGGATGCGATGGGTTGAGATTGAAAGATTTTACGCACATGCTGAATGGTACGATACAAAAGGTGGCTATATCTACCTACCTCCAGAGGCTTCGCAGAAGAGGAAAAGAAAAATGAAGGAGAGGTACGTGTATCTATCCTCTAGGGGCAAGGCGATAGTACCTCTCTTCTTGAAGATGGAGGGAAAGGTCCCGAGCAGGATTACTTGGAATGAGAATCTCAAGCGTTGGGCGGAGAGAGCAGGGCTGGACCCAGTGGGGCTGTCTGCAAAGAGCACCCGCAAGACTTGGGAGTCTTGGCTTGTGGCAACCTACCCGGACAGAGTGTTACTTATAGCGATGTCTCAGGGGCACACCGAGATGACCGCCATGCAGCATTATCTGAACCTGCCCTTTTCCTCTGAGGAACGCTTGCATATTAGAGAGTACACTGGAGGATGGATGTGATTGCTTGCAGTTATAACATGTTTTTCTTTTCAACGTATTTACATATCGCTAAGAAGTGGCAGGATTTGCACATCCAGAGCTTCTTGGCTTTTTTAAGTCTGAGTCTTTCTTGTAGTATATCGTTCTCAGGCAATTTACCATTCTTTAGTTTCTCTATGATACTTATAACGATATTTGCCTTTTGGATGGTTTCTTCGAACATTTTCTCATTCTTATAAACTACCTTTGGCTTCATCTGTTTGTGCTTGCCTGGATTTCCAAAATCATCAATGTTAAAAGTCCATATGAATCCTATCTTAGCATCATCATATATGTGTAGGTAGGCATTTAGCTGCTCAACGGCCACCTGGGTACCAAAATCACTATCAGAACTATCAAATTTATCGTAACCTTTAGTATCTTTGAATTTAAATTCATATATCTCATCACCAAGCACCATATCTGCACGTCCAACCAGTGTCCATCCATTTTCCAAGGAATATTCTAAAGGCTTTTCAAATTCTGGGTTTATATTCTCTAGCTTCGATGTGTTCTCTGTTATTTCTTCCCAGTGGTTCTTGATAATCTCTATCAAACCTTCATGAAGTTTGGTGCCCAGAAGCATCTTTTCATTTGATTGAAATTTTGCACCAAAGTATACCTTAAACGCTAGTTGAACTTTACAACTTGAGGGAGTGGCTATAGTAGTAACTGGTATAGTTTTCTTGTCAGGATCAAAATTTATCTCATAAAAACTCTCTAATTCTTCTTCAGATTTCAGATAGTTGTTAATTACCTTCATCATCTGCCTAAAATCCTCCCTGTTCATCGTTAATGTAATCTTGGATTATTTATTAAATCATTTTGGTTGAAATTATTGAGTTCACAAAATTTTGAGAAGATGACTCTGCAGTAAATATCATATATGATGTCCTAAAACTCAGTATTATTAAGATGCGTTTTTCAGTTATCAGCAATATGTGTCTCCACAATGCTATGCCTACATGCCGTATATTTCTTTTCTCTTATCCTTCTCCCACCAGGCAAGGTACAGTTCATATGCTGCAAGTGCTAAATTGGACAATCTCTTCCCGTAATTGTTTCTGATTTCTGTATTCCTCTCTCTGAGGTACAGCATTCTGTCTACCAAGATCTTGCCAAAATATAGCAGGGATATGTCCTCTCTGTCTAGCCTATCATTGGCAACGTTCCAGAGCTTTTCCAGATCTTTCTCTGTCTCTCCAATAATCAGAGCTTCTGGATGCCTGCCCAACAAATAGGAAATCTTAAAAACATCTCTTTTTGCCTCTTTCAGCTTATTTACCTCAAACAGTTTTAAGACCGTATCGATTTCCTTACTTAAGTATATGTTGTATGATGAAGGTTCTAGGATCCCATATTTGTCTAAATCCTCCAGTTTATCATCCATTTTTACGCTCTTTACTATTTTACCCAGCCCCTCCTTTATTTTGCTCAATGTATTATCTTTCCTCGGTAGATAATCTCCGTGTATATTCAGGTTAAATTTGGTTGCAAATTCATCAATTAATTTTTTTCCCTCTTTGGTGTTGAAAAGATACTCTATGTGCTCGCACATAAAGTCCTTATCTCTATCGCACCACAGGTAAAGTGTATTATCATAGCCTTTTAAAAAATATATATCTGCCGTGCCATTCTCATCAGTTATTGAAATGTAGTCATTTAACATATTTGGCATATGACATGAAATTCTCATATTTCCGTGAGAACTGCTGATTATGTCTTCAACTTCTGCCAGTTTTTCTGCCACGGCGCGACCCTTTTCTGTGAGAGATATTAATTTAGCAGACCTTCCCCTGTATGTGGTTTCCTTTATGTCTATATATCCCTCATCAGCCAGTTTCATTACCGTATTATAGAGTGCGTAATAATTTTTCACCATCTTTTGAAGTGAGGAAAGGTATATTGGTGCATCTTGCTCCAGCAACTCTCTCAGGATGGTAGACGCATGTTTTTCATCCAGTGCAGATCTTTTCACCATATTATTAACATGCATTGCACATATATGGACTTAAATTTTATAACTTTAAATAATACGGTTAAACATGAGATGATGCACTTTTATACCTATTAACTTATAAACATAAGTTTTAAATACTATCGTTTAATTATAGTAATTAAACCTCATAGTTATAAGTTATTAACCTTGAGGCAAGAAACATAGGAGGTGAATAGATGAGAAGTAAAGATAGAGGAAGAGGCAAAAACCAAAAAAAGAAAAAACCGTGCCCTGCACAGTGGGGCATTTGGCATATTTTGCCATGTAGGGGATGTGTGGTGTTGCAGCCACAATTTGGAATGGAATCTAGTTATGGGCACTCTGGAGGTGGTTGAATGAGAGAGATCGAGTTCAAAAGATGGATGCGCCGAGGAACCAGGGATGTAAGTTACTCGGCAAAGACTATCAAGAAGACAATTTCACAGCTTAAATTTTTAGAGAGAAAACTCGGCGTGAACCTTGACATTGTGAGCTTGGAAGAGCTGGCTGACAAGCTCGCTGACTTTGAAGATAGCGGCGTGCCCGTGAAAACGCTCAATAATTGGATTAAATACGTAAACAGGTATCTTGCTTTTCGTGGGCTTGAAAAACTCAAGTACAGGCCTCAGTGGCAAAATCCTGATGTGTTTTTCTATGTACCCTCCGATGAGGACAAAGACAAGATTTTGAGCGTGCAGTGGTCCAGGCCTGATGTGCACTGGCGCAATCATTGCATTCTCCTCGTTCTCTTTGACACAGGAATAAGAATCGATGAGCTTGTGCATCTAAATTGGCAGGATATAGACACAGCGCCTGACGGCACGCTCGTTTTGCACATACGGCATGGCAAAGGTGCAAAGCAGAGAATTGTGCCAATACATCCCCAAGTTCTCAAAGAGCTCTACACATACAAGAAATATTATCGCATAGATAGTGACCCAAACGCAATTTTTACCACGGTGCACGGGCGCTTGGGCTACAACTATGCACGCAATCTTTGCAAGGAAGCTGGGAGGAAAGCAGGTATATCCCAGTTCCATGCGCACGCTGCCCGTCACTGGAGAGCCATCTCTTGGCTCAAGCAAGGCATAAATCTGGAAACTATACGCCGCTTTCTTGGACATGCGAACATCAAGAGCACAGCCGTTTATGTGCGCTGGATGGAGATGCAGGATTCTTTTACTGAGCTTCACGAGAAGGATAAAACATTCGGTGGTTGGGCCCGTATGGGTCCAGAGTATTTAAATGAGTTAAAGGAGGTTTGAAAGATGAATGTGAAAAATACTGGATTTGAGGAAAGGCAAAATGTTCGGATCCCTCGGACCCAGAACAGTGAAGAGCGGGCCAGGAGGGATTCGAACCCCCGACCACGGGATTAAGAGTCCCGCGCTCTACCTAGCTAAGCTACTGGCCCATGGGATTAAAATTTTGATTTAATATTCTCAAGGGGTAAAGCCCTTTTTTAAAGGGCTTAGTGGGGCCGGCAGGATTCGAACCTGCGACCGCCCGGTTATGAGCCGGGCGCTCTAACCTGGCTAAGCTACGGCCCCAGCAAAGGGGCATATCCCATACA
>JALVVV010000005.1 GCA_027023265.1 DHVE2 group archaeon
TGATTCTTCATTATGTTGAGCTGGAGTATCCGGGAATTGTGGAATCGTCCGTAGTGTTGATAACGATGCTCTTCCTCCTCATCCTTTTTGTTGCATCTTCTATTGCCCTTTACGTTCGGTACGAAACTATACCTACAGTGATAGGTGTAATTGCCACCGTGATTTACTCAAAATACGTTTTTGCAAATGTGCATATGACAATAATGGGTGCTGTTATTTCGGTAAATTTTAAAAATATCCTTACAATAATTTATGCATTACTTGCAGTCAAAATAATTCTTGCCATATACAGCGATATGAAACAAAAACATTTATCATTAAAGAATGATACCGTAGCGTGATGGATGAGGAAAAGGCAATTCTGAGTGAGCTTTTTGAGCATGATATTCTTGTTAGTCCGGAAGTTGTAAGTTATATAATGGAGAGAGGTGGCAGGGAGTATCTTGAGGAGTTTATCAAAAAATACGGTTCGTATGGCTATATCGATGGCTCAGATATTGCTTCTGAAATTAAATCCACGGGTAGCGGTGCTATGCCAAATCATGAATTACAAAGTAGTAATGCATCTAAAATTCCTCCCGCCGCGGAGTACGATTGGGATTACCGGGTAATCATGGATGCAAGCATGAATATGAAGGCAACAGGCGGAACGGAGGATTTTCACAGGTTGTTTATGAATAGATATGAAAAGCTCTATCCTATACTCAGGTCAAGGGGTGCACTTAGGGATGCAAGGGCAATAGATCGATTGGAAAACGGAACAGTTGCAGCAATAGGAATGGTAAATGACCTGCGGCGAACGAATACCGGAAAGTTGCTTTTTGAGTTGGAGGATCCCACGGGAACCATAACATGTTTTTACTCTGGCTCGGAGGTAATACTCAATGACGAGGTTATCGGGGTTACTGGCAATTTCAAAAAATCGAAGAATACTCTCTACGTAAAGGATGTTGTTTTTCCAGAGGTTGGATGGGTTAGAAAGGATAGGAAAATAAAAGAGAGGATAGGTGCTGCAATTATATCTGATACCCATGTTGGAAGTAAAACGTTTTTAGAAAAGAGATGGTTGAAGTTTATAAAGTGGTTAAAAGAAGGAGAGGGAGATGCGGGGATAATAAAGTATCTAATAATCGCGGGAGATTTGGTGGATGGAATTGGAGTGTATCCACATCAGGAAGAGGAGCTTGAAATACTGGATATATTCGAGCAGTACCAGAAACTGGCAGAGTACCTCTCCGAGTTGCCCGATTACATTAAAATAATAACAATTCCCGGAAATCACGATATGGTAAGAAATGCAGAGCCTCAGCCTGTCTTGCCAAAGGAAATAAGAGATATGTTCACAAACACGGAATTTCTGAGTAATCCGGCGATGATATCGCTCCACGGGTATAAATTTTTGGTGTACCACGGTGCAAGCTTGAACAACTTGGTGGAATTAATTCCGGGAGTGGATTACCAGCAAACTGCGAAGATGATGAAGTACATGCTTAAGGTGAGGCATCTCTCTCCAGTGTATGGGGAGAAGGTCCCAATAGTGCCTCTTCCAGAGGATTACCTGGTTATCGATACTGTCCCAGATGTGCTTGTAACAGGACATGTTCACACATTCTCTTACGAGATTCACAAATCAATTCATCTAATAAATGCGTCTACATGGCAGGAGCAGACAAAGTACCAGAAGATGATGAACTTCAATCCTGACCCCGGTAAAGTAGCGGTCATTGATTTTAGCAGAGATGAAGTGTTTGTCAAGGAGTTTTAAATTCACATTATGATTTCCTTTATGTCCGAGCAGGATGCCCGGGTAACCAGTTCGTAGGGATTCATAATTCTGTTGAACACAATCAACCTCGCTTTTTCTTCCACGTAGTTATCGTGTATCCCTAAAATTTTTCTACCCTCTACCGCAGCCATTTTTAAAATTTTGTGAGCGCTCACAAATCCGTTTAATTTAGAAATGAGATACGCGAATTCCATCTCCCGAAACATGCATGGCTCCGCTATCATACCGTTATCCGTGCCTAAAGCTACTGTAATACCCTTTTTCAACAATCTTGGAATGTTCGGCATCTTACCCCAGAACACGTTTGCACGAGGAGTTAGAACAAGAGGAATACCCTTTTCCTTCACTTTCCCAATATCTTCATCTGATGCATCTAAGAAATGAACGATGAAATCCGGCTCTAACTGAAGAACCTTATCGATGTCCTCTCTCCCGTTCTCCGAGGCGTGTAGCGCGAAGAGCTTGCCGCAGGCCTTGCATTTTTCCGCCAAATTTTTGGCGTGGGAGAAATCCACATCCGAGATGCTGCTAAGCCCCACTCCGTCCGCATCTCTCCAAAGATCCCCACGGCCCAGAATCACTCCTTTGATTTTTCTCCCCGTTAGTATTTCTCGCAGAATTTTAACTCCTCTCTCCCCGCCCTCGCGGAAATCAACGAAATGCGAAGTCCCGCATCTTTCCATTTTTTCCACGGCGTTTTTCATTCCCTCCTTCACTTTCTCCTCATCTTCTAAAATTTTGAATTTCAACCCGTTGGGACCCACCACTTCCTTAAGGCTCATATTGATTTCTTCCCTGTAATAGTAATCGCCGATGTGGGTGTGCATGTTCACGAATGTCGGAATCACCGTGCCCTTCACATCGTAATTTTCCTTCTTTTTCCATATTTTCGTTATTTTCCCGTCTTCGATTTCCACAGTGCCGACGAAAAACTCATCGTGGAGCATTATGTTGCCGTAGATTCTCACGTGCCTGCATGTGCTTGCCATAAAAATACTTATTCTGTGCTTTTTGTTTTTTCTTTTATTTCCCAAAATTATTCCGTGACTCTTTGATTTTTTCAATTCTTCTGGAGATTGATGGGTGTGATAGTCCCCACAGCGTAGAGGTATTTTTAGGAATGAGCGATAATTCGCTCAATTTATTCAACGCGGATATCGTATGTTCCTTGCCCACGTACATGGCAGCGTCCAAATCCGCCTGCATCTCAAATCTCCTACGTATTAGCGGGAATAAAATAATGAGGAATATAATGGGAATCCATATTGTGAGAACCTGCAATGTGAGGGTTAAATCTTTGTTAAATCCAGAGAGGGGAATGAGAAGAACTAAGTTTAGAACGAGCCAGAGGGGAACAACGGATAAGAGCATACTTTTCTTAACATGCTTGTTTTTCACGTGCGAGAATTCATGCGCCAGCACAGCGAGGGTCTCTTCTTCGCTTAAATTATTTAGCAGGTATGAAGAAATGAACACGTGCTTGCCTTTTGCGTCTATTTGCATTGCGTTGGCGATTTTCATGCTGTCCCAGTTTAGCACATATACTTCAGTTTTACTTACTCCCATCGTATTTTTGAGTTCTTCAACCCTCGCTCCCAAAGGGCCGCTTAATTTCTTTCCATTATGGGCTAATTTTCTTGCGGCAGGTGGCTCGTATATAATGAATAAAAGAACAGGGAAGAATATATTCAAAATTAGCAGCTCAAGCCAGAGTGTGAGGTGGAGCATTTCCCGGAGCGATGCAAAGAGAATCTCAACGGTGAATATGATTACCATGAGAAATGAAAATTTTCCATATTTCCTGAATTCCGCACTTATTTTTCTGTATCTGTGCTCTATTCTGTAATCCACGTATGATATGATGAAAATCACGGACAGGCCTGTTAAATAGAGAATAGGCACATAAATTAAATTTGCGGAGATTGCAATACCAAAGAGCATTTCCAGTATCATAATTTCCCCTATTGCCAGATGCATCTTTCGCTTAAAGTACACTTTTTTATTCTTTTCTTTCTCCATTTCCCCCATCTCGCAGGAATCGCTTATCTCCTGTCTCCAAATATTTTATGTATTCATCTGGAAAGATTAATGTAAGTCTCTGCTTCTTTGTCATAACTGCACGAAGAATGGCGTATCTCTCAGGTGGTATATCCGCCTGAAATCTCTTGAATCTTTTTGCCATTTTTCCAATTACGAAGGTAATTATTGTCAACGCCCAAAGCCCACTCACAAAGATGGTAGTGTCTA
>JALVVV010000006.1 GCA_027023265.1 DHVE2 group archaeon
CAAATATTCACCTCCACTCTTTTCCAGATGCCCGGCCACTGCAAATAGGAGAGATTTGGCGATTGTGTGTGCGAATGCGAAGAACAATAGGGCGAGAAGGATGAATCCCCCGATAATCGGTTGAACTTCGTACGTTACTATTAAAGCTCCGGTCATAGCTATTAGGACTCCATCATTCTCAACTGTGCTGTACGCTGGCAATTTCTTAACATGGTCACAAACAGCGGCGTAGAAAGCGCCAATTATTGCAGTTATACCGCCCATTATCAGAATCACGAGGCCAACCCAGGAGGCGGGAATTCCGAACTGTAAGAATGAAATCATGCCAAAGAGTCCCATGAGGGTCATAACCGCACTGAGCTGCGAGGACATGTTAGCTGGGGCCTTTGAATGCGCCTCTGGGAGCCAGATATGGAAGGGCACCACGGCCATCTTAATCATGAATCCTAAGGAAAGCAGGAGATAAATTAGGCTCCAATTGCCCAAGGCATGCCATGCGGAGAATATTATGCTTCCCGATTCCGCAACTGCCCAAGCGAAGCCGGTGAGTATCAAAAGAGTACTCAGTTCTCCGAACGCTAAGAACATGTAGGCAGCTCTCTTCGAATCCTTATGAAGATATATGCTCACGAACGATGCGATGGTCATCCCTTCCCACCCGACTAGGAAAGAAAGGGCATTGGTTGATGTGAGAATTATAGTCATTGCTCCCGTGGTGAACGCAAAGGAGCTGGCCAGCAACCCGCTCTTTTTATCGTATCCCAAAGAGTAGAGGGATAGGAACAGCCAAGTAATCGAAGAGAGAATGATGAAATACCCGCTTATTTCGTTTCCAATTTCACCCAAGAAAGCGAAGTACAACAGCAGCGATGAGCCGATGGCGGTAAGAAGGTAAGATGTCATTTTAAATTTAAATCCGATGAGCCCGGCGAGCAGATAAATTGAGAGACCAATCAAAATGGGATTCATGGGTTCCACCTCCCTGTGAGCATCAGGAGAACTTTAAGCATCGCAATAGGTTGCGGAGGACAACCGGAGACGCGTGCATCCACACTCAATATTTTTTCTATTTCTTCACCTGCGCATGCTCCTGCAGTCATAACGAGCTTTGGCTCTGGCATCTGCTCGTAGGCCTCTTTAAGCACCGGAATCATTCTCTCTGTGGGTTCTCCTATGACGAGGAGAATGTCCGCATGCCTCGGAACAGGGGTGAAGAAGAAGCCGAGACGATGCATATCGTACTGGGGAGAATTTAGCAACGAGATTTCCCTATTACACGAGCTGCAAGAGCCAACATCCAAAACGAATATGTGCACCGATTTATTGAAAGGTATTTTCCTACGCACTTCTATTTCATCATCCCTTTCTTCGCATCCATTCATGCACGAGTTGAAGCAGAAGAATTCGCAATCTTTATCGTAGAGTGATTTCGGAATGGATTTATCCTCCTCTTTTGGAAATTTCGTTGTTATTATGCCTCTTTTTAGTCCCTTTGCAAGCCACATCATGCCCACCTCCCGAAAGCATCAGCGTCGGAGAAATACGCACCGAAGCTGTCCAGAGCGAAGGGAAAATCGGTGAACACATTGCCCCGAATTCCCACGGAGAAAGCGTGGTACATTACAAGCGAGGGAGGACGTATGATTATTTCTCTCACCCTCCCTTTTTCAATTTTCACACCCATGTAAATGTCTCCGGGGGGCGCTTCCGCTATACCCTCGTAGAACCCATCATTCTTCGCGTTTCTCTTAACTTTGCACTCTTTCAGCTTTATATTCTCAAGTATTTCAAAACTCTTTTCCACCTCTTTCACTCGTATCAAAAATCTCGAGAGCGAGTCGCCGTAGCTCTCTATGGGTGGGGAATAATCCCCATAGAACTCTTTGAAAATCCCAATTTTTCTCGCATCTCTCAGAACCCCGCTGGCCCTCGCGGGAATACCAACCACATCGTTCCTTAAAATATCCAGCTTTTTAAGAGTGCATGTGGTCTGAAGCCTATCGATGAATATTCTCGAATCGGATAATTCTTCCGCTATCTCCAAAAACCATTTTTTCAGCTCTCTTAACTCTTGATGGAATTTCTCGTATTTCCTCGGACCGGTGCGCAGGAAGTTCATGCCGTAGCGATGACCCAGAGTTTTTAGGTTAAGACGCAAAAACTCTTCCGTTATCGCAGCTAAATGCATATTTGCCACTTTCTGAGACGCATCCCCCGCGAGCTTGTGCATAACCCAGATGTGATTATGTACCCTCTCCAGTTCTTTCGCAAATAGTAAATAATCAGGGCAATCAATTCCAAATGCAAGTGCGTAGAATAGCGAGGCGTAGGAAATTGAAAACTGTCCGGTTATTCTCTCCACATAAGGCAAAGCTTCCCATGGCTCCTTTCCGATGGCTTTATTTAACATTTCTCTCTTTTTGAATCCCAGATATGGAACGAGGGAATCTATTCTCTCACCGCAGGTTGCTATTTTGAACGCTCCCGCCTCTCCAAGTCCACCAGCGGCTGGGCCATAGGTAAGCACCTTTCCGCAATCCTTCGCTTCTATCTCATAATTATTCATGAAAGCCCTTGCAAGCGGTCTTCTTTCGTAGAATCCCTCAGGCATATTTTCCCACAAAGTGTGCTTTATCTCCCCGTTTTCGTAGTTTGTCCAGATGAAGCGATAGCCATTATTTTCAGGGATTATGGCAATCAGGGTGTCATTGATTTTCATAGGGTCTTTGAACTCCTCGCTCATAAATTCCACCCCCAGAAGTAAATAATGATGATTAGAAAGAGAGATGCGATTGAGATTCCGAACGGAACCATTGACTCGGATAATTTTATCCTCTTCTCTTCGCCGTTGGAGAATAGCATTGATACCACGTGATAATTTAACGCGAGGAAAGAGAGCAGAACTCCGGAAATCAGGAAAAAGATGAGCCAAGGGTGAGAGATGAGAGTTACGAAAATTCCAAATTCTCCGAAAAACATTGCAAATGGCGGAGCGCCTGTGACTGTCAGTGTGGATACCAGAATTGCGAAGCTAAGGGTCTTTGACGAGCCAATCAGATTTCTTATCTCACTTATTTCCTCTTTTCCGTGCCTCTTGAGCGTGCCAGCGGAGAGGAACAGCGCGGATTTACCGAATGCATGAGCGAGGAATACAATGAGTACGAAGTATATGGCATTGGGATTGAAATATGTTAGGGAGATTCCAACGGTGGCTATCCCCATAACATCCATACTGGAATAGGCGAATAATCTTTTCGTTCTTTTCTGAGAGATCATAAGCAGAGATGCGATCCAGACTGTGAGAATTCCCAAAATCGCCGTGAGATAAAAGAGCGGCAAAGAATGCATGACCCCGTAAATTCTGTAAAAAACAATAAGCGAGGAGGGCAGAAGAGCTCCGGAGAGAAGTGCACTCACTGGCGAGGGCGCGGTGCCATGGGCATCGGGGAGCCAGGTGTGCATGGGAAACAGCCCCGCTTTGGTTCCGAATCCGATGAGAGCGAGGGAGCCAACTAAAAGTGCACCTTTTGAAATCGTTGCATTTACCCATGTGGAGCCTCCCGTGATTTCCCCGTAGAGAATTATCGAAAATAGTCCGATTGCAAGGCCAGAGGAAGCAATAAGGACATAGCGCCATGCACTCTCAACATGGCTCTTTTCCTTCTCCATCAAAATCAGAGTTGCACTAATCACGGTGGAGGCTTCCAGCCACAGCCACGCGTAGCCTAATGATGGTGTGCTTACGGCCAATAACATGGTGAGAGAGAATCCAGCAAGAAGGGACCAGCCGTAGTTGGGCGATATGAAGAATCTTTTTATGTTTCTCATGCAAACATTGGCATGGAGAGAGGAGAAGAGGTAAATCATGGTGATGATGACAAACATAACCTTCGTTACAAAGTCCACATACAGCCAAGAATTGTGGAAATCTGGCTGGATGATAAGATAGAGGGACAGAATGAAAGCGATGGCGGAGGCAAGGATATTGCTCAGTGTGGCAAAGGTGTTATTCTTAATCAAAGAAATCAGAGAAGCGCCTAAAACGGCTACAAATATTCCATATATTGCGATTTCCTGCATTTTCATCACCCTGCGAGCTCCTCAATTTCCATGGGTCCGTACTCTTTCTCCGCACTGAGAATTACCGCGAGAAGAACTGCGCCAATCACATCTAACAATATTCCAACTTCCAGCAAAAACCCGATGGGGTAAAGAACGATTCCAAGGTAAAGCAAAGCGTTCTCTTCCACAATGTACCCCGAAATTTGGGCCAGTGCGTTTCTCCGCATAACTATTATCAAAAGACCGAAGAGAAACAAAATAAAAGGAATCATGCCCTTCCATGTGCCTATGACATTGTAAATGACGAGGTACGCTATGATTCCGACTATCGCTGTTATTATCCCCGCAATCAGGGAGGATTTTGCCTTGGCTCCAAACTCTCTATGCTCCCACACCCCCTCCCTTTTTATATCTTTTAGAAGAATATTGGGAATTAGCCATGCCCTGAAAATCAGAGTGAATATTGCCAGAGCTATAAGCTCCCACATTCTAAGGTAGAACCCAACTATTCCTATGAGAAGCGATAGAATTATGGTCTGCGCTTGCAGATGCCTTATAACGCTGTGAATGTAATTCTCCGCAATTATTACAAATCCGTAGAGGAGAATGAGAACTCCTAGAAAATCTATGGTGGCCTCGTAGGCTATCATTGGGGCACACCTCCCACCAGGAAGAAAGATATCACAGCTAAAAGCGCGGTGAGGTACGAGAAGGTAAGGTAATCAACGATTTTGAACAGCCGAATCTTCGCCACGGAAATTTCCACCAAAACGATGGCGAATATCACAACGAGCATTTTCACAAAGAGCAAAGCAATGCCGTAAAGGATAGTGATTGCATTAACCTGAAGGGGTATGAACCACGGCATCGCGAATACATTTATGAAAACGAAAAAAAGAATGAACTGCTTCATGTATGAGCCCCACGATTTTAACGCGTATAGCGGCCCGGAATATTCCAAACCCATTCCCTGCCCAATCATTCCCAATTCTCCCATGCCATGGCTCTCTATAGGCAATTTTCCTGTATCAAAGAGAAGGAGAAGGAAGAACGCAGCAATGAGGAGAAGATGCGTGGGGGAGAGCATCCATGACAGATTATTCCTCAACGTTTCATTCGTCAGGAACGGATTATTCGTTCCAGTGATTAGAGCGACTCCGAAGAAAACAGTAATAAGGACTGGTTCAGCGAAGGCGCCGAATGTAACTCCTCTTGTGGCACCTATGCCCGTGTAATACGAGCCAGTTTTTTCAGTTCCTATTACGGAGAAGAATGATGCAAATCCAAATAAGAACGCTCCACCAAGGAAATCCACCAGCGGTGCAAACCACGAGGGAGAGCCGAACACTATGGGCACAACCCAAGGGAGAATCAGGTACGCAGTGAATGAGAGCATGGGAGCTAAGATAAAAAGAGAACCCGCATCTTCTGGCACAACTATCTCCTTTTTGAAGAACTTGGCGAGGTCGTAATACGGCTGGAAAATTGATATACCCTTTCTGGATTCAAATTTAGCTTCCCATTTCTTCAATATACCTACCATTAACGGCGAAAGGGCTAACACGGTCAATACCTGCACTAAACCTGCTATTATCTCAGGGATCATATGGCGTCACCTCTTACGAAAAGGCGTCATCAGCCACGCGGGCGTTTCGGGGTGGACGCCATCACCCGAAGCAGGGGTGAATTTTGAGTTTAATATTTAATACTTTCCATTACTCCTATTGTGCGTGGGTGAGGGTAATCGGTGCTTTATATCTTTCCATATTTATCACTGCTTCACAAATTTATTGGATAAAGACCCCTCAGCAGTACTGTGAGATGTAATCATATAATGCCTTTAGAACTTTGATTTATTCTCATACAAAAACATTTGTTTCTTTCCGGGCAAAGCCGCCTTATCAGGAACCACCAGCGAGTTCCTAAAAGCCCTTTTATAAAAGGTGCCAGTGCCCTGCTAAAGCAGTGCGTGTTCGCATCTCACGATGCTAATTTATCCCCAAACATAGTAGCCTTTACCTCCTGCTACCGAAGATATGCCGGCACATCATGCTGATAGTGCGGCACAGTATATGGGGAGTATAGAGAATGCTCCAGATTTCAGATTCTTTGGGGATGAACGAGCATCGGAAGATGTGAGCAAGCCCCATTTCATATGGGACTATTACACCTTTCTTTTAAAGAAAGGGGGTTCTAAGCACAATTTCGAGGGAGATAAGACGAATTCCAGAGTGGTGGCTCCGCATAGTAATTAGAGAAGTGGTAAAAACGATAGGAATACCGAGCAAATTTGCCGTGGACTCCACGGGTATTCAAATTTCTTACCGTTCATACTACTACACGCAGCGAATCGGAGAGATAGGAAAGCTCAGAGAAGGGCTGAAATTGCACGCTGCTGTGGATATCGACACAAAGCTCATTACCAACGCAATCGTTACTAAATGGCATGTGAACGATTCCCCTTATCTCATTCCTCTTTTAGAAGGCGTAGAGAGAATGGAGGAAATATATGGAGAAAAAATTTAATACCTGTTTCATAATTATTTTGTAAGGTGATGACGTGTGATTGAGGTTCGTAACCTTACCAAGCACTACGAGTTTGGCAACGTTACGGCCCTTAAAGGCATAAACTTAAGTTTTGAGGGGGGTAAGTTTTACGTTATATCCGGTGCTTCTGGAAGTGGTAAAACAACATTTCTCAATCTCTTGAGTGGTATAGACAGACCCACCAAAGGTAATGTTATTGTCGATGGAGTTGACCTTCACTCCCTCAGGGAAAAGGAGCTGAGGCGTTATCGCCTCGAAAACTTTGGAATCGTTTTTCAGTTCTTCTACCTCGTGCCTTATCTTACCGGCCTTGAGAACGTTTTGCTCCCGATGAGGTACTCGAAGAAAATTGAAAACCCGGAGGAGCGAGCGAGGGAACTCTTAAAGCTTGTGAATGCTGAGCATCTTGCTGATAAACTGCCCGAACACATGAGCGGTGGGGAGATGCAGAGAATAGCCATCGCGAGGGCATTAGCAAACAGACCGAAGTATCTCTTCGCCGACGAGCCGACTGCAAACCTTGACTGGGAAAATAAGGTTCGCATATGGGAACTCCTTTGGAAGATAAGGAAGGAGGAAAGGGTAACTGTAATAGTTGCTACCCACGAGAGGGACTTCTTCCGCTTTGGAGATATTGTGATAACCCTCAGGGACGGTGAGGTTCATGAGGTTAAAGACGGCGCTCGCAAAGCTTAGGCGGGAGAAGAAAAGGGCCGTAACGATTTTCTTAATCTTCGCGTTCCTGAGCCTCGGCATTAACTTCACACTCTCGGGAATCGGGAGCTTCATCAAGTCCATCGACGACTTTTCGCACATCGGAAACGTCGAGTTTGTCGTTCAGGGCGTGACCGTTGAGAACCTCACGCGCTTCGGCGAGGTCGTGAACTACCTCTACTTCGATGGGGGAGCTGTAAAACTGAACGGAAAAACATACAACGCCCTAATCGGCTACGGACACTTTAACGTTCCAAGGGTTCAGAGTTCACCGAAAGGCGTCTACGTTCTGGCCTTTCCCGAGGCGAATCCAGGTGACAGAATAGAGGTCAATGGAAAAACCTACTCTGTTCTAGGCTCTTACTACTACCTAATGGACAAGCCTATAGTCCTAACAATGGAGAAGGGAAAGAATCTGTATATCTTCATGAGATGCAACAATACGAAGGCTTTATCTGAGTTCCTGATGAGCCATGCCAAGGTTCTCTACTTCAACGTCTACCAGAACGGCCATGTTCCCTATATGGACGAGTTAGAGAACGTCAGGAACTTCGTTATGAGTTTCTTTTACCTCCTCCTCGGCGCGGCATTAACTGTTAAAGTTTTAGTCACAATAGCCCACATCAGGGGCAACACGAGAGAAGTCGGCGTTCTCAAGGCCCTGGGCATTCCCGATTCCTTTGTCTTCACACTCTTCGTAGGCGATTACCTGATAGTCGCGCTCCTCGGTTACACCGCCGGAATCCTCCCTGGAATTCTCCTTGGTAGTTCATTTAACATATTTATCAACGTCCCTCTGCCACTAAAGCTGAACTCCGTCTATCCCCTCAAGTTCGACGTTTTGATAATGCTGGCGATAGTTCTCATGGTTTCTCTGCCCTACCTCTACGTCTCCCGGATTAGAACGATAGATGCTTTACGCTTCGTTCCAAAGAGGTCATCGGTCCTCAAGTTCTTAGCCGTCTTTTTCGTGGTATTTCTGGCATCGAGCTCGGCCTACTTTTCCCTCGTTGGCGTTGAGAATCTCGCCAACTTCAGCGCGCCTTTCAATGTCTGGGCAATTGGCAGTCCCGAAAAGATATCAAAACTTCCCGGTGAAAAGGCGGGCTATCTAAGCGGTCAGAGTGTGAATGGGACAACCACCGAGGTTTACTTTTTCAACTACACGAGCATCTTCCGCAAAACCCTTGTGAAAGGAAGGTGGTTTGAGAGACCCGATGAAGCAGTCATTGAGATGGGCCTCGCGAGGAAGCTCCACATCAATGTCGAAGATACCATCAGGGTAAACCTTCTCGGCGTTAACAGAACTTACCGCGTTGTCGGGATAAGTGACATGTTCTTCTACAACCATAGGGCGCTGTTCCTTCCAATGCAGGGTTTCCTTGAGCCAACGATGGCCTTTATGAATGTAAGCGACCCTGAGAAGGTCAAGGAAGAGCTTGAAGCTCAGGGGTTGAAGGTCTACACGCTCGACGACCTCATGAGTATGACAGAGCAGAACCTCGTTCTATTCAAAACGCCTGTTTACACGGTTATGCTGGTTACCTTTCTCGTGGGTGTCTTCGCAATCTTCACGTTGGTTTACCTCGAGGTCGAGGGTAACGAGAAGGTCTACGCAACGCTGAAGGCCATAGGGATTCCGGATTCGCACGTCGAGCGTGAATTCTTGGCGAAAACAGTTCCCTCGGCAGTCATTGGTTCGCTCCTTGCCCTTGCGCCGGCAATCAGGGTGGGTTACTACATCGACAACATAATCCTGCCGGTCAACCTCTCGCTTAGAGATAGTCTAAGAGTTATTCCTTTGTTTATAGGTCTCTACTTTATATATGCTTTCCTTATATTTCTGGTCGTGAGAAGAGTTATGAAGGACTTGGACGTAGTAAAGGCGCTAAGAACTTAATTAATAAATGTTTTATATCTCTTTTTTTGTTAATGCACTCAATTCCCAACTAGCTCTTTCTGATAAGATTCTCGGAGGTTTCACAGAGGGATTGTATTTCTTGACGCAGATGAGTATTTAAGCAGTTATCTCTTTAATTTTCATATTTGGTATTTATTATATACCGTTATACAGAGGCGTGCGCCCTGTAGTTTTCTACAATTTCCAGCAACTATTAAATACAGGGTTATCTAGTTGATTGAGTATTCACAAGCATAAGAGCAGTGGATCGATCTCGTATTACCTGCCTTCCATAGCCTAGCAATCTGTAAAAGAGCTTGTCATAGATTTCTTAGAAAAATATTAGAAATAGGTAAATCTTCAGAGTGGAAAAAGAAATACTCGCAAAGAAGGGGCAAGGCCCCCTTTCTAAACCCCCTGGAAGGGACACCTACGGTTTCCCTTTCCAAACCCATCCCTTGAAAGGGTATTGCTCCTTTCTAAATCCCCGATGTGCTCTATGGCCGGGATTACATCTTTTCCCGCTCGTTCTCTTTCCTGCCGTCTTTTGAAGGTGCTCTCTTATGACATCTATGTGTAACTTTATTCCGTTTTAATCCCTCTTTTTTCATGTTTTTCAAGGATTTCAACTTACCTCGATGTTTGAAAATTTTAAAATCATTTTATTTCAATTCTCTTTCCAGTAACCATATAATATATTTTCTCTGCAATTTTGCATGCGTGATCTCCACATCTTTCTAGGTACTTTGCCACCATTATGTAATGAGAGCATTGGGTTATGTTGCGTGGATCTTCCATCATGTACGTTAAGCATTCTCTGAATATGGAGTATCTAAGGCTATCCAGTTCGTCGTCCCTTTCTCTGAAATCATTTAATTGCGATATGTCCTCTATGATAAATGCATTGATGACATCTCTTATCATTTCACCGACTTTGTTAGCCATGTATGGTATTTCCACTAACTTAGCGATGTGCTGTTTACCTTCTAATGCTTTTGTAATACCCGCTATATCCTTTCCATATCTTCCAATTCTATATAAATAGGTTATCATTTTTAGAACTGCGGCAATTGTTCGTAAATCCTTTGCCATTGGTTGATATAATGCTACCATTCTGAGTGCATTTTCCTCTATACTTTCGTCCATTTCTGCGAGTTTCCCTTTTCTGGATATAACTTCATCTGCGAGCTTTGTATCAAGATTTTTTAGGGACTTTACGGAGTCATCCAGCATGGAGAGTACAAGATTCGCCATTTTCTCTACATTTCTTTTTAAGTTTTCCATATCCATTTCAAACTTCTCTCTCATTTTCTTCACCTCATACCAGTTCTCCCATGAGATATTTCTCGGTCGTCTTAGACTTCGGTGAAGTGAATATGATGCCCGTTTTTCCTGTTTCAACGAGTTCTCCCATATAAATAAATGCCACATAATCGCTTACTCTTGCTGCCTGGGCCGGGGTGTGGGTAACAAGCACAACAGTGTAATCCTTCTTAAGTTCGAAAATAAGATCTTCAATTTTCTTGCTTCCTACAGGGTCTATGTTAGCCGTGGGCTCATCCATCAGTATGACTTTTGGTTTCATGGCGATTGCTCTAGCTATCACCAGCCTTTGCTTTTGTCCGCCGCTTAGGTTTGAAGGATAATCCTCTAATCTGTCTTTTACTTCATCCCACAAACCTGCCTTTTTAAGAGACCATTCTATCCTGCTATCCATTTCATTTTTATCCTTCACCAATTTGTTCATCTTAAGCCCTATAGCAATGTTGTCGTATATAGTTAGATGGGGAAAGGGGTTGGGATATTGGAATACCATGCCCACATCCTTTCTTATTACGATGGAATCTGTGTTATTACTGTATATTTCCTCTCCGAAAAGTTTAACAGAACCCTGAACCCTTGCAATCTTATTCAGATCTAAAAGCCTGTTAAAACTTCTCAATAGTGTGGATTTTCCGCATCCTGAGGGGCCCATTATTGCAAACACGGTATTTTTAGGAATTTTTAGGTTCATATTTTTTATCACGTGGTTTTTGCCGTAGTACACATTGAGATCTTCCGTTTCAATCGCGAACTCGCTCACAGTTTCACCTCCTTTATACTCAATCTTAGTGGAATGAATACGCCTAAAAATATCAAGAGTAGAACAAGCGATGCGCCCCATGCCATAGCGTGATCAGATGGGCTTGGACTTTGAACAAGCGTGTATATCAATAGGGGTATAGCTCCCACCGGATTAGTTATTCCTTGTGGGTATGATTGGTACAGTCCTCCGGCGGTAAATAACAGCGGAGCGGTTTCTCCAGCCACCTTAGCAATGGATATCAGTAAACCTGTGAGTATACCTCTTTTAGCGATGGGTGCTATTATCAAGAATACTGTCTTAATTTTTGAAATACCCAGACCAAAAGCAGCTTCCCTGAATGTAAAAGGAATTTGGCTCATGGCTTCTTTTGTATATACGGCCACATAGGGCATCAGAATTATAGCCAGTGAGAAAGCACCGGCTATGGCTGAGTATGTGCCCATTGGTATAACGATTATCTGAGTAACGAACAGTCCCACAAGTATGGTGGGAAATTCCAGCATTATTTCAAGCAGTGCGGTTGTTGCTCTGCCTATTATGCTATCTGGATACTCGTAAGCATATACTCCCACAGCAAAAGCAATGGGAATACCTATTATAGACGCAAGAAAAGTGAGGATAAATGTACCTGCTATGGCCGGTCCGATTCCTCCATCGCTAAGTGTTCCAGTTACAAATATGGGGCCTACTCTTATAATTACCCCAATTCCTTCCACAAATACGGTAAATATTATGTGCAAAAGAGGTATGATCATAAGTAATGAGAGAATTCCCGTGATTACGAGAAAGAGCAGATCTTTCAATTTTCGCAAATTAAAGGGATACATTCTTTCTCCACCTCCTGAGTAGGTAGATTCCAAGGAGATTTATGATTAGTCCGATAAAAAAGAGAAACAGTCCAGCGGCGTAAAGTACAGAGGTCATATGTTCGTATATAAAGGAGTTGCCGTATTGAGTTGCTATTAAGGAAGATATCGTATAGCCGGGTGAAAATGGATTTGCACTAAGGTTGAATGCGTTTCCGACCACAAGGCTAACCGCTACCGTTTCACCTATGGCTCTACCGAATCCGAGTATTACACCAGATATGATTGCTGGTTTTATATAGCCCATAAGAATTTTAGTAGCCTCATACTTGGTTAACCCCAGTGAATATGCAGCCTCCCTGTATGTATGCGGTACCATCCCATACGCTTCCCTAACTACCGCGGATATAAATGGTGTGATCATGATACCTAAGAGAACACCAGCCGATAGAAAACTGAATCCGGAGGCAGGTTTTTGAGAGAATTTTGATATGAAGGGGAGATATTCGTAAACTGGATCCATTACCCAGTTCTTAATGAATGGAACCAGAAAGAAGGCACCCCATATCCCATATATGATTGTGGGTAGTCCCGCCATTATATCGGAAACAATTATCATGAATTCTTTAAATTTGCGTGGCAGGTAATCACCTACAAAAATGGAATATGATATGGATAGAGGAAGTGCAATTGCCAGAGCAATTAGAGAGGTGTATAAACTGCCCCATATTGCAGCCAATATGCCATAATACTCTTTATTAGGAATCTCAGATGCTATCCATATATTTTTGAGATAGACATTCAAACCCTCCCTCTGAAAGGCGGGAAGGGAGTTGGTGAAATAAACCAGAAGCATCCAGAGAAATAGTAAAAAAACGAAAAACACGGCAGGATAAGTTATCAGATCGAATGCATCCATCTTTACTGATTTTATTTTAATCATATCTTCCTCCCTCTGATGAAGGAATAAAGAGTGGGTTATGGTACCTCTATGCTGTTTACCGCCTCCAATCCGATGTTTGCTACATCCTCAGGAAGTCCCACATATCCCGGCGCGAGGTTCTCTGGCTTCTGTCCATCGGTGAGAACCCATTTTAGAAATTCCTTTATGGCTATTGCCTCGTCATGGCTGTAATGCTTTCCGTTGATGTTCTTCCACACTAGCATATGAGTGAAGGCAACTATGGGATATGAGTCGTTCCCGGGAGCGTTTAACAACTGTTTGAGATCCTCCTTGTATCCTTCTTCAGGTACAGGGATGTTTGAACTGACCTTTGATACTGCTTCTTTTATGGTATTATCGGTTGGTTTAACAAAATATCCATCCTTATTTTCTAGGGCTGCCGTTGGAAGGTTTTCGTTTATTGCGAATGAGAGTTCAGTGTAGCATATACTGTATTCTGTCTGCTTGAGAATTGCCACAACCCCCGGATTACCATTTCCTGCTAAACCTCTTCCCATCTTGTCCACAGGCCACTCTACGGTTTTTCCGGCTCCAACCTCATCTGCCCATGTACTGTTTATCAAACTGAGATATGTGGTGAATATATCCGTTGTTCCACTGGCATCACTGCGGTGAACTACAATTATTTGCTGATGTGGAAGATTTATACCGGGATTATCCTGTGCTATTCTTGGATCATTCCAGTACTCGATATCTCCGATGAATATGCCAACAAGCGTATTCTGGCTCAGATTTAGGTGAGTTATCCCGGGCACATTGTAAGAAACTACAACAGCACCCACCACTTCTGGAAACTGCAGGGGTCGATCTCCGGTTTTCTCAAATTTGTTCCATACTTCCTCTGTAACTGGAGGGTCCGTTCTGCCTATTTGAGTGAGACCCTGTAAAAAAGCTTCCTGTCCATGCCCTGAGCCGCCACCTTCATATTCTATCTTTACCGACGATTTTATTTTCTGGTACTCATTGATCCATTTTTGCACTTGATACTGCGGAAAAGTTGCACCTGTCGTTCTTATGGTAACTTCCTCGCTATGCGGCCATATGGCTATGGCAATTATTGCGGCAACTATTGCTATCGTAACAATAGCCGCTATTTTTTTGGTTTTTACCTCCATATTTATTCACCTCATTTACGAGATTTCTCTCATAAATATATAATTTACCGACATAGAATATACTTAGATATATTAACTATATAGTGCTATATTCCAAACTTGAGAAAAATAGAAATTGTTTAGTAGTATCAAACTTTAATGTGTTTGTGAGTTTGAATTTGGAGGTGAAAAAGTATGGAGATAAGAAAGGTTCAAATGACTGGAGGCTCCTCTTATATAATTTCTCTGCCAAAGGAATGGGTAAAAAAGGTGGGCATAAATAAGAATGATTCTGTTGGGGTAATTACTCAACCTGACGGAACTCTACTCATAACCCCCAAAATTTCTGGCAAGGGTATTGAAAAAGTAAAGGAGATTGATACAGATGGGTTAAGCGACTCTTATTTTTTATTTAGATTGCTGGTTGGTGCATACATTTCAGGGTATACCACCATCCGCTTGAAGTCTAAGGAAAAAATACCTTTTTTTGTAAGATCTGCGGTGAGAAAGTTTACCAGAATGGCGATAGGCCAAGAGGTAGTGGAAGAGAGTGATAATCTCATCGTGGTAAAGGATCTCCTGAATCCCTTAGAAATGCCCTTTGAAACTACTATAAAAAGAATGCATGTGATCGTGAAGGGTATGCATAGTGATGCTGTTAGGGCCCTTACAGACAATGATTATAATCTAGCAAAGGATGTTACTAAGAGAGATGAAGATGTGGACAGACTTCACTGGCTGGTAATGCGTCAGCAGAATATGGTGTTGAGTGATTCTCTTCTCGCAAAAAGGATGGGTATCTCAGCAAACATGGCTGTAACCTATGCTATGATAAGTAAGGTAATAGAGCGCATTGGGGACCATGCAGTAAGGATAGCGAAGAATATACCTGAGAAAGGGGTAAAAGTAGATATCCTTTCTTTTATTAACTCTGCAAGCGAGTTAGCGCTAAATATATTTGACAAGAGTATAAGTGCGTTCTTTAGCAGGGACATAAAAAGTGCAGATGATTCCATACAGTATGTGGTTAAACTTGAGGAGAAATGCGAAGAGATAAACAAAAAGGCATTGAAGGAAAATAGTGAAATTTCTCTTCATATAGGGTATATTGCAGATAGCATACGGAGAACTGGAGAATATTGTGCTGATTTATCAGAATATGTAATTAATTTCTTAATTTAGTGTAATGAGAAATTCACTTATCTCTGACTACACCAAATTCTTGCACCCTCTCTCGTTAGGGAGGTGTTTGAATTTTTGTTGCACATAACTCCATTAAAACAGATCAGTTATCTCACAATAAACCCCTAAGACAGCAACTCCTGCAGAGAACATACTCTTTTAATGTTAATGTACGTGGATATTTGAAAGGATGTATATATCACCTCCACCAATACATCAATGGTCATTTTTCTTTATTATCATATTTAATTTTTTAAGCTTATTTAATGGTCAATTGATTTATTTCGAGAATTTCAATCTCCTCCTTGACTTTCTTGTGAGTGTACATAAATAAAAATATTTTGTATGAAAAGTAGCATGAGATATTATGATGTGATTCTTTTGCACCAATCCATCCATCAGTCCTGATTCTAATTTCTTCCATCTCTTCCCTCGTGAATGGGAGATTAAGATAGTGCCTCATACTAACCATCTCGGTATGTCCCTGTGACATAACTATTATCCGAATTAGAGTGGAACAAGAGAATACAAGCCAATATTCCTATATCTTTCGGAATATCTTCACTGATATATTGCCCAATCCTAATTTTCTATCCCAGAAGCGAAGGATATTAGAGAGATACTCTCTCATCGGCATCTTATCCACATATCTTATAAAATTCTCAATATGTATTACTCTCTGCAATGTGAGAAACACATACCTATCCTTCATTTCCCTCTTTTTCTTTCTGCTTGTCTCTCTCGGAAGATAGATGCTCATATTCTTCCTATCGAACCACTCAGAAGATTAGAGAAAATGCATTAGTTCAACATATCGTATCCCTGTATACAACATTGAAATCTCACAATACTGATATTTTCCTCACTCTCTTTAAAGTCCTCGCCGATGAACTCTATGTGTTTTTTCATGTTTTTAAGGATTTCAACTCACCCCAAAAATAATGTTTTTTAAATTTGTAGATTATAAAAATTAATATTGCACCAACAATATTAAATATACTTTTTAATAAAAAT
>JALVVV010000007.1 GCA_027023265.1 DHVE2 group archaeon
CATGGCCATGGTCTCCAATCATCTTTAACATCTGAATGATCTCTTCATCGTTTGCCTCTTCTTCAACCTGCTCATCCACATACCACTGCAGAAGATTAAATGTAGCACGGTCTTTCTTCTTCTCTGCTAGGTCCACAAGGTTGTTTATGCACTGTGTGATATGTTTCTCATGCTTCAATGTCTCCTCAAAAGCATGAAGCGGAGAGTTCCACTCATGTGGCGGCTCCTTTATAGCATATAATTTTACACGGCCACCTCTCTCGATTAAATAGCGGTAAAACTTCATTGCATGATCCATTTCTTCCTGGTACTGAACATACATCCAGTTGGCAAATCCCTTCAATCCTATATTTTCAAAATACCCAGACATGGAAAGATAGAGATATGCAGAGTACATCTCTTCATTTATCTGCCTGTTTATCGCTTCTTCTATTTCCTTATCTATCATTTTTTCACCTCCTTTTTTCATCCAATTTTTTATTCCTCAAATCAAATCTATCAAGCATCATAACTTTATTCCATGCGCATATGAAATCTCTAACAAATTTTTCCATCGCATCGTCGGCAGCGTAAACCTCAGATATGGCCCGAAGTTCGTCGTGATGGACGAAAATAAGATCAACTCTTGTTGCATTATATTTGAATTCACCCGTTTTTCTGTCGTATCCCTCGAACAAATAGCTATAATTGTCCACCGGCTTCCATTCGATATTCATCTCGAGCAGATTCACGAAGAAATCGTTGGTCAATACCCCAGGCCTGTCAGTGAGGACTCCATGGTTTTCGTACCTGTAAATCGCGCCCAATGCCCTCAACCCGCCGATCAGCACGGTCATCTCTGGAACAGTGAGTCGAAGAAGCTGTGCCTTATCCACTAGGAAATACTCAGGTGTGGTGTACACATCATCTTCATCGATCATGCTCGGATCCCCGAAGTAGTTCCTAAATCCATCGGCGAAAGGCTCTATTTCCCTGTAAAATTCAATTTCGATCTGATCCTGATCTGCGTCCACTCTGCCGGGGGTGAATGGAACTCTTACGTCAAATCCCGCATTTTTCGCCGCCTCTTCGATGGCCGCGCATCCGCCGAGAACTATCAGATCAGCAATGGAAACTCTCTTATTGCTTCCTTTCCCCTCATTTTCCTCGTTGAACTCCTGCTGAATCTTTTCGTACACTCCGAGGACTTTCTTCAAATCTTCCGGATGGTTTACTTCCCACTGATTCATCGGGTCCAGCCGGATTCTCGCACCGTTTGCGCCGCCTCTCCTGTCAGAATCTCTGTATGTTGATGCCGATGACCATGCGGTGTAAACCATCTGTGGAATACTCAACCCGGAACCCAGTATCTTCTTTTTCAGTTCTTCTATTTCTTTTTCCCCGATCAGTTCGTAGTCCCTCGGCGGGAGTGGATCCTGCCATATAAATTCCTCTTCGGGAACATATGGACCCACGTAGCATGATTTAGGTCCCATATCCCTGTGGGTTAGTTTGAACCACGCCCTTGCGAATGCTTTCTCAAACTCCTCGGGATTCTCCAGAAATCTTCTGGCTATCTTGGAGTATATGGGGTCGAATTTCAATGCCATATCTGATGTGAGCATCATGGGCTTGTGTTTTTTGTAGGGGTCGTGGGCATCAGGGATCATATCCGGAGCATCCTTCGCGACCCATTGATATTTACCTGCCGGGCTTTTTGTCAATTCCCATTCATACTCAAACAGGAATTTGAGGTAGTAGGTGGCAAATCTGGTGGGGGTGAGAGACCATGTGAGTTCGAAACCCGATGTGAACGTATCAGGTCCCTTTCCACTCTTGTAGTTGAAATCCCAGCCCAGCCCCATTTTATGAATTGGCGAAGAGGTGGGATCCCGACCGAGATATTTATCGCTCTCTGCGCCGTGGCATTTTCCGAAAGCATGGCCACCCGCAATAAGAGCAACAGTCTCCTCATCATTCATACCCATCCTTCTGAAGGCAATTCTTATTTGCTTGGCAGATTCCACTGGATCAGGGTTTCCTCCGGGGCCCTCAGGATTCACATATATGAGACCCATTTCCGTCGCCGCATACGGTCTTTCAAGCTCTCCTTCTTTCACCCTCTTGCTTGTGAGCATCTCCTCCTCGGGACCCCAGTCCGGACTCTCGTCCGGCTCATATATGTCTTCCCTACCCAGGGAGAATCCCAGTATGTTTACACCCATGTCCTCCAGTGCGACTGTTCCCGCGAGGATGATCAGATCCGCCCAGGAGAGTTTTCTTCCGTATTTCTTCTTTATGGGCCACAGGAGCCGTATTGCTTTGTCGAGCCCTATATTGTCCGGCCAGTTTATCCTCGGTGGAAACCTTATGCTTCCATTTCTCGCCCCACCACGACCATCGTAGATCCTGTAACTTCCGGAACTGTGCCATGCCAAGCGTACAAACAGAGGGCCGTAGTGTCCGAAATCCGCAGGCCACCAGTCCTGCGGGGTTCTCATCAATTCTTTCAGGTCCTTTATAACGGCATCTACATCGAGATCGCGTACCTCATCTATATAGTCATAGCTAGGCCCATATGGATGGAATGCTGGGCAACTTTGTTTCAGTATTTTTAAGTTTAACCTATTAGGCCACCAGTCTGTTATCCACCTCTTTCTTGGTTTTGAGTTTTTACCCATCATTCCACCTCTAACAAATGTCTCAATTCTTCCTCCCCCATTTCAAAACTTTACAAACATGCTCTTTGATGCGCCACAAACCGGGCACTTCTCCGGTGGCTCATCACCCATATATGTATATCCGCAAACAGGGCATATGTAAATGCTCTTTTCTTCAATATCCTCGTTCTTAGAAGCTTTTTCCTTAGCATCTTCGTACATCTTAGCGTGAATTTTCTCAGCTTCTATGGCATAGTGGAATGAGCGTTCGGCTCCCTTCTCCTCAAAGTACTTTGCAATCTCCAAGTATGCAGGATACATATCCTCAACTTCAAATGTTTCCCCACCAATTGCAGTGGAGAGATTTTCTTCAGTACTCTTAACATACCCCAGGTTCGTAGCATGATTTTTCGCATGCACGAATTCTGCATAAGCTATAGCCCTAAACAGTCGTGCAATATTCTTCTTTCCCTCTCTTTCGGCAACTTCGGCGAATATGGTGTATTTCATATGTGCCATACTCTCGCCGGCGAATGCCTCCTCTAAACTTTTCTCAACCATTTTTCTCATTTTTTCACCTCAACAAATTTTTTCAATTCTTCTAAAACTTTCTCAACATGACCATTAACACGCACATTTCTCCAAACTTTCACAATTTTACCTTCAGGGTCTATAAGGAATGTGGTTCTTATCGTACCATAATATTCTCTCCCATAGTTTTTCTTCTTCCCCCAGGCACCATACCTCTCCAGAACTTTATGCTCTTCATCGCTTAAAAGAAGAATTTTCAGATTATGTTTCTCTATGAACTTCGCATGACTCTTGGGTGAATCCTTGCTCACCCCGATTATAACTGCCCCAAGTTTATCAAATTCATCTCGCATCTCTGTGAAGCCCTTTGCCTCCTTTGTACATCCTGATGTATTGTCCTTGGGGTAGAAATAAAGAACTACCCATTTACCTCGATAATCGCGCAGGCAATGCTCTTTGCCCTCGTAATCAGGCAGGCAAAAATCCTCTGCAATATCGCCCTCCTTCATTTCATCACCCCCGCTTCTCTATGCTTCTCTGCAATTATCTTTGCAAATTCTTTTATCTTATCATAATCCTCTTTTTTAGGCAATCCCTTAATCAGTAGAGGTTCTAAGATCTCAACTTTCAAAGCTCCAAGATTGGACTTTAGAATATCAACTGTTCTGCCACCCCA
>JALVVV010000008.1 GCA_027023265.1 DHVE2 group archaeon
AAGCGGAATTCTCGTTCTCTTTAGCACTTTCAACCCTATCTTCACAATCTTTATCAAATCAAATTTCCTGCTCATCCTTTATTAATCTCTCCTATTTTATTTTTGTGCAGGGTTTCAACCTGCCCGGCTCTGGGAAAAATTTATATATTGCCATGAGTTAAGCCCACACGTCTGGTGATTTTATGGAATACACGAGATTTGAAAAGGCAAGGATAATCGGTGCTCGTGCACTTCAAATAGCTTTAGGGGCCCCCATTTTGATTCATGTTCCCGAGGATATGTACGATCCTCTTGACATAGCTATATACGAGTTTGAGAAGGGAGTTATCCCCATAACTGTAAAAAGATCTAAATAGTGAAACTTTCTCCATTTTTAGGCGTTTTCACGTCGAACCCTTTTTCTCTCAAGTCCTTTGCAAGCACTTCCCTGTTATCACCATGCATCAGTATTATCTGGTTTGGATCACATTTTTCTGCAAATTCTATAAGCTCACTGTGTCCTGCATGAGCTGAAAAGTCAAAAAATGCAAGTTCCATATCTATTTTCTCTTTTATTCCATATAAGTCCAGAATTCCCTCGTCCATGAGCAATCTTCCGTTTGTTCCCTCAACCTGGTATCCTGTTAGAAGGATGGCGCTCTTTGAATCGTTTTTCAGGTAATTTATATAATGCAGCACGGGTCCACCTTCAAGCATTCCGCCAGTTGTTATTATGACATCTCCTTCTAAGGCCATCTTTCTGTCCCTTCTCTTTCTCACAATGTTAATCTTGTTCCTTGCCCTCTTAAGTTTCTTTGCAGAACGCAGGTATTTTGGGTACTTAAGGTATATGTTGTTAACAAAGCGTCCCATTCCGTCGAGCCAGATGTCTAAATCCATTTTTTCCAGTACCAGCATTATTTCCTGTGTTCTGCCCACCGCAAATGCAGGAACGATTACTTTGCCTCCGCGGTCGACAACTTCCTCTATCTTGGCTTTGAAGTTATATTCAACTTCTTCCCTGGGTGGATGCTCTCTTCCCGCATACGTGCTTTCCATTATCAAAACATCTGCTTTTACTGGTTTTGCACCCCATACCAGGTGTGTGTTTACGGTTTGAATATCTCCAGTGAATAGAAGATTTTCGTCTCCCTGTATCTCGTACATTGTGCTTCCCGGAATGTGTCCTGCATTGTGCGGGATTATGTCCAATGAACCCAGAGATATTTTTTCGGAGTATGTGGTGGGTACCACGCTATCCATCAAATTTTCAATTTCCTCTTTTAAGTATGGAATCGGGAAACCTTCCAAGTTTGCAACTTTTATGGTATCATTTAACAGAAGTGGAATAACTGCCATGGTGACCTCGGTCATGTATATGTTTGCGTCAAAAGCGCTTGAAATCTTGGGGAGCATTCCTGAGTGGTCAAGATGAGCATGGGTTAAAAAAACGGCATCCATGGGGGGTGGCATGGGTGGATATGAAGGAGGCTTTGAGGGTGTCAAGCCGTAATCTATCAAGAGCTTTATGTCATGTATGTTCAGGTGCAATGCCAGGCTTCCTACTTCTTCCGCGCCTCCAATAAACTTAGCTTCTATCATATATTTGGCTATTCTTGATGGTATTTAAAATTTCCTAACAATGATTGCATATGGTTATGATTTGGGGCAATGCTTGCCAATTCTCGTTAATATTATAACTTGCGGGTGTTTTACCCTTTAAGAGGTGATTCAATGAGAATAAATACTGCCCAAGGAATCAAAGAGCTGCGAGCGGTATGGTTCGAGGATGGAACTGTCAAGATGATTGACCAAAGAAAATTGCCAGCAAATTTTGAAATATACACTGCGAAGACAACAGAAGAAGTTGCTTATGCTATAAAGGATATGGTCGTGCGTGGAGCTCCTGCCATTGGTATTACCGCTGCCTATGGTATGGCTCAGGCTGCTTTACAAAAAAGAAACGTGGATGAGGCGTTCAACTTGCTGAAAAACACGAGACCAACTGCCCACGATCTCTTTTTTGCTCTCAAACTGATGAAGGAAAAAATAGAAAGCGGAGAGAATGTGATACGCGCCGCTGAAAGCTATGCCAATGACATAATCGGTAGATGCGAGAAAATAGGGGAATACGGAGAGAAACTGATTCGTGATGGATACCGTATACTCACTCATTGCAATGCGGGTGCCCTTGCTGTGGGGGATTGGGGAACGGCGACGGCACCTCTTAGAAAGGCCCATCGCAACGGTAAGAAAATTTTTGTTTGGGTTGACGAAACCAGACCGAGATTGCAAGGCGCTCGTTTGACCGCTTGGGAAATGGTTCAGGAAGGCATAGAGCATGCTGTGATTGCAGATAATGCCGCGGGATATTTCATGAAACGTGGTGAGATAGACATGGTTATTGTGGGTGCAGATCGCATAACTAAAAATGGGGATGTGGCAAATAAAATAGGCACCTACGAAAAAGCGGTTGTTGCCCACGAGAACGGTATTCCTTTTTATGTTGCTGCACCCATAAGCACATTTGATTTCTCGCTGGAAACGGGGGATGATATCCCTATAGAGGAACGGAACGAGAGAGAAGTGCTTTACTGCCGCGAGTGTCGGGTTGCGCCTGAAGATAGCAAGGCGAGAAATCCTGCTTTTGATGTTACCCCTGCGAAGTATATTACTGGCATAATAACTGAGAGGGGGATCTTCAGGCCGGAAGATGTGTGGAAACTGAACGGAAATGATGGACAAGTGCATGGTATGTGATGTGTTTTAACCTGTGCAAGGCTATCTGGGTGGTGGCAGTTTTAATCCGATTGTTATTATTTTTTAATTTTTTTGTTAAAATTCATTCAATTAAACGAAATCGTTATATCCTAAATTCATTATCCCCCACAAGTGATTTCCCATGCCTGAGCTTTTAGAAGAGCTGGAAGAGAGATACGAGAAGAAGAAAAGGGATATGGATCTCCACCGAATGCTTCGTGACAAGCATAACAAGGAAGCAAGAGAGTGGGCCAACAAGAGAGATGAACTTAACAAGAAAGTTAGAGATATGGTTGCAGAGGCAAAGGAGCACAAGGCCAAGAGAGATGAGTTAAACCAGAAGGTCAAGGGACTCAAGGAAGAGCGGAAAAAGTGGAACGATAAGGTGCAGGAGCTTTCCAACAAGCTTCGTGAAGAGAGAAAGAAGCTCATGCCTCGTAAGGATATGCCAAACATATCCAAACTCAAGAAGAGGCTAAAGGAGCTGGAATTCAAGCAGCAAACGTCTGTGCTTCCCCCCGATAAAGAGAGGGAGCTTGTGGAGATAATTGATTCTCTATACAAGCAGATAAACGAATATGAAACGATGATGAACAGCGAACTCAAGAAAAATGAAGAGCTTAAGAAGATACAGGATGAGTTGAACGCCGCGAAGGAGGAAGCCGAGAAATACCACAAAGAGATTGAACAGGCAGTTAAGGAGGCTCAGGAGCACCATAACAAGATGGTAGAGCTTTTTGAGATGGTTGATGAGATAAGAAAGGAGGCGGATGAAGCCCATCGCCTATACCTTGAGAATAAGAAGATTGCTGACGAGGAGCATGAAAAATTCATTGCAGCGGCAAAGGAAGTTCGGGACTTTGAGAAGATAATCACCGGACTAAAGCAGAAGCAGACTAACAGCAAGAAGAAGAAAGAAAAAGTAGAAGTGAAGAAAAAGGCAGAGGAGATTTACGAGAAGTTTAAGCGTGGAGAACCCCTGACAACCGAGGACCTGCTGATACTCCAGAAAGCAGGGTTGCTATGAAGGTACACCTTGTTGCATCGGACTCCCTTGGAGTTCGCTCTCTTTCTGTTTTTGTTGAGTCTTCCGTGAATGTTTTTATAGACCCTTCTGCAGCCCTTGGGCCGAAGAGGTACGGGCTTCCTCCAAAACCCCAGGAGCTGGAAGCTTTGAGTGATTACAAGGCAGAAATCAGGAAATTGGCAAGGATGACCGATATTTTTGTTATTTCTCACTATCATTATGACCATTACGATCCTGATGAGGTGTTTTATGAGGGGAAAAAAGTGTATGCGAAGCACTGGAGAGATAAAATAAATTACAGTCAGAAGAAGAGGGCATACGTTTTTCACGAAAAGTTTAAAGATATTGCTGATATCAAATATGTAGATGATAGCACAATGGAAGAGGACGGGGTTACCATTGAATTTTCAAAGCCGTTTCCTCATGGCAATGAAAAGACTCGACTTGGATATGTTATAATGACAACCATTGACGATGGGAAATTTAGAATTCTGCACGCATCTGATGTGGAGGGCCCTATTGTGGAAGATGCAGCCGATTACATAATTTCTCAGAATCCTGATCTGGCAATAATTGATGGCCCTGCTACGTATTTTTTAGGATATCGTTTTTCTCGCGATGATTTGCGCAGGAGTATAAATAATCTTGTTAAGATTGCGGATAGTGTGGACAAAGTGATTTTAGATCATCATCTTTTGAGGGATTTAAAGTATCGGGAGAGACTTAGGGAAGTGTACGAGATGGGCAATGTTCTCACTTTTGCAGAGTATAAAGGCGAAAAATTAAATATGTTAGAAGCACATAGGAGGGAGCTTTAACTATGAAAAACTTGATTTTGACCTCACAGGACGATATTGCATCTATGAACATTCGGGATAACTTGCTTTCTATGGATGACTGGAAGAAGATAGACGTGTTTAACGGTTTTCCTGTTTACGAGAATGATGATTTTTATATGGTGCATATAAGGGGACCAAAGATACGCGCAGAAAACATAGACATGGAGATAAAGCACAGGCTTGAGATTGAATTTGATACTATTATTGTTGCATCTATGCATAAAAGCGCCTCAAAAATGAAGAGCCTTACGGTACACCCCATCGGGAACTGGGGTGTTGCAGAAGCAGGGGGTAAAAGTGGTGAAGTTGTGCCGACTAATCCCTGGTTGATGTCGGAGTATTTGAGGATGCTTAAAAAATATCAGTTTGGCGATTACAACGTTTCTTTTGAGGCTACCCATCATGGTCCATATCTTGAAACAAAGACCCTGTTTATAGAAATTGGCGCTACTGAGGATGAATGGAGGGATGATAAAGCGGGGGAGGTTGTTGCAATGACCATACTGCGTACCCGTGAGAAAAAATATCCTTCGATAATGGGTTTTGGAGGCGGACACTACGTCCCCCGTCTCACCGATATTGCTCTAAAGTATAGGGTTTCAGTGGGCCATATGGTACCCCGCTATGCAATAGACAGTATAGATGAGGTGAAAATAGAGAAAGCCTGTAAAAAGAGCTTTTGTAATGCAGTTTATATACACCGTAAAGGCTTAAAAGGTCCAGAACGGGAGAAAATAAAAAGCATTCTGGAAAAGCTGGGGATAAAAATAGTGGATAGCAAAAGTCTGGAGCCTATTTAAGACACCAGTTTTTTGAACCAGTCATTGTCTCTGTACTTTTCAAGGTGCGGGTCATCTTTAGCTCTGTTCTTCAGCTCGGGATTGAATTTTATGGCCATCATAAGGAAGTTTCTCGCGCCCATATCGTTGCCCTTGACGCTCATTATCCTTGATTTCAGATAAAGGGCGTTGGCGTTTTTCATGTTCTTTTTCACTATCTCGTTTAGAAGCTTCTCGGCCTCTTCTAATTTGCCAAGCTCTATCATCATATCTGCTTTCTCTACTAAATTATCCTCTGAGGGCTCAATTTCAGATATTTTTTCTATAAATTTCATGGCTACTTCTTTTCTACCGCTGTTCTTTAGCTGCTCGTACACGAATTTCAGAACATCCACATTTTCCCCTATAAGCCTCATAATTTCTTCGTCTTCCATACCACTTAGAAGCTCTGCGGCCTCATCTAACTTTTTCAAGCCGTAAAGTTCCATGAACATATCTTCAGGTGGAACCGTGACCATATCTTCGGGAACTTCAATTAATTCCTCTTTATTTTCCTTGGCCGAAGAAATGACCTCTTCGTATGGTAACTTTTCTTCTTTCACAGGGGCTGGCTCGGACGTTTCGCTAATAGTTTCTTCTTTAAATTCCTCATTTTTTTCTTCTATCGCTACTGGAGCGCTCTCTTTTGCGGTTTCTATGGGTGTTTCCTCTGCTACTTTCGGCAATACTTTTTCTTCATTTTTCCGCTCTTCCTCCTCCGCATTTTCGCTTTTCTCCTCATTACCTTCCTCTTCATCACCCTCTATTTGAAGGCTTCCTTCTTCTTCAAAGCTTATGTCTGGAGTTTCGCCAAGGGATATGTCCCCGAACAGATCACTGACTTCCACGGGCGCAATCTCTTCCTTTACCTCTTCTTCCATGTTGTGCGTGGGCATCAGCTCGTCATAAAGCATCTGTATGTCCGGGTCATCCGGATACTTCTCGCTGAGCATTTTCACAATCTTCTTTGCCTCATCTACCTCGTCGTTTTTCAGGAGTAGCTTGGCCTTGTTCATTAAAAGGCCTTTATTTTCAGGATCCAGCTGCAAACCACGCTCCAGGTATTCAATGTCTCCCGTTATGCTGACGATTCTGTTATAGGCTTTTAGCAGATCCTCTTTATTGCCTTTCATTTCAAGTATTTTTATGTATCTTTCTAAAACTTCTAAGTTTTCAGGCTGTATTTTCAGAACCTTCTGGAGAGCGTCTTCGTTATCCGGGTCAACTTTTAGTGCTTTCTGATACGCTGCCAGGGCCTTATCAAGTTGCCCCTGAACACGGTACGCGTCTCCTAAAAGCAGGTGTGCATCCACGTTTTCCGGCTCTAACTTTGCAGCCTCTCTCAAACATACAAGAGCATAAGGAACCTGCCTGTTCCTCTGAAGTAGGTCTTTTCCAATATCCATCCACGCCCGGAAATTCTTTGGATTTATGGTCTTTGCTTTCTCAAGGATTTTTATTGCAATGTCAAACTCTTTTAGCCTTATCATCTCCTCTCCCACATCGGTTAGAAGCTCAGATAGCTTGGCCTTTTCCTCCTCTGAAAGCTTTACTATTTTATTATAATCTTCTGTGACCCACCTTAGTAGCTTTCTGAAAGTTAAAATAGCTTTGTCCTCATCTCCCCTCTTTGCAGCCTCGAAACCCTCTTCTACAACCCTCTCGTAATTTTTCAATATCCCCGACGATTTATCCTTCTTCCTACCAAACAGAGGCACGCCACTCACCTGTCAAAGTATAATATGCATTTCTCTTATAAAGTCTTCGCTTTAATCCGTATTTTTCAGGTACTTATCGTAAAGATCTTGAAATAGAATTGGGGAGACCTCATAAGCGAGGCGGAGTATCTCTCTTGCCATGGCTCTGATTTCCCACTGGGCACTCTCATCGCATCGCAAAACTATAAAATGCCGAAGTTCCCTTGCATTCATGGTTATGACTATCTTCGTTTCTATGCTCTGAGGCAGTGCGAATCTCGCGTCTTCTTTTCTTATGCCACCCTCTACCATCTTTCTGTATAGCTCTGACGCTTTTTCCAAGAGTTCAAGGTACTCTTCGGAGAAATTGCTATCCATGATGCTTTCAGGTACGATGAATTTTGGATTTTTTAATTTCACGTATCTCTGGGATTGCTGGGTGTAACTTGCAAGACGATGTCTCACTAATTGGTGCGTGCAAACCCTTGAAATTCCTTCCACGCGAAATGTGAAGCATGCATGCTCGAACACGCTCTCGTGCCCCAGTTTTTTAAGCAGTTCTATCAAATTTTTTACCCGTTCTTCGTTCAATTCTCTGAAATGTGGTGCGTGGGAAATTGCGCCGCTCTCTGCCACCAACTTATCCACGTTTCCGTCTTTTGGAAGAGAATAAGCTATCAGTTCTACTTTCAGGCACTCCGAGCCCTTGCAGACTTCCATGTTCGGCAATTCCATTAATGATATAATCTTTTTCCGAATTTATTCGAGAGCTTTATCTATTTTCAAAATTAATTTTTTCGTTTTCTCCAGATTGCCCATTTTAACGCCTATAATCGTGAATTCGCTGAAATCTTTCCTATCGGTGCGTTTGGAGACGAAAATCTTTATTTCATTTTCGTCAGGGAGCAAAATTTGGTATCTTTTGTTGTTTTGTTCATTCATAATAACTTTCTTTTCTCCCATTAGCGCAATTGCAAGTTTCTCCGAGAGGGCATCCTCATTGGATTTGAAAAGATGCTTTATGGTGAACCCCTGTTTCTCGTTTATTTTTTTGATTAAGGGGAGTGCAGGTAATATGAGAAGAAAGATAAAAGAACCGATAATAATCGTGATTTCTCCCGAGACATATCCCATAATAAAAATCGCAATAAATGACATGAGCAATCCTGCGATAATCAAATCGATGTTAGTTCTATTATTAAGAAGTTGAGCTCCTGGCCAGATTAACCAGGTCTTTTCAATCATGTGCGAGTATTTTTTGCTTGTTTTGGTGAGTAGAATCATAAAATACATGCCAGAGATGGATACAGGGATAAACCATCCTGCAAACGCGAATATAAATCCAAGGTCGTTTCCTTGATACTCTAAAAACATGGCTATAATGACCATGGGAATCATCAATCCACCAGTGCAAATCATATAGGTGTATCCTTTACCCAATTTCCTTCGCATATCTTTATAGTCCATTAGCTCTTCCGCACCCACCCCGATTCCCCTCAAAATCTCTTCGTCTTCCATACAGAGAATATAAAAAACAAAAATAAAAATTTTCGGAGGTTTTATCTTCCACGTCTCTTTTCCCCCAATTATGAAAGCCAAGGTGGACTGCATACCTTGCGTGCAGAGGCAGATAATCAAAGCCGCGCGTTTCTCTGATTTGGGGGAGAATGAAATAGAAAAAGTTCTCCGTGATGTAATGCGGGCTCTTCTAAAAATCAACTGGCATACTACTCCTCCGCAAATATCTCATGTTGCACACAAGATTCTCCGTGAATATGTGGGGGGAGACCCTTACAGGGAGGTGAAGAGGGAGAGCAACGACCTTGCAATGAAAATTTATCCAGAGGTAAAGAGAATTGTTGAGAATAGCGATGACCCGCTTAGAACCGCTATACGGGTTGCTATTGCCGGAAACATTATTGATTTTGGAGCCATGTTGGATTTTGACCTTGAAAAGACAATCAAAGAGGTATTGAAGAAAAAATTCGCCTACGATGATTATTCACTTTTCGTTGAGAAATTAGATGGTGCCCACTCAATTCTTTATTTCTTTGACAATGCAGGGGAAATAGTTTTTGACAAATTGCTCATTGAAGAAATAAAAAAGATAAAAGATGTGAAAATAACAGCAGTGGTTAAAGCCGGGCCCATTATCAACGATGCCACCGAGGAAGATTTGAAGTACGTTGCTCTTGATTCTCTGGTGGAGGAAGTGCGTTATCTTTCGAATGGTGAGAGGGGATACGAGAGGAACTCCGAGGAAGTGGGGCGGTGGATAAAAGAACATGACTTGATTATTTCCAAAGGGCAGGGAAATTACGAGGGTTTAAGCGAGTGGACAGGTATATTTTATATGTTGATGATTAAGTGCAACGTAATCGCGGAGGATTTAAATGGAAAAATAGGAGATATTGTGTTGCTTTACAAATGAAAAATTTATGTTTTGTTTTTCCTTTTTAGCAGTACCACAGCAATCACAATCACAGAAATTGCCACCGCTGCCGTTATTCCCCAGATAATAGTGTTTGTGTAAATGCTGCTGTTCTCATTATAAGATCCGTATTCTGCAGGAGCGTTGTTTTCCACACTTTTCACTTCCTTGGGAGATACCGACTGCGAATAGGTATGGCTAGTGAAATCCACATTGATGTTTCCGGGTATTTCGTTCAATTTTATGCTTGTGTAAAAGCTTCCCTGGAATTTTGCATTGTGGTACACTAACAGGAGCTGTTTTATGAACTCACTGGGACTAATTTCTGAATTTGATGAGGACGTTGAAGGAAATATGCTGGTTATTGCAAAAGGTATGTTTTCTGGGATTCCGCACCTCTCCACTTCGTTACCATGTTTGTCCATGAACACTACTACGTACCTTACCGTGCCGTTAAAATCACCGTTTACGTTTTTGTTCAGTGATTTATTTAAATCAAAATTTGAGTTGGAGGTGCCAAGTAACTGTGAAGAACCTTTGAAATCAGCGTATCCCTGCGTGTTCACATCCCAGTGTCCCGTGTAATTTGCGTCTGTGTCAACGGTTACTGAGGTGGAGTTTTCAGGGATGTACGGAATAGGTTCTTTAAAGATTATACTCTCGTACATGTTTATGGTTCCTTTAAGCTCGGTTTGCATGCTAATGCTCCCTTTTTTGCCATTGCTCACCTCTTCATAATGCTGTTCTATTTTCATATTCATATTTAACGGTTTTTTGGTATATACGTGTACGGTTAGGTTCTTAATTCCATAGTAACTCTCCTCTCTGAAAATTTCGTGCTTAACAGCTTTAACAATTGTGAAATTGCCCTGATAGTTTATCCATATGCTCTTTTCTTTTATATTCACGGTGCTGTTCATACTTCCAATATTATCTTTGTGGCTAAACTTTCCAGTTACGTATCCATAGGAGTAATAAACACCTTCGTAGTGAAATTCCTGTGCATTTCCCTTGTTACCCACGTATTTTACGAAGAACATATTTACCGATTTTCCGTTCACATCACCTTTAAAAGTGGTGTTGTTGCTGTTCTCTTCAAGAGCATCTTTCCAAGTGGTTACCCACTTGTACCCCCATGTTTGCCCCTCTTCAAATGCATTTACTGGATGTACCCCTACAATCATCGCTGCAATAGCTCCAACAACCAATAACGTTACCATTGCCTTCATACTTGTAGATACTGCGTACTTAGATATATCATTTGCGGATATTGCTTCGAATCCTTTTTACATTGTTCTTTTAATCATGTAATCTGCCATTTCCTCCAGAATTTTGCGGTATTTATCAGATGGAATTTTTAATTTATATAGTGCTTCTTTTCCGTCTTTAACGAGCTTTGCCGCTAAGTTGCGAGAGTACTCCAAAGAGCCGGTACTCCTTACTATTTCTCTAACTTTCTCGAGTTGCTCCACAGTGACAGCAGGATTTCCCAATGCACCTAAGATTGTATCTCTTTCAGAATTGTTTGCATTTTCCAGTGCTTTTATGATTAGAAGAGTTTTCTTTCCCTCTGCAAGGTCACTTGTTATGGGCTTACCTATCTTCTCTTCATCTCCGAACAGTCCAAGAATATCGTCTTGGAGCTGAAACGCTATTCCAATGGGTATGGCAAATTCCTTGAGTGGTTCTGGATTTGCTCCTGCAAGAATCGCTCCTAATGCTAAAGGCCCGTAAATGGTATAATTTGCGGTTTTGTATTCGTGTAGAAGAAGCAAGTCTCGCTCGGAGAATCCTGAGAGCACGCTTGAATAAACGTCTATCAGTTGCCCGTATCCCGTGTACTCCATTATGCGCTCAAGTTCTTTTCTTGCCATGTCCTTTCTTTCAAACGGGAAGTTGGAGTTTGACAATATTTCAAATGCATAGACGTTTGCCAAGTCCCCAGTCAGTATGGCCTGATTCTCACCAAATCTGAGGGGATTTCCTGGATATCCGTTGCGTAGGTGCTCTTCTTCAAATATCTTGTGCACGGTCTTTTTACCCCTCCTCAAATCGCTCTCGTCCATGATGTCATCGTGAATCAAAAAATATGATTGAACAAGCTCTAAAGAAGATGCAGCCTTTATGATTTCGTTGCCCTCTCCCCCATACATTCTGTATCCTAAAATCATAAGGAGTGCACGTATTCTCTTTCCTCCACGAAGCGTGTACTCCTCTATAACTTCAACAGCCCTTTTTACCAGCGCGTGGTCCAACTCTGACTTTTTGGATATGAAGAATTTCCTGAGTTCATCTTCTACCTTTGACTTGTACTCGACCATAAATTCGTTGAACTCCATATTGCTCACCTTTTAGCATATCGCATCCCTGGTTAAAAAGATTATGAGTGTTTGCGTATTCGAATCAATTTTTACGAAGATTTTATTAGCGGTGTGGTATTTGCATAATCATGCACCCTTCTGACCAAATACGCTTTGCCAAGGGACGTTGGCTTGAGAATAAGAGAATAGCGCTTGCGATTTCTGGCAGTATTGCCGCCGTGGAGAGCGTTAAACTTGCGAGGGAATTAATAAGGTACGGGGCAGAGGTTTATCCGTACATGACGCCATCAGCCGAGAAGTTCATATCCCGTGATTCATTATTGTTTGCCACGGGACACGAACCTGTGGTTGAGCTGACCGGAAGGAATGAGCACCTGCGGGATTTTGACCTTATTCTTGTTTCTCCAGCCACTGCTGACACGATTGGTAAAGCTGCGTGCGGTATTGCAGATAATGCCGTTACTACGTTGATACTTGCCAATCTTGAAAAATGCGTGTTTGTGCCTGCAATGAACCGGAAGATGTACCTGAGCGAAATTCTGAAAGGAAATATGGAAAAGATTAAAAATTACGGTAAAGTCCTGGAACCCAAGGAGGAGGAGGGCGAGATGAAACTTCCAAATATTGAGAAAATAGCAGGATTTGTGATACATATCCTTGGCAACAAGCTACGTGGAAGGCGTGTGCTTGTAGTGGGTGGGGCAGGATACGAAAAAATAGACAATTTTCGGATAATTACCAATCTCTCCACGGGAAGAACTGCTACAAAAATAGCCACTACCGCGTACTACATGGGTGCCGAGGTTGATATGTGGATGGGCATGTATCAGGGCGTTGTTCCCGGGTTCATAAATGTGAAGAGATTCACGACCCTTGAATCCCTCATAGAATTGATTCCGGATATAACAGCAGGAAATTATGATGCGGTAATAGTGCCTGCAGCGCTTCCAGATTTCAAGCCTGTTAGTGTTTATGGTGGCAAAATTGGATACGAAGAGCTGGAATCTATATCGTGGGCAGAAACACCAAAGTTTCTGAAACAACTAAGAAAAGAATACGATGGTTTTTTAGTGGGATTCAAGGCGGAGGTGGGCACGGGTGATTTGATAAACCGCGCTGTAAAAAGGTTGAAAGAATACGGTTTGAATATGATTGTTGCCAACGATTTAAGTAAAATAACTCCTGTGGGCGGGGAATGGTATTTGATAAAAGAAAATGAAACAAAGAATGTTAAGGGAACAAAGGATGATTTGGCAGTTGCTCTTTTAGAGGAGGTGGCGCATGAGATATAAAGCTCGCTCTCCCGGAAGCGTCACTCTATTTTTTGAAATAGTTGATTCCGAGGAAATACATAGAATGGGTTCGCGTGGTGTGGGGGTTACGGTAGAACCGGGTGCCTTAACCGAAGTGGAAGAAGGAGAAGAGCGATATTTGCTTAATGGAAAAGATGTTGAGGGCGAGATACAGAAGATAATTGCAGAAAAATACGGATTCAGAGGAACAGTAAGGACGAATACCTCTCTTCCGGTGTCCCAAGGATTTGGTATGAGCGGTGCCATAGCCCTAAGTACATCCCTTGCTCTTGCAGCCATGTACAAAAAAACTTATTTTCACGCTGCTAAAATTGCACATGAGGCTGAGCTCGTTGTTGGAGGTGGCCTGGGCGATGTGGCCAGCGAATTTGAAGGTGGATTTACTTTTCGGGAAGTCGCAGGTATTCAGCCTTATGGAAAGGTGGACAGGATTCATTATGCTGGTAAAATAAATTTGGTGGTGTTTGGGGAGAAAATAGATACAAAGAGCATAATACAGAATAATAGCTGGAAGCAGAAAATAAAATGGCTTGGAAAAAATGCTATGAAAAAATTTGCCACGGAGAAAACCTTTGAGAACGCCCTAAGCATATCACGAGATTTCGCCATGTCTTTGGGTTTTGCATCCCAGGAATTGGAAGATTTTATCGTGGATTGCGAAAATTCCACCATGGCTCTATTTGGTAATTCTGCCATAGTGTTTGGTGAGTGCGGTAATTACCACGATGGTGTAGTTTATCCTGTAAAATTGGGACACAGAGCGTTGATTCTTTCCTGATTTTCAAATTTGATTATATCTGTAAATAATCTCTAATTAGATTTTAAATACCTTCGTGCCAGATTAATAAATATGATTACCAAAACAATCTCCTTCATGCTAAATTTGATAATCGCGCTCATGCTGTTCACAGTCCTTTACTCTGCTGCCAATGTAGATGTAAGTGTAAATATAAACACAAGTGCTTACAGGGGTTTTACAATTAATGGAGATAACCTTACCACTGCGATACCTGTGGAAGTTCGCAACGAGGGGCTTTACCCGGTGAAAGATGTTCGCGTGTATTTGGAAATACTAAATGGTACAGAAGTACTTTACAGCAAGTCGTACGTTATAAATGAAATAGATGCGTTGCAAACATATTCTGGCATATTTACCGTATCCATAAATGTTGATAGATTGTATCAGGAGATCGGGACTTACTACGCTTTTCACAGAGGAGTGTTCAAAGTAAAGATTAACGTGGATGCTCATTACTGGGTTCTCGCAGATTTCAAGGCGACATACACGAAAAATCTTTACTGGAATCCGCTGTTTTATGCATTCAATATTTACTATAATGAGCTGAGATTTGATGGCAGTCATATTAATATACCTTATTTCATAAGCAAGCTTCCGTTTCCTGTTAGGGGCAATATTACCGTTACTGTTAGTGATGACCGTGGAGCATTATCTTTTGGAGAAAGCAAAATAGTTTTCAATAAAAAAGCATACCTGCCCGCTAAATTGATACGCAATGCAAATTACCTTTTGGTTACCAGGGATACATGGATAATCCACGTAAATGTTCACACAAATATAGGGGACTTTGAAAGAGTCTTTAAGTACCACTGGAATCCGCCGGTGTCTGATTTGAAGATGGAAACAATAATGATAAATGACACCCCGTATCTCAATTTGGAATTCAAAAACACGTATTACAGGGAGATAAACGTGAGCGTTGTGTGCCACCTTGATGATTTAAACGTGACTGTGAATAAATATGTAACTGCGAATCCTGGAGAAGTGGTAAGAGTACCATTGTTTCCGGTGCGGTATGCCAACGGTGATTTTGAATTGATAATTCGCGTAATTAACATGAACCTTGAGGAAAAAATCACATCTGGGGGTGAGTGATATGAACAGGGAGGTTAATGTGGCCGTGTATTTTCTAATATATCTTGCGATTCCTGCAATGATTCTTCATTATGTTGAGCTGGAGTATCCGGGAATTGTGGAATCGTCCGTAGTGTTGATAACGATGCTCTTCCTCCTCATCCTTTTTGTTGCATCTTCTATTGCCCTTTACGTTCGGTACGAAAC
>JALVVV010000009.1 GCA_027023265.1 DHVE2 group archaeon
AAAGCGGAATTCTCGTTCTCTTTAGCACTTTCAACCCTATCTTCACAATCTTTATCAAATCAAATTTCCTGCTCATCCTTTATTAATCTCTCCTATTTTATTTTTGTGCAGGGTTTCAACCTGCCCCTAAAATAGAGAAGTATTTATATCTTCTACAATTTATCCCAAACTATGTGGTTTGTGATGTTTGCCACGGCCAATCCCGATGAGTACGGCGACCTGCTCCACCTCATAGAGAACATGAAAACTCCAAAAGGCATCAAAATTCACCAAAAATTTAAGATTTTTGGGAAGCCAGATGTTGTTATTACTTTTGAGGCAGAAGATGAGATGGTCGCCTCAGAATTTATAAAGCAATTTGGAAGAGTTAGCGATGTAAGAACACACTTGGCCATAAAAGTCTGAGGTGTAAGCATGAAGATTTATCAGGAGGAAATAACTCTCAAAACTAAGGGAGAGGTGGACATTATAGACATAACTTCAAAAGTTCAAGAAATTGTTGATAAATCTCTGGTGAAACATGGCACGGTTCTTGTTTTTTGCGTGGGTTCCACATGCGCCATAAGCACCGTTGAATACGAGCCGGGATTGAAAAGGGATATCCCAGAAGCACTTGACAGGATATTCCCCAAAGATATCAGATACCACCATGAAGACACCTGGCACGATGGAAACGGGCACTCCCACGTAAGGGCAACATTTTTAAAACCAGACTTGAACGTACCTATAAAAGATGGAAAACTCGTCCTCGGAACGTGGCAACAAATAATATTTATCGAGCTGGATGTGAGAAAAAGAGACAGAAAAGTTATGGTCACCGTTCAAGGCCTTTGAATCTTTTCCCTTGCTTCCTTTATCATGTCAGGGTCTATGTTCAGGACGATTAACAATTCCTTTAATTTTCTAAGGTTGTTCCAGTCCATATCTCTTTTCAGCCTGTTGATATCCTCTACGGTTATTTCATCTAAATAAGAGATCAGCTCCTTGAAAAACTCATAGTCGGTTATCTTATAACCCATTTCTGAAAGTGCCTCTTCAACCTCGTGAGCCTCCCTCTCCTTGAAACGCCTAACAAAAGAATTGTTCTCATAAGCTTCCGGAGCCAAGAATATGGTTTTTATTGTCCTTCCATACACCTTTTCAGGAATATTGTGAACTTTTCTCTCACCGGTAACCTGAACCAGCCCCGCTTTTTCAAGCTTTTTTATGTGTCTAAAAACAGTGGACACATCTTTGTTAAGAATAGATGCAAGCTCGGATATGGTCATATCCCTGAATCTCAGCAAACGCAATATTTTGGATCTTGTATCTTCAACAATTATCTTAATAATTTCAGGGTCATCAACGATTTCGATTTCTCTCATCGTACACTTAATAAACTTATATCATTTATAGTTTGCCATAAAACAACAGATCACAACGACGTTCATCAGAATATCATACAACAATTGAAAAAGTTGTGATTATAAAAAGCATTATAAATTTAACATCGCTTTGAAAAAGCTTCAGCAAAATATTTATCTTCGAGTACAATATACGTGATGTATGGCAAAGAGGAATAAGGGAACTGGATTTCAATCTGCAGCAGGTCTCATTCGTTATTTCGAAGAGGAGAGAAGCAAGGGCCCTAAAATAGATCCGAAACTTGTAATATACATGTCCATAGCATTTGCGGTAATAGTTGAACTTGCAAAAGTGTTCTGGCCAGTAGGCACATGATTTATCTCATCTCTCCACCCCGGGAAAAGCCAGAAATGGTTTTAAACGTAATAAAGGATTATGCCATTGACACTGTTTTAGATTTAGAAGGAAAAAACACAGGTGATTGGAAAAAAATAGAAAAAAAAGTGATATATAAAGAATTAGATTCAGAATCCACAGCCACGAAATTTATCAAAGAGAAATACGGCAATTCCCGGATTCTTGTAATATCTAAAAAATATGATTTTTTGGAGGGACTGGTACACAGGGGATACCCCCTCGCTATTATAAATGAAAGCGGAGATTATTTAATGGAAAACTATGCATTCGACAAAATCCCTGTATCTTTTTTCAGAAGAGATGCTAAGGATGTGGCAATAGAGCTGCTGGGCAAGTTAATGGTAAGAAAGATAGATGATACCTACCTTGCTGGGAAAATTGTAGAAACGGAGGCATATTACGGCGAGAACGACCCTGCTTCGAGAGCGAAGAAAGGAAAAAAAAGCTACAACGCGGCAATGTGGTTGCCCGGCGGTCACGTATTCGTGTACATGGTTCATGCAAACTGGATGTTTAACATAACAACTGACGGCGAAAATGCTGAGGCGATACTAATTAGAGCAGTAGAACCGGTAGCAGGAATTCACATTATGAAAAAGAACAGAAACAAAGAAATAAAAAACCTCTGCAATGGCCCGGGCAAGTGGACGAGGGCATTTGGAATCCAGAAGAAAGATAACGGCATACTGTTAGGGGATCGCATATTCGTTGCAAACCTTCCGAAGTTCAACTTTGAAATTAAAACATCCGGAAGAATTGGCGTGAGAGAAGATATGAACGAAGACCTGAGATTTTACATCAGAGGCTCTAAATTTGTATCGAGATATATATGAAACGAAGCAAGGTTTTATATTAAAATCTCAATTACCGTAAGAATGAAATGGAAAGTTCCGTTTCTAATGATGTTGTACGCTCTTTCGGTTGCCATTCGTATATATCCTGCATTCGTAAGTCCCATTCCCTACAACTACGATGCACTTCTTGAAGCGAGATTCGCACAGTTCATAGCCAACCACGGAAATATGCATATTCCACCCAACGTCGCTTACAATAACCATCACACACCCATAACCCCATTTCTTAATGCGTTACTTGGGGCAATTTCCCAAATGACGGGCGTTAATGTGCTGACATTTCTGCCGTTCATATTTCCGTTTATTGTTTCTTTAGGAGTATTTGGATGGTATCTTCTTGCTAAAAAAGTTACAAGTAAAGATGAAATTGCCGCGTTCACCGCCCTGATGTTTGTAATAAGCGGAACATATGTTCTTCATACAACATTAATATGGAAACAGGCACTGGGCATGGCTCTGATGCCGTACGCTATTTACACATACAAAAAAAGAAATGCCGTATCCATTTTTCTTCTGGTACTGCTGCCACTGGTTCATCACTACGTTGCCCTGATAACATATTTAGTCATTAGTTACGAGACCATATATTCCCTATATTTAAAGTACAAAAATCATGAACCGTACAATAATTTAGACTATTTTTGGACAATCTCAGCAGTTTTGCTGTGGGGATACCTCGCAGCTTACTACATTTCAAGACATTTTGACAGGATTAACGAACTATCCCCAAATGGAAATCTCTGGCTGTTCATATCCATTTTCGTGCTCTTAGGATTAGTGACCCTTCGTGTTTTTTCAATGAGATATAAACGCATAAAGATTGTTCATCACGTTGCAATTTCAGCCATACCACTGCTCATATACATCTTGTATTTTCTTATTCCGGTTTTCCCAGATACACCTAAATTCAATGAATACACATTAATATTTACATTTGGATACCTCCTGCTGTTACCCTTTATAACAATCGGGTACTACATACTCATGCTCACAGAGCACCGCGAAAAGAAGATTTTTCTGGCAACATTAAGCGCACCACTCCACATGATTTTATTTTTCTTCCTGCGGGGATTTGATCTGGTATCTTACGTTTCAATAAGCAGGACATTTGACTTTACAGACTTCTCATGGTTTTCAGCAGTCTCTACTGCCGCATACACACGCAAGCACAGGATTGCAGCTTTTGCAGTCATAGCAATTATTCTAACAACTACAACTCCCCTTACTTATTTTTCAATGGAAGCTTTTGGAGTGAATTCCTTCGTATATGCTGATGAATACCACACAGCAGAATGGATTAAAGAGTACATGGGTAACATATCCGTGGACTCTGACGAGAGAATAGGGCACGTGCTTTACAACTCATTTGACATTCACTCAGGATACATGCTCCCCTATGAACTGAAAAACGACATCAGCCCTGCAAGCAGGTACTGGGTTGTCTCGGAAACATGGAAAAACGGGGCACAGCTCAGACCAATGCCTCCGGTGGCGATAAATGTAACCGCATTAAAGGAACAAAACTCGGTTATATTTTCCACAGGTCGTACGTATCTTATATATAATAATACCGCGTGAAAAACAAAAATTATAGCGATAACCTTTTATTTTGATTTTCATATCACACATAGGAGGTATTGAAAATGAAAACAGGAAAGATTGTTGCAGGATTGGCAATTGTAGTGCTATCTCTGGTAGTGATGGGATCTATGGCATCCGCAATGAGCCAAAACCACGTGGATGTTAACGTAGGAACCGGAGCAAAGTACACAGCAGTAGCATATGGAAATGGCACGTTTATGGTTGTATGGTACAACGCAACTGGTGCTTACTTAAATGCAACGGTTATAAACTCAACAACAGGAAATGTTATAAAAACAGGTACAATTGCCACGGATATCTACACATACAACGGAAAGCCATCAATAGCCCCAAAAGTTGCATATATCGGGGGAAACAATACATACTTAATTTCTTGGGTTACCAGCAACAAGTATCTGAAAGCAATCGGTGTAAATACTGAGCTACAGGTCACCATTCCAGAGACCATAATAAACGACACAAGTGGAGTAAGTTACAAAGGATTTGCTATGGCTGTTGGAGATAATAAAGCATTCTTTGTATGGAGCAATTCCACTTATCAGCTAAGGGGAAGATTCATAAATGACACATTCACGGGAAATTCATTCAATATAACTAACACTAAAGCTGTGTATCAGCAAAATCCATGGATATCCTATGACCCCACTACTAATAACTTTATGGTCACTTGGATTAATGTTACAGAAAATTCCACAGGATCGAAGTTTTATAACATTACGGGAAAAATATATAACGGAGATACCATGGATAACGTATCTGAAACTATAATAATTGCAAACGCATTTGCTACTGACTCAAGCTATACTTCACCCACAGTATGCGGTGGGGATGGATATTTCTTCGAGACTTTCGTAAATTATAGCACACCCTATAACATTACTGGTCGTATATACTATGCATCAAATGGAACTCCAAAATCACCTGCATTTTTAATTGGAAATAGTTACTACTATGGTAGATCACCCATGCCAGCAATTTACAACGGTAGTGCCTTCATCGTAGTATGGTCAAATTCTACAGAGAGCATTCTAGCAAGAGGATATGACAATAATGGTTCTCCACAAGCCACGTACACTATTTACAACGGTACTAATGGCGGTAACCCAAATATAGCATACGATCAAGAGGATGATTCATATTACGTAGTATGGACAGAGTACACTGGGGGTTCATACACGATAGATTCAGCTGTATACTCATCGGACATTACTGTACCAGAACTCAACCTCTTCATACCCGTGCTGGCCGTTGTGGCTGTGGGACTGTATGCAATGAATAGAAAACATTAAATTTTAAAATTTTCTTTTATTATTTTTATGAGCTCTTCTAAAATCATCTCATTTAATTTCTTCCCGAGTTCCGCGCTTGCACCGCTTGGATCGCTGAATGTGGCATAGGGCACAATTTTTGAGTAATCAACCACAATCATGTACTTGCCAGATTGATTCTTTTTGAATTTGTAATCCTGTTTAACAAGCTCAGGACGTATCGCCATAATTCTTGAGGTTTCTATTACCCCTGCGTGGCCATCATCACCGGGCACTAATTTTCCACGATACTGATATGCAATGTAATAATCTGACAAAAGCATGAGCTTAGCATCATCATATTCTTTATTCACTTCCTCACATGCCAATCTAAGTGCGGCCATGTGGTTCCCGCTGGCGTGCCCAGACAAAACCAAAATTTTTCTAACTCCGTGCCTCAACACCTCCGATAAAATGTCCCTCACCAGAAGATACAAAGTATCAAAACCAATGGATATGGTTCCGGGAAAAGAAGATAGTGATTCGGTCCACCCATAATGAACGGGAGGAAGGATGAGGGCATTCATCGTCATTGCTATCTTCTCTGCCAGCCATAGTGGCTGAAGCATATCCGTGTTAAGGGGTAAGTGGTTACCGTGCGCTTCCACGCTACCCACTGGCAAAATCACTAAAGGGTCATCATTGATTATTTCCTGTATTTCAGTGTACGTGTACTCCTCCCAGTGCAACTTCTTCATTTACCTTCATACCTCCTATTTCGTGTACATCTTCTTCTTCCTGCAGCCAGGTTGTAAACCCGTGCTCCTTGCAGTAATACACGTTTAGCTTTTCGTTATACTCGGCAACCCTACCACATACAGTACATACCATTCCCATTTCTATTACCTCCTTAAATATTTATTTTGGCCGGGAGCCCCCGGCCGTAGACATCCCATCCCTTATATGTTTAGCTTCAAGGGCACTTATCAATTTTTCATCCCAGTCCTCACCATACTCTTTCTTTTGGATTCTAAGCCACTCTCTAATAGCATCGTTTATTGCTTCCTGAACATTGTTAAAGAATCCTCTATCTACGAACAGACTCACCTGCCCGTATATTACACTGGGCACCTTTATGCAGAGCTTTACCTTTTGCCACTCTTCCTCTTTTAAATTCACGTATTCTTCAATTAGCTCCCTAACTACCTCAGAAACTGTTTTACCCTCTCTTTCGCATATTTCCTCCAATCTGACTTTCAACTCGTCGGGAACTCTTGCACCTACCAACATTGCAATCACTGTTAAACGATTGTTTTACAAAATATGTAATATGATAATGGTATATTTCCCTTTTGGTAACATATTTGATACGCAAAAAACCCTTGTTAAACACAGATAAAATTTAAATATTTTCGAACATTCACAATTTTGTGAAAGATGTGAAAAAAGTGGAAGAAATAAGACGGGCTCTTGCAGATGTATTCAAAAGATTTGGGCTTAGATACGTGGACGCCAGTGTGCTAGCTGAGCTATTCATAGTTAATAAAAGCTTATCAGTTGGAGAGTTATCCTCCAGAATTGGACAGAGCATATCGGGAATAACATCGGCGCTACATAGATTGATGAAAATGCATCTTGTAGTAAGAGATAAAGATGGAAAAATGTATATTTACAGAACTGAGAGTAATCTTCTATCCGCTTTGCTGCATCTCATAGACGATGTCAGGAGGCATGAACTAAGAGTGCTACTAAATAAATTGCATTCTGTGGAAAATGACAAAGACGAAACTCTCATGAATCTTTTGGAAAAGGTTGAAAATGCAGACAGGTACCTGACCATGTTGGTAAGTATTTTAAACGAGCATGGAGGTGAAATGAATGAGAATAGTACTAACTGCAGATGAAACTTTAACAAGCACATACAGGCATATACCCTTACTGGATTTTTTAGGGTGTGCACCGGTGGAGCGAGTTCCCAAGCCAGTTTACAGAATTTTAGACACTCAAGTACCCGACGATAACGGTCGTTTAACCTTTGCGCCCTACGGCCTGAGGAAGGTGGAAGCTGCTCTTTTACTTCAAGGATATAAAAGAGAAGAGGTTGTGGTAGCGCACCCCAGACACGTGGAAAAATTCATAGATGAAAACACCCGAATAGTCGGGGTAAACACCATGGACCCTTATGGTCTTGGCCCCGTCACGATGATGTTCACGGAGGGCGGACGTTTAACATCATACACCAAGCTCAAATTTACCTCCTTAATGCGCAGGATAAGAGATTACCGGGAAAAGAAAGGGTACAGGTTCAAGATAGAAGTGGGAGGCCCAGGGGCTTGGCAATTGGAGGCAAGAGAGAGATTGACAGAAGAGCTCAAAGTAGACCACGTGGTTATCGGGGAAACAGAGCACATAATTGGTGAGATATTCAAGAACATTGAATCTGGAAGCGCAGAGAAGTACATTCGAGTGAAGACCTGGCCAAAACTGGAACAGATCCCAAATATAGTTAACCCAACGTTCAAGGGAATGGTTGAAGTAATGCGCGGATGCGGGCGGGGTTGCACGTTTTGCGCCCCAAATCTGAGAACCGCCAGGTTTTACCCAATTGATAAGATTTTAGCAGAAATAGACGTGAATGTTCGAGCCGGACAAAAAACCGCATGGCTTCATAGCGAGGACATTTTCAATTACATGGTAGAGGACAGAAAGAACTTTTATCCCAACGAAGATGCGGTAATAGCTCTATTTGAAGCAGTTCTCGATAAAGTGGAATTCGCCAATCCCACCCACGGAACCGCAGCAGGAGCACTTGCAGCACCCCGCATTCTCAAACGAGTTGCAGAACTAAATCATGCAAACATGAACAAGTGGGTTGGAATCCAGGTGGGATTTGAAACGGCTTCTCCTGAACTGATAAGAAAAATTGCTAACAACAAAATGAAACCATTTAGCCCTGATGAGTGGCCATGGGTGCTCCTAAACGGAACATACGCGTTTAACAAATTTTTCTGGTTCCCAGCATATACCAGCATAGTGGGCATACCTGGCGAGACTGACGAGGACGAATTGGATACTGCAAGATTAATCGTCACAATGGAAAGAAAACTCAGAGACAAGCTGGGAGAACAGGCGCATTTTTCCGTGACACCACTTGCATTCGTGCCGATGGCCGCCCTCAAAAACGAGGAGGGTTTCAACATAGAAGAGAATCTGACCCCGGGTAGAGTGTTCCACATATACCACGCCTGGAAGCATTTGGCGTGGGAAGTGGACCACGGGCTAAGCAGGGTCACCAAAGGAAATCCAGCATACCTGCTTTTCGCACCTCTGGCAAAGATGGGGTCCAAGCTTCTGGTTCGCAGCATAAGAAAGTGGGCAATACACCATGGCATTGACGTGGATAAACCCTTGGAACCTATGGACCTGAAAATAGAGGAAATAGACCTGTGAAAATTTTTTTATTCATATTACTCCTTTCCCCAACCAATGTTTGTTGTGTTAGAGGGAATAGACGGCACTGGTAAAACAACCATAATAAAGATGCTTGCAGAATCATTATCTAAAGAGGGGCACAAAGTATTTATCACCCAGGAACCAACAAGAACATGGTTAGGAAGGGACGTGAGAAGAGCCATAGAGGAGGAAAAAAATGGATATACACAGGCACTTCTTTTCTTTGCGGACAGAGCAGAGCACGTTAGAGAAATATCTGAACATTTGCAAGATATTATCCTATGTGATCGTTACGTATACTCCACCTTTGCATACCAGGGGGCTCAGCTTGAAAAGCACATGGGACTTCAAAATGCATTAAAGTGGTTGGAAAGTGTGTATGAACCCATGCGTCTCGACCCGGATTTGGTTTTTTTGATTAAAGTCGATCCCGAAGAGGGAATGAGGAGAATATACGGAAGGGAAAAAAAGGAGAAATTTGAAAAGGTGGAGTTTTTGAGGAGAGTGCAGGAAATCTACGATTATCTTGCAGACACATACGGATTCGTGGTGATTGACGGCAACAGAACACTATTGAAGATTCACGAAGAGATTTTTCAAGTAATAAAAAGCAATATTTACAAATAGCAAATAAAAACATAGATGGGCTAAACCTGCGGACTGTGGATATGCGAAGGTGAAGGACAGATATAATCAGGCAGATGCACAGGATATAGACATGAAGAAGGTAGAGGCGAATAGATTAGTGGGTCAGGACATACCGTACTATTGGTTTTATAAGGGCAAGGTGAAGATGCCGGACGAGTTCGGCAGGGGGAAGTAAATATACCTGAATCTGGGAAGGTACCACGAACCGTGGGTATACGAGGTTGTAAGAAGGAAGGGAAAATACATAAGGGTAAGAGGAGGAGGGTGTATTCCAATAGAACGATAGATGAGCCCTGTCGGGAAATAAAAGGAGATATAAAAAAAGGAGCTGTTTTTGATAGAGCGGACATTCGAATTCATAGAGGATATGAAATACTATTTTAGTCTGGCAAGTTTTAAATATTTCATACCATATTTAAGAAACATGAAAGCGTTAATTTTAGCCGAAAACGATTTTGAAGACTTGGAACTGTTTTACCCATATCATCGCTTAAAGGAGGAACACATAGATGTGATTATTGTATCCTCAAAAAAGGAGATTAAAGGAAAGCACGGTTATGTCATCTCAGCAGACTGCTCGTATGAAGAAATCACACCGGAAGAGTACGACATCCTTGTTATACCGGGAGGCCGCTCACCAGAGAGAGTCAGGTTAAACAACATGGCCATATCAATAACCAAGCATTTCTTAGAAAACAACAAGCCGATTGCCACTATATGCCATGGGGTACAGGTGCTCATATCCTCAAATGGAGTAAAAGACAGAAAAATTGCCTGTTGGTATGGAGTAAAGGACGATCTGATAGCTGCAGGCGGTGAGTTTGTAGATGGAGTGTTCAGGGACGGTAACATAGTATCCGCAAGGCATCCAGGCGATTTGGCAGAGTGGATGAGAGAGCTCGTATCCTATGTGAAAGGTAATTGAAGACGTGGTGATTATATGGATTATGATTTGATTTTAGATATAGAAAATGAAGAAAATAACTATGAACAAAGTGATGATTCCGAGAAAAATCAAAAAAAGGTAGATTCTGAAAAAATAAAACCGGAAATTGAGAAACATCCGGTGCTGGCAATAACATTAATCTCGTCCATTGCTCTTATTTGGGCAGGAGTATTTATACAGGGTATGATAAACGGCTCCTTTGATAATCCCAGTAACCTCACTATTGCTCGCACCGGTCTGCTAATTTATGTATCTGGCTCAATTGCTGCTTCACTATCACTGCTATTGCTATCAATAAGGTCAAGAGCATCAGGGTGGATTCGCAGCGGTGGGATTGCTACTGCATTACTTCTTCTCACTTGGACATTTTTGGTGATATATTATCTCGCACCTGCAGTTTTCTTTTAATAAACCATAACAGAGCAAAAAGATATATTAATAGGAAACATGCACAAAACATATGTATATAGAGAAAATGGACTGGAAAGTCATTAAAATCGCACTAAAAAAACCTTTTAGAATCGCGTTAGGCACAATAAGAGATTATGAAGGAGTGTTTATTCGCATATGCACTTCTTCCACCTGTGGATACGGAGAAGCTTCTCCATCCCCTAAAATCACCGGGGATACCACGGGCTCCACTCTGGCAGCCCTTTCCACACTAAAACCCCTGCTCATAGGAGAAGACCCAAGAAACATCGGAAAAATCATGAGAAAAATAAATTCTCAGCTTATTGGAAATTCAACGGCCAAGGCTGCAATAGACATGGCTCTTTACGACCTCTTCGGAAAGCTTGCCAAAACACCGGTTAATAAGATGTTTGGAGGAATATCTGACAAAATTGAAACTTCACTAACCGTGGACATAGGTTCCATTGAAGATTCCCTGAAAAGCGCCACAACCCTTTTAGATGCAGGTGCAAAAGTACTGAAAGTTAAAATTGGATTAAATCCAGATAGAGACGTGGAGCTCATCAGAAAAATAAGGGAAATTAGCGATGTGAATCTAAGGGTTGATGCTAACCAGGGATACAACCTAAAAATGGCAGTAAAGGTACTAAATAAGATATCACGGTACGAAATACAGTTTGCCGAGCAACCCATTCCCGTGTCAAGCGACAGAGATTTTGAAATTTTAAGACAAATGGTAGAGATTCCAATCATGGCCGACGAATCAGTGCACAATAGCAGGGACGTTTTGAGGCTTGTGGACAAGGTTGACGCCATAAATATAAAGCTCATGAAAAGTGGGGGCATGCATGAAGCGTTGAAAATGGCAGCCATCGCCAGAGCAGCAGGGATGAAAATCATGGTTGGTTGTATGATAGAAACAAAATTAGGCATAGCTGCAGGAACGCACTTTGCCACAGGCATTGGTGCAGAGTATGCAGACTTGGACGGATACTGGGATTTAAATACAAATCCAGTAACGGGAATTATTTTTGAAGATGGATTCAACATGGTTCCAGAAAAAGATGGGCTGGGAGTGAAAGTTGACATAAACTTTTAACCTTTCTTTTTAACATGGTAAGAGTGGGGAATAAAAGGCGCAGTTCTTGCCTCGTACTGAAATATGTGAGGATATGCATCATGCAAGTACCTAACGTACTTCACCCACTCGTAAGATAGAAGAAAATACAGTTTCTCAATGTCCCCCTTTATATCCTCGTAATCTTCTTCGGAAATGTTATCAAAATTAATTATTCTTCTCAACTCCTCGGTAACATGAAGAACATTCCAGAGCAGGTCAGTAAATGTTTCATGCTCAAGAATCACGGGGTTATCCAGTATGTTTATTATGAATTCCTTGTTTTCAATTAAGAATTTTCTCAATTCATACAGGTTCATATTCCTTACTTTAAGTTCGAATTTCCGGATTTTCATCTCATCTTCCAGATTTTTAATATCATCCACGCTCATACTACCAAGATTCATAACCTCCCGAGCAAGCTCTTCTGGCTTGACATCGTATTTAGATAAGTACCTCAGAAGGTCTTTACCAACCTCTCCAAAAAAAGAGCCGATAACTATGTTTAATTTCTCCTGTCTTTCCTTCTTGGTTCTTCTGACCATAAGGCTGTTCAGTACTATACTAACAAGGAGTACTGATATTGGCAAGAAACCAAGCTGAGCCAAAATGTATTTTTCAATAAAGCCAGTATCATGAAAAGTGAGATAGTTAACGGCATAAAAGAAAATTGAAGATAACAGCAAAACTATGCTTATTTTCAATTCCCATTTCATTAACTACACCTTGAGAGAGAGTATCCTATTCGCCTCCTTTCTAACTTTATCCACGTATTCTTTCTTAGTTATGAGCATCATTGCCCAGTTTTGCACCCTTCTTAGCTGCAGCGCACGTGCCAGCGGGGAGTACTTGGAAAGCTCGTGAATCTCTTTCCCATCAATGATCTTAACATTGGTTTTATTAAGGCGCGGTTCAGAGAGGTGAGCTATGTTATCAGGTATATCAATAAGAACGTATCTTGAATCAACCCCTGCACCATCGGCTATTTCCTTCTCAACCCTTCTGCGCATCTTAAGGTCATTCATCTTCTTTAACTCATTTATGGTTTCCTCGTCATCTTTTACCTCATCAACACGAAGCACCATGGCTTTTTTGAATAGACGACGATACTTAAGCCTTAATGCAATCTCCCTCGGGTATCCCCCTTGATTCAACAGCACAGATAAAAGCTCGGAATCGTTATATTTGTATATTTCAAGCCAGTTATCCAACTCTACCTCCTCCACTGCCCTTGAAAGCATCAGTTCGCCAATCCTGTTAGTTTTGTGAAAATAAACCGATGAGTACATAAGCGCCCTTGCAACAAGCATACCTTCGAGGGCAGGTACTCCCTTTCTATCAATCATCAACTCCCCATTCTTTATTTTAAGAGTATTCAAAATTCTGTACACGTCAATCATGCCATGAGCAACACCTGTGTAGTGAGCATCACGTAGGAGATAATCTATCTGATCGGCATCGAGAGGCCCACTTATTATATTCACCATATAATTTTTATCTTCACCGAAGTACTGCTGCCCTTCATCTACATTCATTATATCCAGCCTTCTGAACTCCTTCCCGAGTATCATTCTGCAAACCAGGTCTATGTCTATACCATAATCATTTATTATTTCGTGAATCCTTTCACGGCCATCTATCTCCAGACCCTCCAGAATATCTAACTTACCCCTTATTATATTGGTTGTGATTTCCATATGGTCCATTCCTGTTTTCTCGTGAAGCAGATACTCAAGAGTGTGTGAAAAAGGGGAATGCCCCAAATCATGAAGCATACCTGCAACCTTCAATGTCTCAATTTCGAGACCGTCTAAATTCAAAGCCTCACCCATTTTACCAGCCATGTGACCCACGCCCAGAGAGTGCTCCAGCCGGCTATGGTTTGCACCTGGAAAAACAAGATATCCCAACCCCAACTGCTTGATACCGTTAAGTCTCTGCATTTCCGGTGTCTCCAGAATACGCAGAGTTGCACCCTCAAACTTGAAACTGCCATGAATGGCATCGTGGATTATTTTGTAGTTAGACATGAGTGGGGAAATAAAAAGAAGTTAAATAAAATTTGCCTTTTAAACATTCACCCCTCCAAGTTCTTCTAACTGCTCCTTTGTCATGGCTTCTTTATCTGTAAGCTCCCTGTATCCCTTCTTTTTCTCGTAATATGCCACCGCAAAATACGCCACCAGAATAGGGGGCAATATATAGTAGATTATGTAATTTAAGAGCGATACGACGTACCATTCTGCATAATTGACCTTTGAGGACAGCCCGAGCATTGTTGCCCAAGGCATCTCAAAATAATGCACCTTGCTCCACGCGTTCATGTTAAATATTATAAGAAGGATGTTAGAGTAATTTGTGAATATATTTGCAAGGGGACTCATGCTTCTTGTAACCTTGAACCCTGGCACGCGGCGAGTGGTAAATGGAGGAAACATGTTGCTGCCCATCAGGCCAAAATGGTCAGTGAGAATATGTGACCAGTATCCGAGCATTATTATCCAGAAGGCAGTCCATCCAAGAGGCGTGAACCCATAAAGCATGAACCCAATGGGCGCAAGGAGTATACCCATAGTAATGCTATGTCCCCAGCGTCTGTGCCAAGGGATAAAGTCTGCCCTAACACTACCATCTTTTTCCGGGAAAAACGAAAAATCAGGACCTGAAAGGATATCAACATGAGTTACCGCATCGTATCCGTAATTCAGCTTTGGCTTAAATGAAGCTTCGGCATGGGCCTTTTCTTTTGGCAGGTAGGTAGTTATATATGGCCTTTTCTCGAATCCGGAGATTATTGGACCGATATCACAAATTACCTTGTTATTCTCCGTGTCAAAATGCACGTTGTACTGCCTCCATTGATCCGATGAAATCTTCACCGTGTGCAGCATCACATTCACCTCGCGATTCTCTTCACTGGCTTGATTTATCGCTCTTGCAAGAGTATTTGCAACTTTTTTAGGGTCAAGATTCCACTCGTCCATATCCACTTCGTAGTCATGCCTCTGGAGATACTTGGCAAACCTAAAATCGATGGTATCGGGGAGTATACCAAATATACCGCCCAGAATCAGAATCAACGCTTTATTCTGAACAATGGCATCCGCTATTAAATTATGCCCATAGTACGCATTTGCAATCACCACCACGAACGTTGCAGTGGTTAAACCAGCCAGGAAATGTGCAAATCCCTTCATTTTATCACCACAGACCCAGTAATGGTGCAAGGGTTATTCCAGACATGTTCAACCATATTGGAACCAGTATGACTGCTAAGCAATGTGACCTGCGGGAGTTGAACAGCACGGGCACGAGGCCAATTGCTGTGGCCACAGACATGATCAGTAGTCCAACCCACGAAGTCATTATGTAAACCAGCACTATCAACACACCAAGTACAACTATGTTTAGTGTTTTTGGATTTACCTTGGGAATGGTTTTCGCCAGGAATTTAGACGCGTATATAACTATAAAGAAGGAAATTATGCCTGCAAGGGCAATCCCCGCATCAACCAGATAAAACTGCTGCACGGTCTCAGGAGTGAAAAACAGATTTATACCCATTGCAAGAGCGCCCCTACGAAGATGCAGGGTAGGAAGGAAGAACAATGCTATGGCACCAACGTAGTATACCACGCGAGAAGCACCCATGGATACAAGAAAACTTTTATCGCCCTGCTGCGCGAAGGCATGAGATGACATATAACCCCCTACACCAGCCGTAACTGCAGGAATGAACGCTGCAAAAAGACCACCTATGGAGCCAGCTACCGAACCATGGACAATATCTTTGGGTTTTGCATCTATGGACTTGGGTATATTCTGTTCAGGAATCTCATACTTGGAGATGAGATTAAGGATTATGGAAGAGGTTGCAAACAGGCCAATGAGTGGAGCCATAAGACTCTGAAACGCGTGCCCTGCGGGTATTAGCGTCTTACTGAAAGTTATAACTCCAAGAAGACCCGCAAGGAAAAACGTCAGGTAACCAGCCAAGATTGTTTTCCATCCCTCTTTCAATCCGTGCAATGGGTTCTTGTGCCTTCCAAAATCCTTAGGAAACTCTGAAAGAAGCATGAAAGCTATCACTGCACCAATTATCCAGTGCATATTTGCAAGGGCTATATTCCATATAACTCCCAAAACATTCATGAATATGGGAACGAATATTGTTATAGCCATAACACCAATAAGCGCGCCTGTCGCTATTAGAACCACTGCCTCGTGCCCTTTTCTCTCTTTGAGATACCTCTGGGAAGGCATCAAAACGAACATAGTTGAATCATCAGGAGCACTGAAATATATTGAAGGAATTGTAAAAACAAATGCATAGCTGACCAGCATTCCTATTAACATCAGCACCATCAACATCGGGTCCATGCCCAGGCCACCCATGGTGAAGTAAAAGAGAAGAAAGAAACCGATTACATTATAAACATGAAGGCCGGGAAGCATGGAAAGCAATGACCCGATAGCCGTTCCAAGAAGAACGAACAGTATGCACATTAGTAGGTAAGAAAGAATCAAGATACCACCTCCAAAGAGTCCTCGGTAAAAGCTCTAACCTTTATTTCCTCTCCACTTTTGTACTTAGTAACCATACCCATAACAACCACACTCTTTCCGTAATCAACATGCCCGTGCACATTTTCCTGGCTCTCAACATATACCGAATATGTCCTATTATCATTCCAAAGAGTTATCAGATATCCGGAATTCATAACACGGTAATCTGCCACGATTCCCCTTAATTTTACCAGAGAATATAAACTCATGTTTTCCCCTTCCCTGTAATCCTTTTTATGGATAATGCTGAACTGTGGATGCATAATTATCTCCCATTTTGGCTCTGCGATGAAATCATTTTTTCTAGTTACTTTTATTTCCCAGGTGCCATTGTATCGCACAAATTTACCCTGAATTTCCACATTGTCTCCTACATTATAGTAGCTAACCCCGTATTTTGAATAAACAGTGATATTTGTACTGTTCTCACACACCTTTATTACTCTGGATATTTCGTTTTTTGATATAATCCTTGCCCATAATACATGAACATTTGTTCCGTTATAACGTTCCGGATTATTAATTAAATCTTTAAGGTTAACAGTCAAGTATCCCGATGTGGGTTGCTTTGGTCGATACAGCTTAAGTGACCCATATATCTCTGCCACACCGGATCCGAGTGTTTTGATATTCACCACGTTAAGTGCAGTATATGCATGGGGAATCACCAGGTCAACGGAATCGTCAAGGGTAGATATCATACCAAAACTGTACTCTCTAACACCAGTTATATTTCCATCTGTCGTTACAAGGGTACCATCCTTGAACGCCCATGGCGGTGCATCATTTAGCATCTTCACACTGATGTGTTTAAAACTGCCTTTTATCACGTGTAAAAATTCCACATTGTTAACAATTACAGACTTTCTGGAACCGTAAGAAAAAGTGCCTTCCACATCCACAACATCACCAATACCCGGTATCTTGTGCTCCTTTACCACCCTATCAATCTGGTCACGGTATATCTTAACGCTAATCTCGCCTGTTCCGTCGCTTATCACAAAGCCTAACTGGGTTACTCCGTAATTGCTATCGTATACCGAGGGGTATTTTATAACGGTACCCCGCACATGTATGAAATTGTAATTATCATCTATCGTCAAATCTTTTATTGGAGTTATTTGCACATCGCTTGATGTATACGCTAAAATAGCATAGGTAGGGAATACCATAATTAAAATCAAAGCCACAACATAAATACTTTTAATCCTCACACGCTTTTTGACATTTGCCGTACAGTACGGACAAATCTCGGAATCATCGGGAATTTCCAAACCACAGCTTGGACATTTCATTTTACCACCTTGAAATCATCAATAGACGAGGGAACAATCTCCCACTCTCCAGACATACTACTTCCGTACCACTGCAAAGCGCCGAAGAGCTCCACCGTTTTACCCGAGTAATTCTCGGGGTCAAAACCGTAAAAATGCACGATGTAAGTGGGCACAAAAACGGGAATGGTGCCCGAACCGTCCGAAAACTTTAACAAGTATGCTCCCGAAAATGTCTTCTTGGAGCCTATAATATGCCCCAATATCTCAACCCTCATATAATTTCCAGCAGGGTACTGAATGCGCTCAATAGATGTGATGTTCGTCTTTACGGCATCGGCTTTCTTTATAGTTATCTGAGCAGGGTCATTTATGATCATGTACCTGTTAGAGCCCCTAAAATACACTTCCCCTGTTATCACCACAAACTCACCATACCCGGGTATCTTGTCCTTGTGCGCTAACCTTCCAGTTACAGGATTATAAGCATGAACTGCCATGGTCCCCGTGCCATCATCTACGTTTATGTACAATGCCTGCGAGCCATCACTTTTAAGTACGAGAGAAGGCGCGGTAGTCACAACTCCCTTAATCATTATCGTTGCATAGTTGTATGTAGGACCTATATCACCAATATGCACGTATTGGACAGGCGTGCTCTGTGCAAAAAGGAGAAGGAATATTATTCCAAACACCGCAAATGTTAAAGAACCGTACTTCGCGTAATAGTACGAAGTATGCTTGGGAATTTTTGTACCGCAATAGGGGCACACTTCTAATGAACCCACGTACCTTCCGCAATTAGGACAATACTTCTCCTCTTCCATATAGCAACCACCTCATTAAAGGCATCAAAATTATTCTTGTTGACAGAATCATCATCCTTTTTCACATTTGAGGACTTGGATTTTGTATCATTCCAGTCAATTATATCTTTCTGGTACCTTGGAAACACTTCGTATCCAGAAGTGTATGGAGACGTTGAATCGTACTGGCCAACAATACCCACAACTGAGATATTATCCCCTTTGGAAATATTTGTGGTATTTATACCCCACGAATTCCTCACAAACACCACCATTGATGTGTTATCGTTATCCACGGTTATTTTCACAAAAGATGTTCCGGTGTACACATTGCTAACAGTACCATTTATCCTGACCAGCGTTCCCTCTATCTTCTCCATGTATGTCCAATTGCTGAAATCTGCTCCTGTGACATTTTTGGGAGATATGTTCTCACCATGCCCTATCACAGTTATGTACTCCAAACTGCTCACTTTTAGCTCTGTTTCTCCATTGTACTGGTCAATAGTACCCCTAACTTTAACCACATCCCCCTCCGAAAGATTTAATAGGGTGTAATTCAGATAACCGAAAACCTGTACTCCCCCTGTGGTGTTTTCTATGTAAAATTTCAGTATATTTGTCCCGGAAGATGTAGTGTATGAATAGATATTTGAAGGTACAATAACCGTTCCGTTAACTATAACCTGCTCTCCAAGATGAACAAGAGTTCCGTTTTCGTCAACCTCATGAATATAGGTGAAATTCACATATTTCGCAGAGGAACTCAGCACGTTAATCCGATCGGGTGTGCCTGTCCGTAAAGTTATCTCGTAGCTACCATTGTGATATGTAACATTACCATATATTTCTATAACATCCCCCACACCAACAGTAGGAACAGATACGCCACTTTGAACATACACCGCAATATCATTGGAGTTATCGGTACTGTTGGAAACCCAGAAAAGGTACGCCGCATGGACATTCACCACAGTTGCATTTGGAATGTGTACATTTGTATTGTTGTACATGGACCCGTTGGTTAGCAACTCTTCAATTGAGACGTTCACATAACTCACAGACTCTACGTTTTCCACCTTATCATCAGTGTTGTTTCTCACCTCTAATTCCCACTTCCCGTTATATTGAGTAACCATTGCCCAGATTTCAACCTTTGCGCCCGTGTAAACCGTTGCATTCAGATTACCACCCTTTTCTATGTAAACGGAAATGTCATTTGTGTTATTGGTACTGTTTGACACATAAAACAGCCACGATGAGTTATAAACATAAGTTACCACGGCAAGGGGTACGTGCACAAGGGTGTTGTTATATTCGCTGGTATTCTGCAAAAGGGTTTCAATTTGTACCGTTGTATAATTTACCGCTCCTGTAACATTGACCCGGTCATCAGTGGAGTTTCTTACCTTTAATTCCCACGTACCGTTGTACTCGGTCACCATCGCCCATATCTCCGCGTCAAATCCCACCGTGGGTATTCCATTTACCTCGCCACCTTTCTCCACATAAACCACTATGTCTTTATTCCCAGAGGAATTGCTAACCCAGAACTTCCATGTCCTGTAAACCTTAACAATTTTTGAGTACGAGATATGAACAAGGGTATTATTGTATCTCTGTGGAGAATTCAATATGTCTGTTATATTCACATTCGTGTAATTCTGAGGCTTTGTTTTTACAAAATCATATGAGTTTGGTCTTATTTTGATTTCCCAATTACCACGATAATACGTGAAAATACCGTAAACGTCCGCGTGGTACCCAGAAATAATGTTGCTTATATTGGAGCCCGCAAAACCCACAACCGTTACCTCCGAGCCATTGAAGAACAGGCCGATTAACCAGAGCCCTGATGATGAATTGTGATAACTCCACGATATGATTCCCCACGAATGCACATTTGTTCCATTATAATGGTTGGGATTTCCATCGAGTTCATTAACAGCAACATCCACATAAACAGGCTTGGTAAGAACAACAACTATGTCTGGAGTGCCACTTCGTATCTTTAGCTCCCAATTCCCCCTGTACTCAACAACCACACCCCTGAGTGATACTTTTGCACCCCTGAATACCATACCCTTCACATTTGCGCCTTTTTCAACATAAACCTTAATTGAATCCGTAGAGTTTTGCCCGTAACTAACGGTAAAGCTCCAAGATGATGACACAGAAGTAATCCAGGCTTCGGTAATGTTCACGGCGGTATTGTTAAAATCACCAGGTGAATCCAATACCGACTTGATAGTTGTCGCCTCATAATTTGAAGACACATATCGAGAATAATCAGCAGTGTTGTTCCTCACATAGAGTTCCATATACCCGTAGTTGTACTTTGAAGAATGATAGTACGTGAGAAATCCCCTCACAGTAAATATATCACCAACAGCAGGAGTGCCAGTATGGTTTGCACCGTAGGAGACGTACACCGTGAAGTTCAGCATGGTGTAGCGGTAAGATGCAATTACATCCCTAACCTTGGAAGTTACCTCAATCAATGAATTGTTGTAACTCATCCAGTTAGATTCATTTACACACGCATATGTGATTTTAGCTTTGTGAGATAAGACAATAACGTAATTATGGGTGCTGTTCTCAACCTTTATTTCAAGCTCGTTATTATACGCCGTAAAACGCCCGGCAACCTCAACCAAATCCCCGTAATCCATTTTACTGGGCTTCTTTCCACCAGGCTCAACATAAACTCGCAACCCCCGGTACCCGGACTCGTTCACCATGTAAAAGCTGTAATTGTGGCCGTAAACGAAAACACCTCTCACAACAACTTCTCTCCCGATATACCTTGCAGGATTCTTTATAAGTTCGTTAACGCTTGTCTTTTCGGATTTTTCCTCGTAGTAAGATATCTCTATCTTCTTCGTTGCTGAACTCTTGTCACCTGCATTATCGTAAACGGTTAGCTTTACAGTGTAGTTACCAACCTTCATATACGTGTGATTCACATATTTCCCCGCAGAAGTTGTACCATCTCCAAAGTCCCAGATATACATGGTTATATGACCATCTGCATCCGATGAATTTATGGCAGAGAATAAAATTGGCATATTTACAAATCCGTATGCCGGTGCGGATATCCTTGCAACGGGTTTTTCATTTGTATTTATATGTTCAATTGATGCGTAAACTATCACGGGAACCCCTATTGCGAGCACAAGAAGGCTCACAAGCAGCATGGCCTTGTATTTAGGAGCAAGCATACCGCTGGCACATGACAATTAGTATATTAAAACCTATGGCCTAATCCATGAAATGCTAAGATATTTTATTTTCCCATCTATTTTCTTTGATAGAAGCAATTCCTTGCGCACACCATGGGCAACGCGCACTGCCCTGCTTATCTTCTGCATCTCTTCACTATCCGATAGCACATGCACCAGGAACCTGGAATGCTCCTTCATGTTTTCGGTGTAAGTTCTGAAATGCGTGCCGTATTTGAATCCAGATTTGACAACAAGCCCCCTGTTTCTCAGGTCTTCATAAACAGAGTATATTTCCTCATTATCAACAACCTTTGCGCCGGTCAAATACCTTGCTTCCATATTTGACAGATAGGAGAATTTACCCTCAGTTTTACCGTAAGTCCCAAGACTTTTGGCATTTAAAATGAATACCCGTCTCCCTGCCACAACAAACCCATCCACCACCGGCTTTTCACGGCAATTCCCTTCCGGGTTTGCCTCATCTATCATATAGTATGTAACATCCCCATCCCCGTCAACAACAGAGAGAATATGGGGCAGCTCCCTTTTTATTTCCTTTTCGAAATAGAACCTATCCATATCGCTCATGGGATAAAACCGCATATGTACACTTTTTTTCGCGTCATAATACTCCCCCCGAATATTCACAACATAGCCCCTCGCACGAAGGTCCCGGTAAACGAAAAAACGAACATCAAAATTATCTAATCGGGATGCTTTGGCAAATACATCCCTGAAATCCAGTCCGAACTTTTCATTTTCTGCGAGGTAAAGAGCCTCCTCCCACGCGAGAATTACACACCTGCCCTGCCTCACCCCGTAACCCCTGGACGTTATCCTATCCGCGTTGCGACCGCAAATTCTAAAGCCGTTCATATAAACCGGACTGTGTCAAAAGTTTAAATTTTTGCCTTCAAATGCCGTGATTAGAAAAAATACACAGGTAATACGTCCAAAGAACGCAATATTAAAATAAATCACCAAGATTACGCAGTATGAAAATCGCCATCGCGGGAGGCGGCCTGGCTGGCCTTGCCCTCGGACACCATCTCAAAGGAAGCAATATTGATTTCAAGATTCTTGAGCGTGATTACAGGGTTGGTGGCCTTTTAAAGAGCGAAACTCATCAAGGGTACACATTCGACACCGGTGGCTCGCACATTATATTTTCCAGAGACAGCTCAACACTCAAGGAAATGGTGAATCTCGTGGGGAATGTGGTCATGCATCGCCGCAGAACCGTTATCCATTACCGCGGGAATTTCATAAAGTATCCATTTGAGAACGGCATATTCATGCTCTCCCCGCAGGAGAGATTTGAAATTCTTCTGGATTTTGTGAATAATATTGGAAAGGAAAAGAAGAAGCCAGAAAACCTGAAAGATTTTTTCGTGCAGCTGTTTGGAGAGAAGATTGTCGAGAAATATCTGGGACCGTACAACGAGAAAATATGGAAAAGAAGAATAGATGAAATTGCCATGGCATGGTCAGAAGACCGCCTCCCTAAGCCGCCGGTGGAAGACGTTCTTCGAGCGGCGGTGGGCATTGAGACCGAGGGCTATTTGCATCAGCTCCGGTTCTTTTACCCTCTCCATGGTGGGATAGAGAGCATCGCCAGAAGTCTCGGCGAAGAATTGAGAGAGAATGTAAAGGTAGGAAACGAGGTAAAGGGAATAAAGCCGGAAGATGATGGAATCGTGGTAAACGGCGAATTTTACGATTATCTAATTTCTGCGATTCCCCTCCCCTCTCTATTGAAAATACTGGGTGGAGATCTGGAAAAATTATCAAAGGAATTGGATTACAACTCGGTGACCGTCGTGGGTCTTGGAGTTCGAGGCAATTTACCGGATTATCACTGGGCGTACATACCAGACAAGGATATCATTTTCCATCGTATCGCGTTTCTGAGCAATTACAGTCCCAACATGGCTCCAGAGAATAGAGGAAACATAATAGCAGAAATTTCCCACAAACCATGCGAAGAGCCACGAGAAGTAATAGACAAAACAATTGAAGGCCTGGAAAAGATTGGAATTGGCGTAGAAGTGGAAACTGCCAAGAAATGGGTAAACCACTATGCTTACGTGGTGACCGATAAGAATTATTTCAAAATACTGCCCGAGATTCGCAAAATATTGAAGGAAATGAGAATCCTCACACTTGGCAGACACGGCAACTGGGAATACCTGAACATGGACGCTGTGTGGAAGAGAGCTAAAGAGATGAGCGAGGTCTTGAGGTCGATGCAATGAAAGCGCTCCTGGTAATACTTAACAAGGACAATGCAAAACCATTGGCTGAATGCCTTGAATCCATTTCAAAAATGGATGGCCTATGCGAAGAATTTGACGTTCTAATATTGGACGGGGCATCAAAGGATAATTCAAGGGAAATAGCTGAAAAATATGAGAAAGAATATCCGTGTATTAAATTCAAAGTGCAGGAGAGGCTGGGAGGCACGGGATTCGCAAGAAGGGAAGCTACCGAGTACGCATTGGAGCAGGGATACTGGGCCATAATTTGGGGCGACTCTGAAAACGTGTATCACAGGGAATATGCAACCAGAATTTTGAAGAAATTGGAGAAGAACGACGCGGTTGGAGGCGTGCCCCTTGTCAGAGGAAATTTTTACGCGCATGCATTTGCGTGGTACCATGCACTGCACCTTGTTTTCCCAGGATTGTACAAAGTGCACATACCCGGAAACAACAAGGCGGAAAAAGTTGAGATATACGAGAAAGTGCAGTACCCAGAAACCCTTCGCTCTGAAGACTACGGATTTTCACTCCTGGCAAAGAAGAAGGGTGTAAAGTTCAAGCAGGATGTGGCAAAAGATGCTATTGTGGAAGTTTCACTTCCTGAAAATTTCAGGGAAGTGAAAGCATGGCAGAGAGCAAGAGCCAAAGGTGTAGCACAGGTTCTTAGGGACATAGGCGTGAAGCCCTGGGACAACCTGGCGTGGGGATTTGCATCTCTTTTTTTCCTGATTTTTGCCCTTCTGATTCCTTTTTCGTACATTCCCTTGGCAATTTACACTGCTCTTTTCATATTGGCCGGATTTGGAATCTTTATAGTTTCAAAAAGATATTTAAAAAACCCAAAAAACGCATACTTCTTTGCTCCGGTATTTGGGTTGCTTCTGTACTCCCTATACTCCCTCACAGCAGTTTTCATGTACTTAAAAACGAGCAAAAAACAAAGGAAATAGACAGTATAAAGAGCGATTGTATCCCGTTATGAGCGAGCGTATTGGCAACATGTGTTCAGCAATTTTTATATAGAAGAACTATTTTGCATTACTTGTGACAGATGAAAAGAAGATTGAAAATGAGGAAAAAAGCGAGAGCAGGGAAATTGAAGATGTGAGGCGGGAGAGAGACGAGTACAAAGAAAAGTACCTGAGAAAGCTCGCCGAAATGGACAACTACAGAAAGATGCTGGAAAAGGAGAAGAATATGGAGTTGGAGAGGTGCAAGGCAGATATAATAAAAGAATTTTTGGAGCCCTACGAGAATCTCCAGAGGGCACTTAACAGCATTAAAGAGGGAAGAGAAGGTATAGAGTTGGTGCTTAAACAAATGGATAAGGCCCTAAAAAATTTAGGTCTCAAAGAGATAGATGCGAATGGCAAGAAATTCGACCCCATGCTTCACGAAGCGATTGGGATAGTGAATGGAGATGAAGATGATATGGTTGTAAAAGTGTATCAGAAAGGATACACGCTAAACGGCATGGTACTGCGCCATGCTAAGGTATTGGTTTCTAAAAAGGAGGTGAAAGAAAATGAGTGAGAAAATAATAGGCATTGATCTGGGAACAAGCAACTCTGCGGCTGCGGTCTACATAAACGGCACCGTAAAGATAATACCCAGCGCAGAAGGTAACACGATGTACGGCAAGGCTTTTCCGTCCTACGTGGCAATCACGAAAGACGGTCAGCTTTTAGTTGGCGAGCCGGCAAGGCGCCAGGCTTTGACCAATCCAGAAGGTACGGTTTACGCATTCAAAAGAAAGATGGGTACTGATTACAAATACAAAATAAGAGGTAAAGAATTCACACCACAGCAGCTTTCGGCATTCCTATTGCAGAAGATTAAGAGAGACGCCGAGGCGTACTTGGGGGAGGAAATCAAGAAGGCTGTGATAACGGTTCCTGCGTATTTCAACGACAATCAGAGACAGGCCACGAAGGACGCGGGAGAAATCGCAGGGCTTGAAGTGGTACGAATTATCAATGAGCCAACTGCTGCCGCACTCGCATACGGAATTGATAAAAGCGACGAAGAGCTCAAAATCATGGTTTACGACTTTGGAGGTGGCACTTTAGACGTTACAATTATGGAATACGGCAGCGGCGTGTTCGAAGTGATTTCCACCGCGGGAGACACGCAATTAGGCGGTACGGACATGGACAACGCAATAATAGATTACATAGCCGAGGAGTTCAAGAAAGAAAACGGAGTGGATTTGAGAAACGATAAAAACGCGTTCATCAGGTTGAAGGAAGCCGCAGAGAAAGCGAAAATTGAACTTTCGACGGTGCTCCAGACAGATATAAATCTCCCGTACATAACCGTGGTAAACGGTGAACCAAAGCACCTAAACATGACGCTCACAAGGGCAAAATTGGAAGAGCTGGTGAGACCGATAGTGGAGCGCTCTGGAAAGAGTATAGATACCGCTTTGAAAAATGCAAATCTAACAAAGGGAGATATAGACAAGATAATCCTTGTGGGAGGACCCACGCGCATGCCCATCGTGCAAAAATTTGTGGAAGAGTACATGGGCAAGAAGATTGAACGTGGTATAGACCCTATGGAATGCGTGGCAACAGGTGCCGCGATTCAGGGAGCGGTTCTGGCAGGAGAAGTTAAAGACATCGTGCTCTTAGATGTTACACCACTAACCCTTGGCGTGGAAGTCCTTGGTGGTCTTGTTGAGCCACTTATTCCTGCAAACACCACAATACCCGTTCGCAAGTCCAAGGTATTCACCACCGCGGCAGACAACCAAACAACCGTAACCATTCACGTGGTACAGGGTGAGAGGCCAATGGCGAAGGACAATGTCTCTCTGGGCATGTTCAACCTCACGGGCATACCGCCAGCACCCCGCGGGGTACCCCAGATAGAAGTTACCTTTGATATAGATGCAAACGGCATTCTCCACGTAAGCGCAAAGGACCTTGGGACAGGTAAAGAAACAGGAATAACCATTTCAGCAAGCACAAAGCTTTCCAAAGAGGAAATTGAGAAAATGAAAAAAGAAGCCGAAAAATACGCTGAGGAAGACAGGAAGAGAAGGGAAGAAATTGAGAACAGGAACAAACTGGAGCAGTTAATATATGCTGCAAAGAAATCCGTGGAAGAGTACGGAGATAAGCTTCCAGCAAACGAGAAGCAGGATATAGAAGATGAAATCAAAAAGGCAGAACAGGTGCTAAACGAGGGAAACGGAGACAAGATAAAAGAAGAGCTGGAGACGCTATCCAAAAAAGTGGAAAAAATAGGCACCATAATATACCAGCAAGCCGCTCAGCAGGCCAACACCAGCCAGGCCAATACAGGGAACGGAGAACAGAGCGCACAGGGCGGAAAGGTGCACGACGCCAGCTACGATGAGAAGTGAAACTATATATGGTATGCAAGCCTAATGGACATGGCGATAAGAATGAAATGGGTAACAAGGGAACATGTGCACGTGGACCGCGTGGCATGTCCGTGGCTAATAAAAAGGTTCATTGACCCCGAAGCCGAGTTTATATTCGTGCCAAGGGACACCGACCCAAAGAGCATCGAAGAGGGCATACCTTTTGATATGGAAGGCGTCGAGCTGGGGCATCACAACGGAAACTGCTCTTTCGACGCCTTTGTTGAAAAATACGGCATTGATGACCCGGCAATCAGGGAAATACAGAAGATAGTGCACGAGGCGGATACACATGTGGAAGAGCCTTCACCCCTCGCAATCTCACTGAAAATTCTCGCAAAAGGCTATCGCTTGGCGGCAAAGGACGATTACGAAACGCTGGAGAGAGAGTTCCCCCTCTACGATGCACTATATGCGTATTTCAAAAACGAGCTGGAAAAAGTGAAGTAATATGGGCAAGGATTACTACGAGATATTGGGAGTTCCACGGAACGCCACCAAGGAAGAAATAAAGAGGGCATACAGGAAACTGGCTAAAAAATATCATCCCGACCTTAACCCGGATAATAGAGAGGAAGCTGAGGAGAAGTTCAAAGAAATCAGCGAGGCATACGAGGTTTTGATGGACGATAAGAAGAGGGAAATCTACGACAAGTACGGTGAAGAGGGACTCAAGGGAAGAGTGTTCAGCGACGAGGGATTCACCTGGAACGATTTCACCCATTTTTCGGACATATGGGACATTTTTGGAGGAATGGGTGGATTTTTCAGGGACTTCTTTGGATTTTCTCCACCGAGGGAAGAAAGAAGAGGTAGAGACATAGCTGTGAGGGTAAACATAGAGCTAAAAGACGTGATTAACGGCGTTGATAAAGAAATAAAAGTTAAAACATACGACACATGCCCTGTTTGTCACGGAACAGGTGCTGCACCGGGTAGCGAGGTGAAGACGTGCCCCGCTTGTGGCGGAACTGGCAAGAAAAAAGTTGTTGTACGGAAGGGACCATTTCAGTTTGTATCAGTAACCACATGCGATGTGTGCCACGGCACAGGTAAGGTAATAGAGAAAAAATGTCCTAAATGCGGGGGAACGGGACGCGTGCTTCATGAAAAAACTATAGTTGTGCACATACCACCTGGAATAGAGAACGAAGATGCTTTGAGAATTCGTGGCAAGGGAGAAATTCCAGAAGGAGGAGGTATACCCGGGGACTTATATGTTTACGTGTACATAAACATGCCAAAAGGATACATAAGAAACGGCAGAGACCTGTTGAAGGTGGAGCGCATACCCTTCCCAATCGCAGCTCTCGGCGGGGAAATAGAAGTGGAAACACTGGACGGCGCTCAAAAAGTAAAAATAGCACCGGGTACAGAAAGTGGAAGTGAAATTGTTTTAAGAGGAAAAGGGCTCCCTCCATTCGGTGGGGGAAGACGCGGAGATCTGGTTCTGAGGATAGAAATAGACGTGCCCAAGAAGCTCAGCAAGAGAGCGAAGGAGCTAATTAAAGAGTTGGCAAAGGAGTTAGGCGTGGAGAAAAAGAAATCCTGGTTTGGGAGATGAGCGCAGAGATATTTGTCTTTTAAAGCCACTCCTATACCAATTTTCTGTTTTAATTTTATATAGTGGGTGACCATGCCCGTAGCTATGAGCGAAAAAATAGAGGCATACGTACTGCTGACTGCGGAAATAGACAAAGTGGAAAACGCACTTGAAGAAATAAAGAAGAAAGTCAAAAACGTTAAGGAAGCAAACGCCGTCACCGGCCCTTACGATGCCATACTCCGCGTGGAGGCAGCTAGCCTGTGGGAACTTACCCGTGTGATACTTCCAAAGATATTCACCATTGATGGAGTTATAGACACAACAACTGCCATAGTCATTCCAAAAAAATGAAGTGAGAGGCAGATGACAGGCTCAAAAATAACCGCCGAGAGATACGCACATATCAGGAAAATGAGGAAGAGGCGAAGAAGACGCCAGCTTCTTCATATCTATTTAAAGCGAAGGAAAAGAAGGGTCGTCCTAAGGAGAAACTACATTCACGTAGACAAGGAGAAAATAACTCCGAAGGAAGGCCTCGCTATTTTAGTGGGAACTCAGATTGGAGCAGGTGTGCTAGGGTTGCCATACGCGGCTGCAAAAGTAGGGTTGCTTTTTGGCTCGCTCATACTTTTTGGAGTGATGCTCCTGCTTCTTTTCACGGCACTCATCGTTTTGAAGCTATCCGTGGAGATGGGCGGCGCACAGATGAGCACAATAACCCAGAAAATCCTTGGAAAAGCCGGCGGATGGACTATGTATTTAAGCATAAGCATAATGAGCTTCGGAGCTTTACTTGCTTACATTGCGGGAATGGGCAATGTCTTCTCTCAACTCTTTGGTATTGATGAGAACTTAGGAGCTTTGATATTCTGGCTATTCGCTTCTTTTCTGATTTACAGGGGCTTGCAGGCAAGCGGGAAGGTTGAGCTATTCATGTACTACTTCATGCTGGCACTTTTCATAGGAGTTATGGGGATGCTCGCTCCTTATGCCAACCTGTCCAATGCCACATACATATCCCTCTCAGGAACAATGGCCATGGTGGGCATAGCCATATTTGCACTGGGATGCCATACTGTAATACCCGATGTTTACAAAGCAATTGGCGATTACAATAAAACAAAGCGCGTGGTAGTGCTTGCATTTTTAATACCCACAATAATATACGCTCTGTTCATGACCTCGTTCATACTTGCTTTCGGAGACAAAACACCCCAAATCGCAACACAGGGATTAAGCCAAATGTACGGATATCCAGGATACCTAATTGGCAACATAATCCCCTTTATTGCCATTACCACAAGCTATATCGGGATAGGTCTGGCACAGCAAAGCAATACTGTGGAGTTTCTAAAAATGAGGAAAATAATAGCATGGAGCCTGACAACAATACCCCCTCTTGCAGTTTACTTAGGGGGCATTAAAAACTTTGCGGATGTACTTGCATTCGCAGGGGATACAGGAGACATGATGTCATTCATCATTCTTCCGCTAATTATATGGGTCATATGGCTTCTCCGCAAAAGGTAATATCCCATTATTTTTTATCAAACAAACGTTTTAAGATAATTTGAAATACTTGTTAGGCATGCCGAAAACTATGTATGATGAGCTATTCACACCCATAAAAATAGGAAAAATCACCGTGGAGAATAGAACGATATTCCCCCCCATTTCAACAAATTTTGGCAAAGAAGATGGACACTTAACAAAACTTTTCATGCGCCATTACGAAACGCGCGCCAAGGGAGGAGTTGGTCTTCTGATAATTGAAAACTCATGCGTGTCGTTTCCAGAAGGAAAACACGGAGCATATGAACCGCGCATTGATTCCTGGGAATTTTACGAGGACTGGAAGAAACTGGCAGAAAGATTAAAAAGATACGACTCAAAGATATCCGTTGAATTGACCCACGAAGGCTGGAAAAAGAAAGGGGTGGGATTTCTCAGTGAAGAGAAGATAGAAGAAATAATTGAAAAATACGGAACCGCGGCGGAAATCGCCTGTAAAGCAGGTTTTGACATGGTAGAAGTGCAAGGCGCTCATGGATTGATAGTTAACCAGTTCTTATCTCCTTTAACAAATAACAGAAAAGATAAATGGGGAAATCCCCTGGAGTTCGCAATAGCAATCAGAAAAGAGATAGAGAAGAGATGCGGTCGAGATTTCCCTGTAACCATTCGCCTTGCGGTGGATGATTTCAAAGATGGAGGCATAACCTTAGATGTTGGAAAAAAGCTTGCTCAAGTACTGCAAGAGCATTACGACATGATTCAGGCTGATATCGGTCTTGGACCAAAAGAATATAGATTAGAACCTATTTCTTTTGAGCAGGGCTGGAGGTCATACCTGGCTGAAAGAATAAGACCACTTAAAGTGCCAGTAGCAGCCGTAGGCATGATTAGAGAACCAGATGTAGCACTGGATATTGTAAAGCACAAAGCTGACATGGTCGTTTTAGGCCGTACATTAATCGCTGACCCGTACTGGCCAGTCAAGGTTAAAGAAGGTAGGATAAAAGATATAAGGAGATGCATAGGCTGCAGCGAGTGCATAAAAGCAAGGCATGACGAAGATACCCAAATAAGATGCGGTGCAAATCCCCAAGTTGGCTTAGAAACCGACATAGAGCCTGCATTAGAGAAAAGAACGGTGGTCATAGTGGGTGGAGGTCCCGCTGGACTTGAGGCGGCTCGGGTTTCTTCCATGAGGGGGCATAATGTTCATCTCTTTTATGATGAGTTTGGAGGGACTTTGAATATTGCGAAAATACCTCCAGGCAAGGAAAAGCTTGGATGGCTAATAGAATACTACAAAAACGAGCTCCCCAAGTATGAAAATTTAGAGTTACATCACAAGCGCGCATTAAAACATGACGTACTGGACCTTGACCCAGATGTGATTATATTGGCCACAGGCTCCAGGCCATTCATCCCGTGCCCCCCCATGCGCAATTTTGTGTATTTATATGGAGACATTTTGAGAGGAGAGGTTAAGTTCAAAGGAAAGAAAATAGCCGTTGGAGGTGGGGGATTGGTGGGCTGCGAAACTGCGAATTTCTTGGCAGAGGACAACGAAGTCATATTGATAGGTAGAGCACCAGAAGTGGCATTTAAAGTGGAGACACTTACAAGAAAACACCTAATTAGAGAACTGGAAGAAAAAGGTGTTAAAATAATGACTTCCACGGAGATTGTTGATATATCCCGTAGCGGGGAGATAGTGGTGGAGCAAAACGGGAATCAAATGATTGTTGAAGCTGACGCGTTAATAGCTGCATTTGGATCAAGGCCATTCGTTCCATTTACAGTAGAAGACGTACCAACACACATCATAGGGGATGCAAAGAGCGTTAGGAGCATATATGCCGCCACAAGCGAGGGATTCCGAGTGGCAGTATCCATATGATAAAAAAAATTGAAATAGCATCATGAGATATACATATATGCCTCTTCCAGATAACATCCCCGCAGATATGGAGAGAGAAATAAACGAGAAGGGAGGTATAGAAAGCATAATTTCAAATATACCTGACGAAAAATCCCTGGAGAAAATGGCAGGAATACACCAGGCGCTCTCTGACAGCATAAGGTTGAAAATTATGTTTTTCCTTCACGAGCAGCGAGCATGCGTCTGTTTGTTGCGGCAAATAACATCTCTGGCATATTCAAAGCTATCGTACCACCTGAAGATATTAAGAGCTGCAGATTTGATTACCTACGAGAAAAATGGCAATTACGCAATATATTCACTAACAGATTTCGGCAGGTTTTGCGTTGAAAAATGCGTGACTGCAAGTGGAAATTACAAAAGATAAAGAGTAAACGACCATAAATTTTTAAAAGATCCAATAATAAATTCCAGAATCTATACTGTAAATTAGGTGAAAGAATGTGCGCGTGAGTGGGATGAGCATAAATTCTGAAAGAATTTTGGGAGTAAATCCCCAAGCAAGCACAGGGGTGGGATTTGGCGCCCTCCACGGAGGGCTTGCTCGCATCTGCCGATGCTCGTGAACCCACGCTCCATATTTAACAAAAACATAAAGCGCCGGGGGTGGGATTTGAACCCACGCTCCCAATTAAGGGAACCAGCTCTCCAGGCTGGCGCCTTACCTCTCGGCAACCCCGGCCCGAGTGGAGAAATGAAAAGAGGTATTTTAGGTTTGTTATTCCACGTATATGGCAGGCTTTAGTGGCATGGCCAGCTTTCTCTTACCCTTGGGATCGTAATCACTATTAATAACCACCTCAGCACCGATTTCTCTGAGCAGGTAATCCCTTTCACGCTCAAGAACCTTCGCTTCGTTCACTTGGAAATATTTTATTTTATCTTTGAGAAGTCTCTTCACAAACTTTGCAATCTCACCTTTATTTACTTTAACATCCGCATTCATGGCAATGCGCATGGCATCTTTCGGATTTGCATCTTTGATTTTGTCAAATACCTCCCATTTCCATGGCTCTGCTGTATAAATATACACCCGCTCTGGCTTTATCTTTGCAACTCGGAGAATCTCATTTATATCTGAGATTACAGAATCTACAAACTCCATTTCACCTTCTATCTCATCATCTATGAACTCCTCCTTAGGCGCCCTTAGAGTCTCAATGGAAACGAATGTGTCATTACCAAGAAGGTGCCATATTTCCTCGGCCAAATGTGGTGTCACAGGGCTTATCATCTTCACCCAATCCTCGATAACTGTTCTTACCATCCTGTTTCTGCGCCCATTTCCCACGTGCTTTTCATAGTATTTCAGGTCATTGGGTATATGAAAGAACATGTTAAGCATGGCATCTCTGATTCTGAGATTTCCCATTAGCTCAATGGCATCGCGGTACTGTCTGTAAAATTTAGACAGGAACCAGCGGTCGTAGTGATTAAACTCATCTAACGGCTCCACATTAATGCTTTCCTCAAAAAGAGATGCAAGCTTTTCAAATCTCCTGCGGAGAGATGATACTTCACTTTCCTTCCAGTCCATTAACGTATCCATATCCGCAGCCACGGCACAGTACAAGCGGAATAAATCCACACCGTATCTTTCGGATATGTGTGCAAGAGGAATCACGTTGCCTTTACTTTTTGAAATTTTTGCACCTTCACGAATCATCAGGCCATTTAGAGATATACCTTTTGGCCAGTGTTCCTCCGGAAATATGGCAACATGGTGCATTATGAAAAATGCAAGATGATTGCTCATGTGGGCCGGAGCGGTGTGCCTCAAATCATTAGGATACCAGTATAGAAATTCCGAGCGCATTCTCTCAATGACACTCTCCGATATACCTGTCTTCTTCTGCACTTCCTCGGGATTACCAGCGCCCAAAAACACGTAATTGAACAAATCTACGGTTAGCTTTTCTGGAGGTATATTCTCTTCTCTTATTACATTGGCTATTGTGTAAAAAGCCATGTAAATTGTTGAATCACTTAAACTTTCTATAATCCACTCATTATCCCATGGAAAGCGCGTGCCCAGACCACGTTTTCTGGCACATGGCCTCTTATCCAGCCAGTCTATTATGCCATGCATCATATCCCTGTACTTCTCCGGATGAAACAGCATTTTGTTCACGGCATCGTGTCCAAGCTCCTTCCACCATTTTTGAGAGTAATCTATAAACCACTGCTCCTGGAGGACCGCCACTATTACCTTGTGCCCGTTTCTCGTCACAGCTTTTCTTGATGTCTCGTAGAACACATCTGCCTTACCCATATTCCTGAGCCATTCTTTAACCTCATCTTTGATATCCTTTATCTTTATACCTGCAAAATCCCCGCATTTATCATTAAGGATTCCTGAATAAAACTCGTCCCTGTATATTACTTGAGTTGCCTCTTCCAACCGCGGGTCATTCTGGTTATTTATATTCATTCTCTCGCATATATCCCGGGCGGGCATATCATAGCCCTTTATGTCTATTATTTTTATGGGAGAGATGCTCTTAACCATTTCAACATTTAGATTATACTTATTAATAACATTCTCATTTTTTTGTAGGTCTACCAGAGCCTGATAATCATACGGAGCATGGGCAGGCACAGAGTACACAACCCCCGTGGCATTATCCACGTCCACAAATTCAGCGGGCAGTACGGGAACTTCTCTTCCCTGAACGGGCTCCTTTGCAAATTTACCCACAAAGTAAGTACCCGGGTAACACTTTCCAAGATTCACTCCCTCTTTCTGATACTTTAACTTCTCCGCTGCATCACGAGATACAAACCATTTTTCACCTTCAACAAATATCTCGCAGTACTCACCTCCGGGATTTAGCCAGAGATTCGTTACGCCAAATATGGTCTCCGGGCGTAGAGTGGCAGCAACCAGGTAACCATCTTCAAAGGCAAACTTGATTGCGGTAAATTCCATTATGGTGACTTTATTTACATCACCATCATCAATATCGTCCTCCCCAACGGGATTTCCATCAACGGGACTGTAAGTTATGGGATACTTCCCTTTTTTAATAACTCCCTTATCATAAAGTCTCTTGAATTGCCACTCCACAAACTTATTGTAAATCGGCTCTGCGGTGTGGAACCTTCTACGCCAGTCTATAGAATACCCCATGCTCTTGAAATCTTTTATCACCTTATCTGCAAAATATTTGGCAATATTTTCAGGGTCAACAAAAGATTGTAAAATTTTTTCAACCTCTACCTCATCATCTTCGTATATCCGAATGTAGTCTCTATAAAGGGACATTACCCGCTCATCCCCATTTTTTATGGCATCGGCTATTGCCAGCACGGGGGTGCCTGTAACGTGAAATGCCATTGGAAAAAGAACATTGTATCCTTGGAGCCTCTTAAACCTCGCAATTATATCCCCCATGGTGAATGTCCTTCCATGCCCTATATGTAGAGAACCGGACATGTAAGGATACGGAACGGTAACGAAAAACTTTCTTTTATCGCCAATTTCTGGTTCAAATACCCTGTTTTCTTCCCATGCTTTCTGCCACTTCTCTTCTATCTTCTTGAAATCCATGCGGGAGTATGTACGGGAAAGTAAAAAATTTTATCCCAGACACTATACCGGCATATGCTCGGAATAATCGGACTTGTTATAGCATACCTGGGTGCCGCGTGGGTAACAGTTACGGCACTAAAATATGCGAATGGAGATGGCAGGATAAAAATCATATCAATAATGGGATTCTCATCGGCTATATATGCAACTCTGGCTTATTTGATGGGATACAATGTTATGCCTGACAAATACCTCAACATATCTGTACTTATGATTTCAATAGCATCAATTGGAGCCAACATAGGAAGGGTGCTTGCCGACCCTCCTTTAATCAAAGAAGTAATGAAAGATAAAAACAACAACGGAATAGCCACTGTTATGAACGCAGTAATGGAAAACGGAGCAATATTCTCCCTGCTTGTATTTTTGCTCGGATACCTTGCATTTAAAAACAACGACTGGACATCTCTAATAACTTCACCGGAAGCATTCCTTATGGGTATGGAGATAATGGGATTAGCATCTCTCCTCGGAGGCATGGCCGTTGGATGGGTAATAAAAGCCACGCTGCAGAGACTGGAAGAAGAGGGAATTGACCTCCAGCAAAAAGGGTTCCAGAAATTGATGATATACTCTGCATTTCCTCAGACGATTATAGTATTTGGCCTCCTGTTAACCCTGCTGGTGTTCATGGGAGCCATCTGAACCAAAAAACTATATCTCTATACCCCTTTATCTCCGGGGATGAAGATTGCCTTTGGTGTGTGCTCTCTTGGACTCGGGCACGCAACGAGGAGTGCGCCTATCATAAGGAGACTTTTGAAAGAAGGGCACGATGTAGTGCTCATTTCGCACGGGCGCGCACTGTCCCTATTAAGCAGGGAATTTCCTTCAATCAGGTATTATGATTTAGAAGACTACCCCATAAGATACACCGAAAAAGCGCATCAATTTCTCCCGTTATTCATAAGAGATTCACGGCGAATTATGAAAACAATGATAGAAAACCACAGAATTTTTTTGGATATTGACAAAAAGGAAAATTTTGATGTTATAATATCCGATAGTCGCTATGACGTTTTTAATAGATTCAAACCATCGTACCTGCTAATACACCAGCTGCGCATAATGTTAAAATCGGCAGTTCTCCGGGGTGGGACAATGCTCTACAACGGGTACATGACAAAATTCTACCGCAAGATACTGGTACCTGATTTTGAAGACGGGCGGCTATCCGGAGAAATGGCAAAAAATCTGAGATTTATTCCTGAGGACAAGATAGAATATGTCGGGCCGCTATCATCATTCAGAAATCTTAATTGCGAGCGCAATATTGACATCCTTATTTCAATTTCCGGACCCGAGCCTCAAAGAAGCATGTTTGAAAAAATAGCTTTAAAGCAAATAGATAATTTAAATGGAAAAGTCGTCGTGACTCTGGGAAGACCTGAGAAGGGAAAGCACGTGGATAGCCACGCGGAAATACATTACTACCTCTCCGCTGAGGAGAGAGAGAGAATAATGAACCGTTCTAAGATAATAATCTCTCGTTCAGGATACTCAACCATAATGGACATGTACATAATAGGGGGAAAAGCGGGGTTCATACCAACTCCGGGACAACCGGAACAGAGGTACCTTGCAAAGTATTTAGAAAGTAGAGGAGTTTCCGCATGGATGCCCCAGGAATCCCTTGACATTCCCCGGTTGGTAAGAGAAACAGCAAGGTACAGTGGATTCAAGGGAGATTACGATGGAGAGAGTTCAGTAAATAGGGTATTAGAGGTGATACTGTGAGCTTTGAAATGATGAAACGCTGGAAACTCTGGCTCGTGTTAGCAATTGCGATAAGCGGAGTCTCCATGGCGTTAATATACTATTTCACAATCAAACCCGGGGGCATAGAAAAATTATTTAAAATTCCAATATACATCATCCTTCTCGCAGTAACCGCTCATGTGCTCAATCTCATTTTCTGGTCACTTCGCATAAAGATTCTCGCATATTCAGTAGGAGAGCATGTTAGTTTTTATAGATGCTTCAAGATAGTCATGGTAAACCTGTTTGTTGCTGCAATAACTCCCTCGGGAATGGGTGGCGAACCTGCAAGGATATACATGCTTTCTGAAGGCAACATGTCCGGAGGAGATGCCACTGCGGTTACCATCGGAGAGAGAATAATCGATTTCATATTCATGGGTTTAGCCATACCTCTGTTTTTTTTCATGACCGGCATGGCAATGAACATAGGGGAAGTTAAAATTTACCTGTACTTAGCCTCCGGATTTTTGGGAATCCTTGGACTTCTTTTAGTGTATATGCTGATACACGCGGAAAAAATAAAGAAAAAAATAGGAAGATTGGAGTTTTGGGTTAAATTTTTCGTAAGAGACGATGAAAAGCGCGAGAAAATGATGAAGAAACTCGAAGATGAGTTCATGCAATTCGCAACAAGTACCAAGAATCTATTCTCACTGCGCAAGAAGTATCTCATTTTGACGTTTATAGTAACAGCTGCAATGTGGTTGGTGGATTTCACCATAATACCCCTGATACTTATAGGACTGGGATACGAGCCTCACTGGTTATTCATGTTCACAGCCCAATTAATAATCATCCTTATAACCATAATACCCATATCCCCGGGTGGCACCGGCCTTGCAGAATTCACAGGTTATGCTCTTTTCTCACAAAAGGTTCCACCAGAGATTGCAGGGATAACTGTCATACTTTGGAGAGCACTAACATTCTACATGAATTTAGTTCTCGGGCTAATATACACTCTGAGTTACATCGCAAAAAAATAAATATAAACAGTGGTCATTAGGAGGCGATGGCCTCTGAAGAGAAGTATATTGCATCTCTACGAAAGCATTTGTTTAAAACACCAAATCCCGGCGTGGGCGTAGGGATATTTTTAGTTGTCTTAACACTTGCCATCATATCCCTTCACATATCCTACAGGGATTCTGAATTTCTGTTCGCGATACCGTTTTTTGCAGCAATATGTGCCGATTACCTAACCATAAAATTCCTTGAAATTTACTTTCCACCTAGCCGGATAGTATCACTAAACGTTCTTGCATTTATAATCGCAATGATAATGTTCCTGATTTCACTAATATTTTTTCCGTTTTACATGGCATTTTATCTGGGATTTTCAACGATGATTGACATAAGATACGTTGTTTACCGTGCATTTTTCGGGGAAAAAAAGAGATATTCAATACTAACAAGCACTTATTACAACGTGGCAGTTTTTGCAGTATCACTGCTATATCCCGGATTTCCCCCAATCCCATACATCTTGGCGTCAATTGCATTTTTAATTGCGGGTTACGCGTACATATCCACTACAACGGCACCATTTGTAGAGCAGTACAACACCGACCCGCTCATGTTCATCTCATCATTTGTGAATTACCTTGGAGAATTCAAAAAAGAAGATGAGCACAGGATTAACAACTTCTTTTTTGAAATGTACGAATACAGAGAAGTCCCGGTTACAACTCTCGTGTTCAGAAATGAGAAAGGTGTGAAAGCCGCGTTCGTTGCACCATACATGCATCCAGGTCCATTTGGAACAATCGGAGGCAGCGACATACCCAACAAGCTGGAAAAAATGACTGGAGAAGGTAGCCTTATGGTGTTTCACACTACCACCACACACGACAATAACATAGCAAACGATGAAGATGTGAAAAGGATTGCTGAAGTAGTAAAGAAGGCACTAAATGAAAAATGCAAGTACGACACGATGAGCGACCTGCACAGGTTCAAAATTGGAGAGGTAAGTGCGGCAATGCAGGTATTCGGTAACTACGCTTTCGTTGCATTAATTCCGGAAAAAGCGGATTTTGATGATGTTGAGCTTGAGACAGGTTTGGCTATAATAGAAAAGCTAAATAATGTTTATGAAGAAGTTATGCCAATAGACGCACACAACTGCTTTGACGAAGGAGCCACACCTCTTCAAATACCAAAGGAAAATATTTATTTTGAAAAAGTATTAAAAGAGATGCAGGCGAACAAAAAAATCAGAATGGGTTTCTACCGCGTGGATTTCAGCGGGAAAAGCATTGGGCCAGGGGGGATAAGAGCCGCGGTGTTTGAATACGGCTCAAAGAAAATTGCTTACATATTAATTGACGGAAACAACATAAAAAAAGGATTACGGGATAGAATAAGAAGCGAGGTGGAAGCTGACGAGGTAGAAATATTTTCCACCGATAATCACGTGGTAAACATATCCATGGTTGATTTGAATCCAGTGGGCCAAAGAGATTCATGGGATGACATAGTAAATGCCTGCAAAGAAGCCGTCAAAAATGCAGTAGATAACATGGAAGATGTTTGCGTCTATGCCAGTACGGAGAAAGTAAAATTGAGAATGGCTTCGCGCGGGAACATGAAAAAGATAGCCACTATAACGAAAGAGGGCGTTAAAAGAGCAACAATAATGGCACCTGTGCTTCTTGCATCAGGCTACATTATCTCTGCAATTTTGTTCTACCTGCTTCAATGATTTTTTATCCCGTCTATCAATTTCCTCACCATGATTAAGGTGGGCACGTGCGGGTTCCCCGTGTCAAGAGAGAAATACTGGAAAGTATTCAAAGTTGTAGAAGTACAGAAAACATTTTACACGGAGATGAGTGAGAAGCTTGCAAAAAAATGGCGTGATATCGCACCGGAAACATTTGAATTCGCACTCAAAGCACCTCAAACAATAACCCACGAGATGAAAAGTCCCACATATAGAAGATATCGAGGATTTCCCGGTAAATTTGGAAGATTTAGAGTTAACGAGGATACCATGCGCTCATGGGCCAGGTTCATAAAAATTGCTAAAATACTCCGCTCAAAAATCATAATATTACAAAGTCCTCCAAGCTTCTCGGAAAACGGTGAAAATGTGAAAAACATCTACGACTTTTTCTCAGTTGTTGAAAAAGGATTCATCTACGGCTGGGAACCCCGCGGGAAATGGAGCATAGACTCAGTAAGAAAAATCTGCAATGACCTGCACCTAATACATGTAGTGGACCCTTTTAAGGGGAAAAGCACCGCAGGAGATTTTCGCTACTACAGGCTTCATGGCATTGGAGGATACCGCTACAAGTACAGCAACGAGGAACTATCCCAGTTAACTAAAATCGTGAAAGATGGAGATTACGTAATGTTCAACAACACGGCCATGTGGAACAACGCTAAAACATTCATCGCCCTGATAAACGGCCATTATAAGAAGGAAGAGTATGGAGAAACATTAAATAAAACCGTGTAATTCAAAGCGGGATGGGAATTGCTCACGAGATGGCAAAGAAACAGAGGGAGATAAGCGTAGCCGAGTTTTTCCAGAAAAACAAGCACATACTTGGCTTTGATTCAATGACAAAATCGCTAATAGTCAGCGTTAAAGAAGCGGTAGATAACTCGTTGGATGCATGTGAAGAAGCGCGTATCCTTCCTGATATTTACGTGGAAATAAAAAATGTTGGAAAGGATGAATATCAAATGATTGTCGAGGACAACGGTCCGGGCATCGTCAGAAAAAACATACCTCTAGTTTTTGGAAAGCTGCTTTACGGTTCAAGATTTCACGCGCTAAGACAGTCAAGGGGTCAGCAAGGTATAGGAATAAGCGCGGTGGTTCTTTACGGCCAGCTCAGTTCAGGCAAGCCAGCAAGAGTCATATCAAAGATTAAAGACGAAGAAGTGGCTTACGAAGTTCTTCTGACCATCAATACCAAGAAAAACGAACCGAGAATAATCAAAGAGGAGCCAGTGCTGTGGGACAGGGAACAGGGCACCAGGATAGAAGTCACAATGAAGGCAAGGTACACCAAGAGCAAGCAAAGCGTTTACGAGTACCTGCAGCAAACGGCCATAGTTAATCCCCACGCGCAAATCACGCTGGTGGAGCCAGATGGAAAGAAAACGGTGTTCAGGAGAGTTACAAGCGAACTGCCCCCTCCTGTAAAAGAAATTAAGCCCCATCCACACGGAATTGAACTTGGTGAGCTAATAAACATGGCAAGAACAACAAAAGCGTACCGAATAACGTCATTTTTAACCTCTGAATTTTCAAGAGTGAGTCCAAAAATCGCAAGCAAGATATGCAAAATAGCGTACCTGTACGAAGAAATGAGACCGCAAGAGCTGTCTCTGAGCGAGGCAAGGAGAATATTAGATTCATTTTCAAAGGTAAAGCTCATGGCACCGCCCACAGATTGCCTGTCCCCAATAGGCGAAACGCTTATCAAAAAAGGATTGAAGAACGTTCTGGGCTCGCTTCGCCCGGGGTTCTACGCACAGCCAATCACCCGCGACCCGAAAGTTTACAGCGGAAATCCATTCATAGTGGAAGTGGGCATGGTTTACGGCGGTGAGTTGCCCAAAGACCAGCCCGTTCGCATACTTCGCTTTGCCAACCGCGTTCCCCTGCTTTACCAGCAAGGCGCAGATGTAATAACGAAAGCAATAAGCTCCGTGGACTGGCGTCGGTACGGGCTTGAACAGCGCGGGGGACAGGGCATACCAGTAGGACCTGCAATTATACTTGTGCACGTTGCATCAACGAGGGTCCCGTTCACCTCCGAGGCAAAGGAAGCCATAGCAGATGTACCGGAAATAAGAGATGAAATCATGCTTGCGCTCAAATCCATAGGTAGACAGCTAAAAATGTACCGGGTGAAAAAGGAGAAAAAGAAAAAACTCAGCGAGAAATTTTTCATTGTAAACCAGCTTCTACCGGAAATTGCAAGAAAAAGCGCAGAAATCGTTGAAAAGCCAGTACCCAGATTAGAGCCAGTAATAACCAAAATAATGAACGTGATTTGGATAGACGAGAGCATCGAGAAGAAAAATGGAAAGCTCATTATTAAAGTACGCATAGCCAATTTCACGGATAAAAAGCAGAGCTTCAAGCTCTACGCTGATTATCCAGTTGGTGAAGCCGAAGATAGCGATGGAAACATAGAGGACGATTACATACACTGGGATATAACCGTAGAACCAGTGAGTTACCAGTACCATAAATTCGTGCTAAGAGATGCCTCAGGATACTCGGAAACCACTTATTACGTTGATGGCATAAATCCCAACAAAGTAATAGGTGCAGAGCCTCTGCCTGGCGACTGGAACCTGAAGCTGGATTTTGTCGAGGAGATTGAGGATATAGAAGAGGAAGATGACGAAGAAAAGAGCGATGGGGGAGAGGATATCGAGGAGGTGAGTGATTATGAGCAGTGAAGATGCTCTAAAAAAACTTTACGAAATTGCAGAACAGGTTTACGATGAGCTGAATAGAGGAGAGATTCCAAAGATGCAGCTTGCTGCCAGGCACAAAGGCAACATTGTTTTTGACCCCCGTACCGGAGTTTGGAAATACGGGGAGAACAAAATCACAAGAAGTGCAAAAAAATTAGACGGGGGATACATGATTCTGAGAACTCTGTACATTATGGAATTCATAAAAGAGATGATTCGCACCAAGAAATCTTCCACGCTAAGAGAAATGTACTACATATCAGAAGGATGGAACCTGGCAAAGTTTCACTCTCAGGACGAGAGCAACAAGCTTGCTGAGGATTTGGAGATAATCACTGGATTCTTGAGGGAAGACTTCAAGCTGCGGCCAGAGGAGGACGGAGCAAGCGTAATTGGAAATATTACTGTAGAGGAAATTAACCGTAAAGGCAAACCAATGCGCATAAATTGCAGGGATGATGTTGGAGATAGCGGATACCTGATACCGTACAACGTGGAGAGTGACAAGCTTAAATTTGTGGACGTGGACGCAGATTTTGTCATAGGAATTGAAACGGGAGGTATGTTTGACCGCCTGGTGGAAAACGGATTCGACGAGAAATCAAGGGCTATTCTCGTGCATATTAAGGGACAGCCGGCAAGAAGTACGAGGAGATTGCTCAAAAGAATGAACGAGGAGTTAGGATTGCCCGTGGTAATATTCACCGATGGTGACCCATGGTCATTCAGAATTTTTGCGTCAATTGCCTATGGGGCTATAAAGACGGCACACATAAGCGAGTACTTAGCCACACCCACCGCCGAGTTCGTTGGTGTCACTGCCAGCGACATTGTCAATTATGATTTGCCAACGGATAAACTGAACGACAGAGATATAGCAGCACTGCAGGCCGAGCTTAAAGATCCGAGATTTAACACCCCATTCTGGAAAGGAGAGATTGAACTCATGCTCCAGCTCAAAAAGAAAGCTGAGCAGCAAGCACTTGCAAAGTACGGACTTGATTACGTCACGGATACCTACTTACCGGAGAAACTGACAGAGATAGGTGTGCTCAAATGAAAAATAGAGAATTTACAGATACTTTATCTTTGCACTCGGCTTGAACACAAACTTTTTCTTCTCTTTTACCGTCATCATCTTGCCGGTTCTTGGATTTCTAACTTTTCTTGCCTTCTGCACTCTCCTTTCAAATATACCCAACCCCGCTATGCGCACGCTTTCTCCATTGTTCACCTGCGTCACTATTTCCTCCAAAAAAGCGGTTATGACCTCCCTTGTTTTTTTCTGAGAAAGACCGGTCTTGCTTGCCACGGGTTTTGCCAACTCAGTTATACCTGCCATTTTCAAACACCCAATATAACTTAATAAAAGAGATATATTTATATTTTTCGCCCATTTATGCATATTTCACCTATTCTTTTTCAAAAATCTTTTTAGGAAACGGCAAATATTCGAATTAATGAAAGATTTTTGTCGCACCCACACTGTTTAAAAGAAAAATTTAAATAGTACATTTTCAAAAACAGCAAGCTTAAGAGAATTTGCACATCTTCAACAAAAAGATATGGAGAAGAAAATTTATTGAATGGATACATTATGTAATCGGTGCGTTTAAATGATAGAGAAAAATGGTGCAATAACCTTTGAAGATTCACCATATATACAGCAGCTACTGAGCATATTGAGAGATAAGAATACAAGCAGTATATCATTTCGCAGAAATTTAGTCTCTCTGGGAAGATACATGGCCTACGAACTAACAAGAACATTCCCTGTGGAAAGATTTCCAGTACAAACGCCAGTTGCTCCTGCAGAAGGATTGAGAATCAACATGGACAAAATAACCATAGTTGTTGTACTAAGAGCAGCCATACCGTTCATGGAAGGCGTAATTAAAGTTTTTGATAAAGCCAAGGTGGGCGTTATTTCCGCATCTCGAGGCGCACCTCCAAATTTTGAAATAGAGGTTAAATATGAGAGAGTACCCCGGATAGATAATGACACGCTAATCATACTTGACCCAATGATAGCCACCGGCTCAACACTGATAAAAGTAATTGAAGAATGCGATAAATACGGCACCCCAGACAGAAAGATCATAATGGGAATACTATCCGCTCCCGAAGGTGTTGAAAGGATACGCAGAGCGTACAGCGATGTAGAAATATACGTGGCAGCAATGGACAAACAACTGAACGAGAAAGGATATATTGTTCCCGGATTGGGCGATGCGGGAGACAGGGCATTCAATACCGAGTTTGAGTAAAAAGAAAATACGCGTAACTGTGCGGAGATATTTTTAGATTGCCCCCCATAATGATATAAAGTGCAGGAATACCTCAAAAAGCAATCCCCATAAAAACAAAGTGCCGGGGCCGGGGTTTGAACCCGGGACCTTCGGATTTCTCAGGCCATATGGCGGTGGAGATTCATATTACCCTATGAGTCCGACGCTCCACCAGGCTGAGCCACCCCGGCATCATGATGGCTGGGCAGCGGGTTCAGGGGAAGGTTCTTCCTCTTTTTTAAGTTCCACTATTTTCTCCTCAGGGAAATGAAGCACTTCAGACTTTCTTATTTCTATTCTGCGCACAGGATATATAGGCTTCAGCACTTTCACCAGCTCTCTGGGTGCCTCATCGGATATTATGAATTTAGCATACTCCGAGAACGTCATTTCCCTTGCTTTTTGAGTTAAATGTTCTGTAATTTTCTTTCTTATCTCACTCTTAATGGAACTCTTGATTCTACGATCTGGAACACAGAGAACCTTCACCCTCATACGGTAGCCATCAGAGGTTTCCACGTTGAATATGGCATCTATCCTGCTTCTCCTCCTCCTAATCATTCTCCGAATATAGTCTGTAGTCATATCATGGCCAATAAATCTCGTATGTGCATTTGTACCCTGCACCTTATTTATCTTAAAGTAGAGCTTAACATGCATCTTCTTAAAATTGCCCGTCAGGTCGTAAAGCGTGGTCTCAGCAACTCTTCCAATAACCTTTTCGGGCTCATCTGCAGGAGTCATACCCAACTCCTTTGAACTAAACGTTTCAGGAGCTATTATGGTATACCACACCTTTGAGCGCCATTTATCTCGAACCTTCCTCGCCGCTGTTCTATCTCTCTTTCCAGCCATGAGTATTCACCTTGCACGGGTAATAGTCATTTGTTTAAATATTTTTTCTCTCCTCCCTCATGTAATCCTCGATTCTATCAAATGCTTCTTCAAGATATTCAACTGGCGGCAAGTTCACTATCCTGAAATGCCCCTTGCCATAAACAGGGCAGAATCCAGAGCCATGAACTGTGAGAACATGTTTCTTCATCAGCAAGTCGAGAACGAACTTCTTGTCATCTTTGCACCCTTCTACCTTAATGAACATGTAAAATGCACCCTTCGGAGGGACCACACTCAAACCATCAATTTCTCCCACTCTTTTAGTAACATAATCCCTCCTCTTTCTGAGCCTTTCCATTGTTTCTTTTATGTGGTCCTCTGGACCACGAAGAGCTGCAAGATATCCCAGCTGCAATGGTGTGTTCGCACAAAGCCTAGCACGGGCCTGTCTCATTATGCCATCTCTAATATCCTCAAGCTGGCCACCAGCATCACGAATTGCGAGATATCCTATTCTCCACCCTGGAGCCAGATACACCTTTGATATTCCGTTTAGTATAATCATGGGCACGTCCTTGGCAAGCCTGGCCGGAGAAACAAATTCATCATCGTAAAGCATTTTATCGTATATCTCATCGCTTATGAGAAAAAGGCCATGTTCCCCTGCAAGATCCGCTATTTCCCTGAGAACTTTCTCACTGTAGTATGCACCTGTTGGATTGTTCGGGTTTATCACAGCTATGCCTTTGGTTTTCGGAGTTATTTTCTTTCTAATATCATCAATGTCCGGATGCCATCCCTCCTCTTCCACAGTGCGATATGTCTTGGGCACTCCATCATAGAAAGTTGGGTAGGTTATGTACGGGGGATATGTTGGATCAGGAACAAGTATTTCTTCACCTGGATCAAGTGCTGCAGCAAATATCAGCATCAATGCCTCGGTAACGCCCGTAGTAACAACAATGTCATCAATGGATACATCAACACCGTATTTTTTTTCTTTTTCCACTATTGCCTCTCTCAATTCAGGTAAACCCTCCGAGGGAGAATACTCGCTCCTAGAATTCATTACTGCTTCTGCGGCGGCTTTTCGTATATGTTCGGGAGTTTTAAAATCGTACTTTATAGGATCACCTATGTTGAGTTTCAATACTTCAATACCCTTCTTTTCCAGCTGAGCAGCTGGTACGGTCACATCTCTAATCGCGTACTCTATCCGCTTTGATCTTACCGATGCACGTATCATAATGGGGCATGTGTTAGTAAATTTAAAATATTGGCTTTCTTTACAAGTTTGAGTAAAAGCGAAAGGAATATATACCTCATCCCTATTAGGCGGACATGCGACCAAAAGGCGCCAGGTGTGAAAGAATGAACATCTGGGTTCCAAGGTTGCAGATATCACGTTCAATGGAGATCTGAGAAAAACTTCCCGAAAGGGATGGACCTCTCGGATCTGACGCTCGATAGGTGTGCAGACTGCGGTCTGCCGTCGTACTTTACCAAGCGAGGCTCGATCAACTCCGGTTGATCCTGCCGGAGGCCACTGCTATCGGGTTCCGACTAAGCCATGCGAGTTTTGGGGCTCTTCGGAGCACCGGCGGACGGCTCAGTAACACGTGGACAACCTACCCTCGGGTGGGGGATAACCTCGGGAAACTGAGGCTAATACCCCATAGGCCTTGGATACTGGAAGGTTCCGAGGCTGAAAGCTCCGGCGCCCGAGGATGGGTCTGCGACCTATCAGGTAGTTGGTGGTGTAAAGGACCACCAAGCCTACGACGGGTACGGGCCCTGAGAGGGGGAGCCCGGAGATGGACTCTGAGACACGAGTCCAGGCCCTACGGGGCGCAGCAGGCGCGAAACCTTCGCAATGCGCGAAAGCGCGACGAGGGGAGCCCGAGTGCCCTTCCTTCGGGGAGGGCTTTTCTGGAGCCTAAAAAGCTCCAGGAATAAGGGCTGGGCAAGACGGGTGCCAGCCGCCGCGGTAATACCCGCAGCTCAAGTGGTGGCCGCTTTTATTGAGCCTAAAGCGTCCGTAGCCGGACCCGTAAATCCCTGGGTAAATCCTGGCGCTCAACGTCAGGAATTCCGGGGAGACTGCGGGTCTTGGGACCGGGAGAGGCTGGAGGTACTCCCGGGGTAGCGGTGAAATGCTGTAATCCTGGGGGGACCACCTGTGGCGAAAGCGTCCAGCTTGAACGGCTCCGACGGTGAGGGACGAAGGCCAGGGGAGCAAACCGGATTAGATACCCGGGTAGTCCTGGCTGTAAACGCTGCCCGCTTGGTGTTGCCGGTCTTTCGGGGGCCGGCAGTGCCGGAGCGAAGGTGTTAAGCGGGCCGCTTGGGAAGTACGGCCGCAAGGCTGAAACTTAAAGGAATTGGCGGGAGAGCACTGCAACGGGAGGAGCGTGCGGTTTAATTGGATTCAACGCCGGAAAACTCACCGGGGGCGACCGGCACATGTGGGCCAGGCTGACGACCTTGCCCGAATAAGAGCCGGAGAGGTGGTGCATGGCCATCGTCAGCTCGTACCATAGGGCGTTCACTTAAGTGTGATAACGAGCGAGACCCTCGTCCCCAGTTGCCACCTGTCCCTCCGGGGGCAGAGCACACTGGGGAGACCGCTGGCGCTAAGCCAGAGGAAGGTGGGGTCAACGGTAGGTCAGTACGCCCCGAATCCTCCGGGCTACACGCGCGCTACAAAGGGCGGGACAATGGGTTGCGACCTCGAAAGGGGGAGCTAATCCTGAAACCCGTCCGTAGTTCAGATCGAGGGCTGTAACTCGCCCTCGTGAAGCTGGATTCCGTAGTAATCGCGGGTCAACATCCCGCGGTGAATGCGCCCCTGCTCTTTGCACACACCGCCCGTCAAACCATCCGAGTTGGCTCTAGGTGAGGCTCTGTTCTATCCGGGCAGGGTCGAACCTGGGGTCAGCGAGGAGGGTTAAGTCGTAACAAGGTATCCGTAGGGGAACCTGCGGATGGATCACCTCCTAAGATCCGCGGCAGACCGCAGGCACATAACCTATCGAGCACCCTCAAAACTTATTTATGCAATGGGATAATAGTAGATGCAATGAAATGGAAACAGATATACAAGGCATATAGCCATTTTTCGTTTTTGTTTCATATTATAGTGCTGGTGATAATATTAGCAGCCATCATCCCTGTGGCCATGAAAAATGTAACCGTAGAGAATGTCGGAGAAGCGACATGGAGCTTTGACGGAGAGAACATCACCATATCAGTACCGGTGACCATAAAAAACGGGGGATTTTACGACATAAGCAACTTGTCCATCATCTTCTTTGTTTACAATAGAAGCGCAACATTTGTACATACAACTCAAAAAATAGGAACCATTCCTGCCGGCTCAGTAAAGACCGTTAACGTTACCATCCCCATAGATATGAAGCGTTTTTACGAAATTGAATACCCGAATTTCTATCACTTTTTTCACTACGACATATTCAACCTGAAGCTATCGGTCTCCCTTGGATACATGCTCAATTTAGTAAACATGAACACGCTCTATTCCTCAGATTTTCACTGGCAACCCGTAATAAAAGGATTGAAACTTCATGAGCCAACAAGCATAGAGAAGAGTGGAAACAACATACTAATAAATCTCCCGTATACGGTAGACACCGCATCGTATCTTAACGGCACCGCTTATTTTTCAGGCACCATAACAGGAGAGAATAGCACTGGAAATTTCAAAACAAGATTCAACCTGGGAAAGAAGTACAATGGAACGATCAAGATGCTATTTAATAATAACATAACTAAATCCCTGATGACAAAATCGCAATCTTTCAGGTTAAATGGAAACATAACATTGGGCGCTGTAAACGTGCCCATGAGTTCAGACTACATGTGGGGTGCACCCCTAAACGGCTTGAAATTTGAGGTTTTGAACAACGCAACATTACACTATTCTTTTGAAAATGATGCCTCTTTCCCACTATATTTAAACATAACTAAAAATTACTACTATAACGGCTCTTTAGTGTATTCCAACTCCGAAAAACTCCATGTCGGTGAAGGACAAAAAGTAAACAGGTACGAACCAATTGGTGTGGAACAACCGGTGGATAAAGTAGTAATTACAATAACCGATAATGAACATGGCATACATTACACAGAGGTGGTGCAACTGTGAAATTATTCAAAGCGATAGCGGTGTTAATTGGCAGAAGCATCTTTTTCATAGGTATTCCCATTGGTTTGATTTACTTGATCAACACTAACTATCCAGGATTACTCGGTGAAAGATATATCCAAACACTTCACCTGGCAATGTATCTCGGGATACCAATAGTAATATTCTACTTCTTAGCAGACATAACTACCGAATGGAAAAGCATGGTCTCGGAAATAGGAGCCCTTATTTTCGTGCTGCTGTACACATTTCTTATAATGGGTTACGGAACCACTGTGATTGAATACGCGGGAGTAACCATCACCATGTACTACCCGTATTTACTATATCTGATAATTGCAGGAGTGCTCGTTCGCATTCCATTACCCGTGCTCAAGTACCTATCCCATGTGGAAGAAAGTGAGAATCAATAATTTTTCTGAATTTTTTGGTTTCTTCAAATATATTAGGGTGATACATTATTGCACTCAGCACCGCAACACCGGCCACACCGGTACTCAGTACATCAATAACATTTATGCTTGTTATACCCCCTATCGCCACCACGGGAACATTCGCAGCGCTGACTATTGCCTTAAGGGTTTCAAGTCCTATTACTTTTGAATTCTTGCTTGATGATTTAAACACGCTTCCCGCACCCAAGTAATCAGCACCATCTTTCACTGCATTTACTGCATCAGCAACGCTCCTTACCGTTCTTCCAATTATAAGGTCACCTACCATTTCCCTTGCCACAGCCAAAGCCATATCATCTGCACCAAGATGCACACCATCCGCATTGGCTTCAATCGCAACATCAACATAATCATTCACAATGAAAAGAGCACCATAATCCTCACACATTTTTTTTAGCCGTTTAGCACTTTCCAAAATTTCAGTTTTTGGGGCGTTTTTAAGGCGGAGTTGCACCGCAGTGGCACCCCCATTTAACGCGTCCTTAACTCTCCACAATTCCTTTACTTTCGGAGGAGAAATCACGTACAACCGCAAACGTGAGCTGAGATCCATACCCGGTTATGAGGAAAACATTTTATATTCTTTACGCAAATTTCCCGCCATGCAAACAAGCCTATTTACATTCACAGATTCCCGTGAAAAAATTGAAGAAGACATCAAAGTATGCAAAAAATGCACCCTATCTGAAACTAAGACAAACACTGTTCCCGGCGAAGGCGGGTTCAGGAAAAAAGTCATGTTCGTAGGCGAAGCACCCGGAAAGTGGGAAGACCTAAAAGGCCGTCCCTTTGTGGGCGCCGCGGGGAAATATCTGGATGAGCTGCTTCAATCAATCGGATTGAGCAGAGAGGATGTTTATATCACCAATATTGTGAAGTGCAGACCCCCGGGGAATAGAGACCCTACCGACGAGGAAATCGCCGCCTGCTCTCCTTATTTAGATAGGCAGATAGCGGTAATGAAGCCGAAGATAATCGTACCGTTGGGCAGATTTTCCTCTGGATACATCCTTAACAAATTCGGGTTCAAAATGAAAAGCATTTCATCTGTTCAAGGCAAGGTGTTCCGCGGGGATGTGATAATCATCCCCATGTATCATCCAGCGGCAGCGCTGTATCACGGGAAATGGAAGCCCGAGCTGGAAAGAGCTTTCGAGGTGCTCAAAGAGGTGCTGGAAGAGGTGTGAGAATGAGTTTTCTGGACAATACATGGAGGGGTTTTGCAGAAGAAATAGGCATATCCATAATTTTGACAGGTGTGTTTTATTTAGTGATGTCCCTCTCCGGAGCTGCTGAAGACCATGGTATCTGGGATTTAATTGCCCTTGCGATTTTAGCTTATGTGATAATTGGCGGCTCAATGAGATTTATAAGATGGGCCATTGCGTACAAAGCCCCGGTCTTTCTTTATTTCCTGCATTTCCCCGCATTTATAGGTATTTTTATTGGAATTATGATGCTTCAGAATCCGGGAATGTGGAATTTAATAGGTTCTCTTTCCATATTCTCTTTGGTAGGTATTTATTTCTTAATTCTCTTCATTTTACGCAGGAAAGGAATTATGAAAAAATCCCCGCCCGGGTATAGATTTGCGGTTTTAAGGGCAAAAATGAGTATCTGGGAGAGGATAACTCTGGTGTTTCCAGATAGTTATTTAAAGTTCCTGGAGACAGGAGATAAAAAATACTTGGAGGTGGAGAAGAATGCTGGATAACACCCGAAAAGGTTTTGCAGAGGAACTAACACTTGGAGTTACTTTGGCGATATTACTATCTCTTGTGGCGACATATACATCTCATACCAATTACTCTAAAATAGAATTTTTTGCAATGATTTTCATTGCTGGATATATCTTAGTCGGTGGTACTTTGAGAATTATAAGATGGGCAATAGTGTTTAAATCTCCCGCGTATCTACTTCTTTTAAACTTAACAGCATTTGCCCTAATTGGAATATCTTACGATGCTTTATCTCGTGGTCTCTCTTTTTACAATGTGTTAACAGCAGTGGTTTTGTTATCCATAGTTGGATTTTATTACGGATATTTGCTATATCTGAGGAAGCAACGGAAACTTTTGAGTGGAACAGATCCTATTTACATAAAAATTCTTGTCAAAACCAAGCTTACCAAACTTCAGAGACTCACTTTGATTTTCCCAGACGAATATATCAAGTTCCTTGAAACTGGTGATAAAAAGTATCTGGAGGGTGATAAAAATGCTGGGAAATAAGAGAAAGGATTTTGTCCATGAGATCTCGGTAGTTATAATCTCAATGGTTACATTTACTATTCTCACTGTTTATTTCGCAGATATATACCCACATAACACACAATATTCCGTGGTAAATGATTTTATTGTAATTTTCTTTGCATCTTTTTTCATATTTTTTCCAATTATTAGAGTTATAAGGTATGCATATGTATATCGGGCGTATATATTACTTTACTTTCCATATCTTTATTTCATTCCAACTATTTTATTTATCGGATTAGACTCTTTCCAGAATTTGCAAAGGAATTTTATTGAAAACGTTGGCCACATAATATCATTTGTAATAATTTTAACCTCAATGTTCGTGTATACGGAGTTTATATATGTTGAGAAGAAAAGAGGACTGTTTAGAGAATCTGCACCACCAGAAAGAATTGCTATGGTTAGATCAATTTTAACATCTAAAGAGAAACTGACGTTGGTTTTCCCAGATCAATATATAAAATATTTAGAGACAGGAAATGAGCGATTCCTGCGAGATGGGGGAAATGGAGAAAGAAAAGAATAAAAAAGTGTACTTTAAGCGAAAGACGCATCTGGCAATAGGGGAAATTATGATACTGGAAATGCTCTTTGGTATTGCAATCTCCGCAAATTTAATTTATGTGCCTATTCTCTATTTAACAGGCCTGTCCGTGATTTTCATCATATCATACGTG
>JALVVV010000010.1 GCA_027023265.1 DHVE2 group archaeon
TTCTTCCATCCCGGAAGCATTATACCGTTGACTGCAGTACCGTTGGTGCTTCCTAAATCACGTATGTACCACTGCCCATCTTTAGTTATAATTTCAACATGTTTTCTCGATATCTTTTTATCGTAATCAAAAACCATCATGGGGCTGTACTTTTTCTTACCCATCTTGTTCACTATTGTAAGTACGTCTCCACGACCCCTACCTATTATTATATCCTTGTCCACCTCCAACTCGTGCTCCTTTTTGTTGCTATCTATCCAGTACAGCCTGAGCCCATATATACCGCGGGGCATGGCCCCCTTGCTCTTTGTAGCGGGCTTCTTGGTCACCAAAAGGTCCTCGTCCTCGTGCCTCACTCTCGCGGCAACACCTGTACCCACCACAGCAGCAGTGGCCGCTTTCACAGGAATCTCATTCTTCTCAGCCATATCTTTAGATTTTTCCACAACCTCCGGGCTAACACCTTCCGGAGTTATATCTTCCAACTCAACCTCCTCCGGAGTAACACCTTCCACTTCCTCCTCCTTCTTTACACCGTAAGCAAACAATACAGGGAGATCAGGCACATACTCCTCGGAGTCCACATCGGTGAACACGGCGTTAACATCAACGTTTAACGCCTGAAGCTTTTCCCTGAGCTCCACGGGGGTGTATGCCCTTATTTTCCTCTCATCTTCCTTTGCATGCGTTATTATTTTTTCCACAACCACACCCTTTAACGGGTCAAATTTCCACTCTACCAGCCTGTATTTGCTCCCCTTCTTTGACCAGTCCTTCCCTGTCAGGTGATTTATATAATAATCTCTATTTGGTACGGCTATTAATATGCGCACCCCGGGATCCAATATACCTATCTTCATATCATCAAATTCATCAACGAATAAAGCAGCATTTGCCTTACCCTTAGCAATCTTTATCCCGTCAACATCTACGTTTCCATCAAAAATTACCTCCTCATCGCCAAAGTACTTCTTCACAACGCGTTCTATGTCACCCATAAGTCAACACCTCTTGTTAAGGGAATTGGGAAAACTGTATAAAAGAATTGCGATTTTGAATTATATACAAATTACTCACAAGAATGTCTTCAAAATTTATAAATACATCCACCCCGATTACTCCTTGCCTTATGAGCAAAAGCATTATAGAAAAACCCATAAAAGAGTTGATAATCGAAATATTAGGAAAGGAGGGCATGTCCATCAACTCCCTGTCAAAGAAGCTCTCTGAAAAGGGGGTCAAGGTGCATCGCCTATTTTTAACTGGATACCTCACGGCAATGAAGGATATGGGATACCTCAAGGAGCGAGATATTAAACCCGCCAAGGTTTTTAGTGTTGCTGCCGCTGAGAAAATGGACATATACAAAAAAATAGGTATTAAATCAAGGGAAATGAGCGAGGAAAACGCGGCAGATATATGTCTTTACACACTATACCGCCTGTTCAACAGACCCGTATTCATGAGGGAGCTTAACAGAGCAGGAGTGGGCGCACCTGCGCATGCAAAGAAGGTATTTGGCGATGAAAGAAAAAATGCACTGGAAATAGTCATCAACGCAGGGATTGCAATACCTCGCAACAACTCCGCCTTCATCCCAGATAAGGAATACACCAACGAGTTCAACCAAATACTGTCGGAGTTGCTTTGGGAAAGTTACGGGATAAAAAACCTGGTAAACAGAAGCGTACAGCAAAAAAAGATTTTGGAAGATTAAGCTATTCCACAATGCCGTATCCTATCAGGCGCCATTTGTTCATTATTTTTCTGTTTATGGCTATTCTCTGACCCCTTTCTACCACAGCGGGATACTTCAAGAATACATCCACCGTATCCCCTCTTGCGCTTTTCACAATGCCAACCGTGGCAAGAGTTCCAACATTAAGCATGAGCACTTCATTGGTTTTTATTTTTTCCACCTGCCGCATTTCTTTTGCACCAACAACGCGCTCTAAAAGATGCACTCTCATAGTCATATCATAAACCACGTCAGGCAAAGTACCCGGCTTTCCAGCCATTCGACCAAGCAATCCATCGTTCTTGGTTATTGATGGGTCCAGTTTGGTACCTATACCCACCAACCCACCGGGTTTTATCTCGTCCCAAGAACGGCCACCTGCCATAAGGGATACCACTTCCGTGTAGATGGGCTCGTAACCCACCTTGTTACCCTCAGGAACGTAAAATCCAGGCAAAATCTCTATCTCGTCACCCACATGAAGTTTTCCCTGTATTAAAGAGCCGCCAATAACGCCACCCTGCAGGTCTTTGGGGCGATACCCCGGCTTGTTCACATCAAAACTTCTGGCAATGTAAAGACGGGGTGGCTTATTAGGGTCAAGCTCTGGAGTGGGAATTACCTTTTCAATGGCTTCTATCAAAACATCAATATTAGCATCGTGATGAGCACTAACGGGAATTATTGGAGCGTCCTCGGCAACGGTGCCTTTCACAAAATTCTTTATTTCCTGGTAATTTTCCCTTGCACGTTCATCGCTAACAATATCAATCTTGTTCTGCACAATAACAATGTTCTTCACACCGATTATATCCAGAGCCATGAGATGCTCCACCGTTTGAGGCTGAGGACATTTCTGGTTTGCCGCAATCACAAGCAGGGCGCCGTTCATTATGGCTGCACCACTGAGCATAGTGGCCATGAGTGCCTCATGACCCGGCGCATCCACAAAAGAAACTACGCGGAGAAGCTCCGCCTCTCCAGGACATTTTTTTGGATTTGACACGTAGCAATTCGGCTCTTCCAGGTCTTTGCACCTGTAGAATGCTGCGTCGGCGTAACCGAGCTTTATTGTTATTCCCCTCCTCATTTCTTCACTGTGTGTGTCAGTCCACTTGCTCGTGATGGCCTTTGTTAAAGTGGTCTTCCCGTGGTCCACGTGGCCAACCATACCGATGTTTACTTCAGGCTGCTTTGGCATTGCGGTCATGCTACACCTTCCTGCACAGCCTCATCTATTGGCTTGGGGCCGTACTCCAGTATCTTCATATTTATCTGCACAATGTCCCCAGATACTGTATTTCCCCTAACAAGCTTTCTCTTTCTCATACCTTTTCTCTTGGGATGAAATCCAATACCCCCTTTTAAAAGCAATTTTTTACGCCCGGGACCCTGCAAGTTCGGGCGCATGGGGAATCCATCCTTATCTGTGCCCCCGGTTATTTGAAGCCTGTACCCTGGCAAATCCACAAACACACCGTCTATTTCCTGCCCTATTCTCTTACCAATCAGTGAATTGGCCTTTGTGCCGGATATTACCTTTTGATACGATTTTCCAGTTTTGGTATCGTTAATCACCACTTTGAATTCTGCCATTAAGCATCACCTTTTCGTGCATAATACCAACTCTTATTTTAAAGTTTTTGACAGAAAAAAGTATTTAATTAGAACAGAACCGGTAAAATTATTTGAAAAAATAAAACGTAATAAAATCAGAATATATCCTCAAATAGGGAGAGAACAGCGGGGTAATCTTTCAATCGCGGTGTGTTCATGACATAAACTTTTTTTCCTGCTCTTAGCGATACGTCCATTATATCCTTTAGGAATTGCATAACCTTCTTG
>JALVVV010000011.1 GCA_027023265.1 DHVE2 group archaeon
ACTCCACACCGCACACGGGGCACACTTTCGCATCTGCGGGGATTATGCTTCCACAATTCTCACAAACTGCGATATCTTCCTTCAATTGCGCGCCACAATAGGGGCAAATAAGAGCATCATCTGGCACTTCGCGGTGGCAATGCGGGCAAACGGCCATATTTTACTCCTCCTTTTTCTTCTTTTTCCGATAGTATTCCACGAGCTCATTGAGCTTGGGAATAATGACATATCGCACATATTTCACATGCGCACAGTCAAAAGATTTATCCCCATCGCAAAATATCCTTAGCTGACCACGCGGGCCCCGGGAGAGAAACACATCGTAGATTCTCCCATCCGTGTGATCCCTCACGGCGATGAGCGTTTTACCGTTTACATTCGCAACGTTCGTATGCTCCATCCTCGCCATTCTCTTTACGTCCTCCTCGCTTAACTCGTACTCCTCGGCCACTACTTTGATTTTCTCAAGCTCCTCTATCCTCCTCCGAGCAGCATCAATAATTAACTCGGAGGGGGTATGATACATATCAAGCTCTCCTGATTCGATTGCTTCTTTTGCCTTTTCCCAAACCTCTACGGGTATAGAGACGGATTTCCACCTTGGCTTTTTTTCAGTCATATCTGTGTTAATAATGACATACAATTATTTAAAAATCGTTAAGTTAGATTTGTGTTAATATTGACACAAAATTTAAATACTCCCTTTGCATGTCATAATATTGTGATAAATATGAATGATGATGGGTTTAGAAGCATACGGTTGAAAAGCCCGCTATTAAACGCTGTGGAAAGATTTCTTATGCAGCACCCAGAGCTTGGGTATAAAGGGCTGGCCGACTTTGTGACTGACGCAGTCAGAGAGAAGCTCATCGAGCTAAACACCCAGCTCGGGGCTGCGAAGCAGGAGGTGGAAGCGTGAATAAGGCGGAAGAGTGGAAGGAATATCTGAAAAATCTGAGTGATGAGAAGCTCAGGGAGATCGAGGCAGCCATCGATGTGCTCCTCTCGGAGCCGAAGTTCAAAGAAGATTTCGGAATCCTCGGCGCGATTAGCTTCGCTGCGTGGCACGAGAGAATGAAAAGGAAATATCCGGAGGCGCTGGGAAATGTCCAGTGATACGCTCAGGAGAATAAGGTACACCACGGGCAACCCGGAAGTTCTGGAGCTGGTGAATCTCATCGACGAGCTCAATGAGAGAATAAAAAAGCTGGAGGAGCGAATCTCTTGGATTGAAACCTACGCGGAGGGTGTGCGCTGAGGAGGCGGTGCGGGATGCTAAATGAAATGACTTTTGAAGAATATAAAAATTGGCTTGAGAACAATAGAAATAAAGAAGAGGCAATGGCCGAGGAGGTAGTCAAGGAAATTCTGAAAGAACATGTGGAGAACAGGTGGATATCAACACAGTATGAACCATACTTTATACCACGAAAAGTCATTAATATTGATGGCAGAAGGCTTGAATTTGATTTATTGATTCATCTTAAAGATATAAGTTCAAGAAAGTTGAACATATCTTTTGATCGATTAATAGCAGTTGAATTTAAGGAAACTGACTTAAAGAAGGCGGTTAGACAAGCGCTTTTGCGGCGATGGTATGTTGATTATATCTATATAGCTACAAAGCCCATTCCAGTAAATCCAGAGGAACTGATTTTAATGACTTATACCCATATCGGTTGGATTGTGTGGGATAAAAACAAAAATGTGGCACTTATTGTATTACGCTCATTCTATCGAGATACAGATAGATTGAATGGTTGGGCGTTTACACTCGTGGAGACCCGTCTTGCTGAAATTGTGAGCTATATAGCTGATAAGGCACTCTCTAAGCATGCTAGAACAAAAACTCTCTTAGATTTTCTGGAGGTGCGCGGCGATGAGTGAATTTGATCTTGCTGTAAAAATCCAGCAGGAGCTCATAGATATCTGGGTTGAACACTGCACAGAGAGTACCGTGAGGAACTACAGAAGAGACGTAAGGAAACTAATAAAGCGATACAAAAAACAAGGCGTCAAAATCCACGCATCAAGGAACCTGTACAGGGAACTATGGTGCTGGGTGGAAATTAACGGCAAAAAGTTCAGCTTAGATCTCTGGCCAGGATGGGGCCCTGAGAACAACTCGGGAGTATACCCTATGCGAGAGGTGGAGGGCTGGTAATGAACATCGCGGAGGTAATCCGGGAAGCCGAGCGCATAAAGAGGCACGGGGGCGGGATTTCCGAATATATCCGCGCATATGACGCGATGCTCCGGACGCTGAAAGAAGTATCGCAGAGAATCGAGCTGTGGGGTGATGCCTGAATGATCCGCGGGCAACTTTCCCTTGACGAGTACACCGACCCGTTCGGATCTTTTGTTTTGCCGCGCTATTTCGAGGGTCGGCCCGTGTACGAGTATCTGCAGCTCATCGCGCTGCACATTGCCGCGGAGAAGGGAGCGGTGACTGCGGACGATCTCCGGGAATATTGTCCGCCAGAGACGAATCGGAAGGTACTGGGTGCAGCTCTCGGAGCGTTGAAGAGAAAGGGCGCGCTGAAGCCCGTGCAGTATGTCCGCTCAGGTGTCCCCACGAACCACGGGCGCGGGATATGGGTTTATGCGCTCACAGATGAGGGGAGAGAGCTCTTAGAAGAGTTGAAGGGATGGGAGAGCAGCTCCGGCACCGGTGCGAGCCCGGGCCGGGGTTCTATGGAGGGAGAGAGATGAGTTACCGACGTGATGATTTTCTTATGTGGATGTTCAACGAGCGGTATCGCAGGGCCACAATCGATGATTACGACCGCAGGCTCAGGCGCATATTCAAAGATTTAGACCTCGAAAAAGCGAGCAAGAAGGATATTACCCTCTGGCTCATGGATCAGGAGATGCGCCGGGGCAAAGTTGCGTTGAACCACGATATCAAAGCGCTAAACGCGTACATGAAGTTTATCGGGAGGGACATACATCTCAAGCTCTGGCATACTCGCAGCGAGAGGGAGATATACGTACCTTCTGACGAAGATGTGAAAAAGATTTTGGCGTATGAATGGCCCGACCCTGCAATTACGAGAAGAAATCAGCTCATTATCAGGTACGCATTTCTTGCACTGAGGAGGGAGGAAATCGCAGCGTTGAATGTCGGGGACGTATCGGAAAACTGGATAAGTATCAGGGATAGTAAAATGAACGTATCGCGGAAAATACCCATGCCCAAGGAGGTATGGAAGCTTACCCGTGAATACATCAAATATTACCGCGTGGCATCAGATGATTATGCGCTTTTCACCACATCAAAGGGACGTATTAATGTTAAAACCATAGGTGCGATTTTTTGGGAGATTGGCAAGGCTCTGAATATTCCGCTTCACACCCATGCGTGCAGGCATTGGCGGGCGGTGGACTTATACAAAAAAGGCGTGGATTTGGAGGCTATACGCAAGTATCTGGGCCATGCAAAACTATCCACGACGCAGATTTATCTCAAGTCTTTACTGGACTCAATAACCCTTTCTCAGATTTACGAGAAGGATGACCTCTTCGGAGGATATGACGTTCCAGATAGTAAAAAACACAATATGAAAGGAGGTGAATGAAAATGGAAAGTTCGAATCTGGTTGGGACGGAGAAATTCAAAAGTGGGGCTGGCAGGATTCGAACCTGCGACCGCCCGGTTATGAGCCGGGCGCTCTAACCTGGCTAAGCTACAGCCCCAGCAAGGAGTGTAATGAGTTCATGATTTTAAAATTTTCGTTTCCATTTCTTTAATTGCCTCCGCAAATACCCCCGCAACGCTTATCCGACTATTATCACTTTCTATTGTATCCGTTGCAGCAAACTCATCCACCTTCTTCATATTTTCCATAGCCCTGCCAATGAACAAGCCGTGAGTGCACACAGCGTAAATCTTTTCCGCACCTTGCGTGCGAAGCTGCTCGGCAGCGCGCGCTATTGTTCCCCCTGTCGAAATTATATCATCAACTATGGCAATCCTTCTTCCATCGGCATCCAGACTCTTTGGCTTTATAATAACTTCAGTTCCACTTAACCTCGTTTTCTCAAGGTAATCAAACTCTGCACCGGTTGCCTCCGCCACATACTTCGCTCTCTTAAAACCACCCTTGTCCGGAGAAATGACCATGTCAACCTTTCTATCCCTAAGCCATTCAGATATTGGTCCGGTGGCATGCTTGTGAAGCGTAGGTATTGAAAACCAAGAGAGGATGGAATCGGCGTGTAAATCTATGCCTATGAAAGCATCGCTTTCCAATTCAATATGCTTTGCCATTGCACGGGCACTTATTGCCTCCCCCGTGTTGAAAATCTTATCCTGGCGGGAATATCCAAAGTAAGGCACTACGGTGATTATCTTTTTAACACCCATTTCCCTCAGAGCATCTTGAAGCAAGAACAGCTCAATGATCTTATCATTTGGGTAAGTTGTTTGCACCACAACAGCTAACTCGTCTTGGAATTCCGGTATCTGTACCCTCAATTCGCCATCAGGAAAATATGAGATTTCGGGCTTTAAAAAATCCACCCCTAAAACCTCTGCAATTCTTCTTCCCAAGGCAGGAGATGCACTACCAGCCACAACTTTCATATTTGGGCATGGAAACAACGGTAAAAATTTTTTCATCACTTCCGCCAAAGCGCACGACTAAAGAGTACAAAAAATGGATACGCAGTATACCATATCTTTATATGCCAGGGAATAATTCTCGGGTTATGCTTGATATAAAGCTCATTCGTGAGGAGCCAGACGTTGTGAAGGAATACCTGCGCAAGAGATTTGAAAATACGGGGATAATCGACGAGATTTTGGACTACGATGCAAAATGGCGCTCCGCACTGAAGGAAATTGAAAGGCTCAGGCATGAGAGAAACAGCAAAAGCGTTGAAATAGGCAAGATGATAAAAAAAGGTGAAGATGTATCAAGCATAAAAGAAAAGATGAAAGAAATAAATGCCAGAATAAAAGAGCTGGAAAGCAATGTGGAAAAATACCGGGCTAGGAGGGATTACCTACTTATGAGATTACCGAATATCCTCACAGAAGATGCACCCATATGCGACAACGAAGAAGAATCACCCGTCATAAGAACATGGGGCACAGCCAAGGTTTTAAAGGACACAATTGATGAATTTAAAAAATTGTCCAACGGGATGGATTACCAAATCATAGAGAATAGGCCTGCAAGCCACGTGGACATAATTGAAAAATACGATTTGGCCGATATCGAGCGCGCAGGCAAAATTGCAGGTGCAAGATTTTACTATCTCAAAAATCATCTGGTTCTTTTAGAACTTGCGTTAATAAGATTTGCCATGGACAAGCTCACAAAAAAGGGATTTACACCGGTATCACCCCCATTAATGATTAGAAGAGCTGCAATGGAAGGCGTTACCGATTTCTCAGCATTTGAAGAGATGATTTACAAAATAGAAAACGAGGACCTGTACCTAATCGCCACGGCAGAACACCCGCTCGTGGCAATGCACATGAACGAGATACTTGACGAAAAAGAGCTTCCTAAAAAATACGTGGGCATATCTCCGTGTTTCCGAAAGGAAGCGGGCGCTCACGGAAAAGATACAAAAGGAATATTTAGAGTTCATAATTTTTACAAGGTAGAACAGGTAATTTTCTCGCCTCCGGAGGATTCGGAAAAATACATGGAAGAGTTGATTTCCAACGCGGAGGAGATTTTAAAGGATTTGGAGCTGCCGTACAGAGTGATAAACATTTGCTCAGGTGAGCTCGGGGCGGTTGCTGCCAAAAAATATGACATAGAGGTGTGGATGCAGGCACAGCAAAAATTCCGTGAGGTTGTCTCGTGTTCAAATTGCCTGGAATATCAATCCAGACGCTTGAAAATTAGAATTCGCAGAAAAGGAGAAAAGGTATTTGCGCACACTCTTAATAGTACTGCACTGGCAACAACCAGGATAATGGTAGCAATAATGGAGAACTTTCAGGAGGATTGCGGAATTCGCATACCCAGAGCACTTGTACCATATACCGGGTTTGATTGCATACCTGCACGTGAAAAAGCTTAATATAAATTAAGGGGTATCTCGAACTGTGAAGACACTCATTCTCACCGTTGATAGAGACGATGACCTGGGGAGGAAAGCCCAGATAAGGGGTCCGCTTGTGGGCAGAGCGGCATGCTTAGAGGCTGGCACCTCGCTTGCACTGGCCGACCCGGAAGATTCAGATGCAAATGCTATTTTCGCCGCCGTTTCCACTTATGATAGGTTAAAGAAAGACGGAAAAGATGTTGAAGTTGCCATTTTAACAGGTCACGAAAATGTGGGTATGAAAAGCGATGAGATCATAGCAAAACAGCTTGAAAAAGTGATCAAAGAGGTAAATCCTGATGATATAATATTTGTAAGTGATGGAGAAGAAGACGAGTTTATAATGCCAATTATAACTTCAAGAAAACCAATAAAACATCTCAGAAGGGTTATAGTTCGACAATCAAAAAGCATAGAAAGCACGTACTACATAATCATAAAAGCCCTCAAAGATAAAAAAATCGCACGCAGGATTTTGATGCCTGTGGCGCTTATATTCCTTGCATATGCTTTATCATCATTGATAATCCTATCTATAAAAATAGGAAACCCATCATGGAACTTGGTTGACCCGGGAACATTCGCACTCACAATAATAACACTCACGCTTGGCCTGTATTTCTTAGAACGCGCGTACAACATTATAAGGAAAACTAAAGAAATAATCATATACTCCAAAGAGGCCATGATGGAAGCAAAGGTAACCGTATTTGCGGATATCCTTGCTGCCATATTGCTTTTAGCAGGCGTGAATTTTGCCTGGGAGGACATTCAATCAAGCACCAACGTAATAACGCAAATCATTCTGTTTTTGCACACATTCGTGCTCTGGTTCGTCTTTGCGGTGCTAATAAGAGAAGGGGGGAAGACACTGGACATATGGATGCACAGAGGAGATTACAACAAAAAATTCTGGATTGGATTCTTGAGCACACTTTCCTTGGGGATAATCATATACGCATTATTGGACTACATACTCCTTCTAATGCACTCCATAAGCTCAACATCTTTAGTGCCCATCATAATGATGGTAGTAAGCGGAGTTTTTATAGCATCAATAGCCACGGTGCTTCACAGGAGAATCAAGGGGGTTGAAGATGGAAATAGAGACTTGGATGAGAATATACCAGAAAATAGAGAGTGATTTCGGGTTTCCCAGAGATAACGAGATTCTATCAAGGAATACCCTTTCAAAAATATTAGGAAAAAATTTCGTGGGAGTTGATGTTATAAGAAATATAATCGGTAAAGAGGTATACGTTGTAGGAAACTCTCCATACTTAGAGAAAGAATTAAAATATATGAGAAAAAATTATCCGGTAATCGCAGCAGATGACGCGGCGGTTGTACTATACGAAAATGGAATCACCCCGGACATAGTTCTGACTGACCTTGACGGAGATGTTGATAAACTCTCAAAAATAGACGCTTTATTCGGAATTCACGCCCACGGGGATAACAGACATCTCCTACACCTATCAGATAAGTTCTCGGTGAAATTCGGAACAACGCAAATAGAACCATTGTGGAACGTGTATAATTTTGGAGGTTTTACGGATGGGGACAGATGCGTGTTTTTGGCAGCGCACTTTAATGCAAGGATTCATTTGATAGGCTTTAACTTCGAAGAGCCGAGAAGAAAAGAAGGGAAAAATTTGAAAATAAAGAAGAAGAAACTGACGTGGGCAAGAAATCTGATTTCCATGTTAGAAAATTCAGGCACTGAAATAGTTTGGGAAAACTTAAAATGAGAGTTCCAATTGTTCTTTGTGAATACCATTCTGAGCCCGCAGTTTGCCGCAATTCTCAGCGCCCTGTTGATAATATACATAGGCATTGTTGTTGAAAAGTACTATGTATCATGGTCAAGTGTTTACACAAACACGCTTAGCTTTGTAATCATGCTTGGAACAATATCCATGAGCGATTACGTTTTCCTGTTCTTAGTTGCGTACACCCTAATGGGATACATCTCTGTAAAATTTCACTGGAGAAGAATATTTCCCCTATTTGGCTGCAAAACGTACGGCTCGCTCATGCTCGTCTTAACCCTTGGATCAGAAGGGCTTATATTTGGATTGTACAACGTTGTCACAGTTATAATATCCTGGGTTGTTGTTGCCGTCGCAGTGCATCTGTTAGGATACGAGTACATAAAATATTCAAGGAGGAGAAAAAAATGGTCAAAAAAACGCTAAATGAGTACAAGTGGAGACCTGACACGGATTTCTCGAAGATAGAAGTAGAATATATAGATAGACTCAATCCAGAGGGATTTGCAACAATAAGTGGAGAGGATATCGTAGACATGGGTGATAAATTCATATTTACCAGAGAGGGTATGATACCCTATCACAGAGTTATTAGGATAAAATACGATGGAAAAATTATTTGGGAGCGTCTTGAGAAGGGTCATACTCGTAAACATACATAAAAAGTATAGCCGAAAATATGCCCACCATCAACCCTGTCCATAACCTCATAAAATTATTGCTCACGTAAGAGGTTAATAGCTGTATTGTACCATCAAGCCCAAGGGGAAGTATAGTAAGGAAATAAAACAGGAAACCAATTCTAACACGAAAATATGCGGCTATAAAAAAGCCAATACCTAAACCAAGGAAAATTCCCGTACATCTCGCGCAAAAAGGCATCTGATTTCCCATTATGAAAAAAGAGCGGTTAGAATGCTGGTGGCACATATAATCACCAGCAATATAAACAGCATGAGCTAATGGATTCGTTATGTGCTTATCTATATACGGAGTGTTATCTGGTATGCTTACCTTTCCGTTATTTCCCAAATATATCGTATTAGGGGGCTCTAACATGGGTGATATGAACAAAAGCATGGCCCATGTAAATGCAATAACAAATGGAATATAATATGTTATCCGCTGTTTATTTCTTTTATGGATATCAATCGTTAGCTCATCCAATAGTTGTTCCCTTGAAATCGTCATTCATAATCACCTTCTTGATTTCAATTATATCTTTTCCAACGATATATATTTTTATATTACTTCTCTCAGCTATTTTCAGGGCCAGCATATCCATGGGTATATTCAATCCCGCATCCATTTTCTTAGAGGTTATCATTTTAATAGCATCTTCATAGCTCATTCTTTCAATAAGCTTGGCATCTTCGTGAACACGAGGGTCTTTATCATATATACCACCTACCGATGTAACATTAATCACATAGGCCTCACGCAGCCTCTCAGCCAATAAAAGTGCAACACCATCTGTAGTATGCCCAGGCTCAGTCCCACCCATAACAACATTCTTGTAAATCCTGGCATATTCAACAGCTTCATCCACACTTTCAGGTATGTTAGGATATGTAGCACTCGACATCAACAGCATTGCATTTAAACGAGTGGCTTTAATTCCAATGCTATCAAGCGTGTACTGGTCCCAGCCAAGTGATTGCGCAGCTTTTATGTACTTTCTTGCTGTATGGCCACCCCCTACTACAATGTATAGTTTCTCCTCGCACTCATCCATGAATTTTTTAAAATCGTTAATGTATCCAATATCTATATCCTTTCCTGCTATCACTGAACCTCCCAAGGAAATCACAGCCATGAAAAAAGAGAATAAGAAGAAATATTAAAAATTATTGATTATTGTTATTTTCCGATTACTTTGTGGCCCTGGTTATTCCCACATCATTTATCCTCAGATACGGAACGTTAACAGGAATCTCGCACTCCCACCAGTGTATCTGGTATATTTCTTTACCAATTGCGTCAATATTCATTAGCATTCTCTCTATATTATCACTTATTCTCACGTTCTTTATTGATTTCTTTATCTCCCCTTTTTCCACTAAAAATATTCCATCTCGTGGTATAGTGGAAAAATCTCCAGTTAAGTAATTCTGAAAACGCGTGTACCATATATTAGTCACATATATTCCCTTTTCAACATCAAACACCTCCACCTCGGGATAATCACCGGGGTCCACATATAAATTCCAAGGTCTTGGCATTACGATTCCTGCATTACCCGTAGTTTCTGTGCCATACTTTTTAGCATAGCTGTGATTTAACAGGTACGTCCTTAAAATACCATCCTCAATAATCATCGTGTTCTTGGTTGGCACGCCCTCATCGTCAAATTTTCTGGTTCCGTAACCATTGGGCATATTTCCTATATCCCTTAGAGTGAACATGTCGCTTGCAACTCTATTGTTTAGCTTATTTAGCAGAAAACTAAATCCAGCTTCTACAGCCATAGCAGAAGTGAAACGACCAACCATTGAAAGGAGGTTCCCAATAGCAAGAGGATCAAATATGACTGTATACTTCCCGGAATCACCCTGCACCGGTTTTTCTACCATCCTGGCAATTTCTCCTGCCTTTTCACCCGCAATCTCAGGCTTGAATTTGCTAAGGACCCTAGAAGAGTAAGTAGCATGCCCGCTCGCCAAATCATCCTTGAAGGCTCTTACACTTATCTCTATACCAGTTCCTTCATCACTACCTTCAACACCGTTACTGGTATTCACAAATATTTGGGGATGGTCTATGTACAAAACACCCGCTACCCTATCGAGAGTTGTTGCGTTAATTGCCTCCTCAACCTTATCAACAGGATCTACTTCCAATACCTTTGAATCAAATGTTTCATCAATATCGCTGTAATTGAATGGGCCTTCGGCAATTCCGTAATAATCTTCTCTTGGCTCCATGTTCTTGGTTAATTTCATCAAATTTTCCAAAACGCTTAATATATGCACTTCATCGTAAGTCGTTATATCTGTGCTTACAACCCTTTTATCGTGCTCAACAAAAATCTCCGTTCTCGTATCCCTCCAGTTTTTTGCTATGGTTATCTCACCGTTGGCAAATCTAACCTGCTTTCTATCATCAACATGGGACAATACCACAACATCTCCAAATCCAAGTTTCTTAGCAGCATTAATTATTTTCTCATTAACATGATACATCACAATCACCTCCTAAGCACTATATCCCTCAAACGCGCATAGGCACCCCCCATCCAAACAGGTACGCCCTGCATAGGCTCTCCCTTACCACATGTACCCGGATAGAACATAACATCCTTTGAAACTGCATCCACGCTGCTCCAAAGAGCTCTGGTGGTTATCTCCAGTATTGGCTTTCTGACAGGATTTTTTATCTTGCCATTTTCTATCAAATATGCCTCCCTTCCAATGTATCTCTGCTGATATCTCCTGTCATCAATGTTCCACTCGTTAAAACTCTTTATAAACACTCCCATCTTGACATCTTCAATAAGTTCTTCAAAACTGTGGTCCCCCGGTGCAAGGTAAGTATTGGACATCCTCACAATGGGCTCCCTGTTGTAATTAACAGCACGTGCAGCTGCATTGGAGCGAAGCCCAAGCTTATATGCATATTCTCTATTTAACAAAAACTCTGTAATAATTCCGTTTCTAATCAAGTACCTCGGCCGAGCATGTACTCCCTCGTCATCATAAAGATAAAAACCCCAGCTATTTGGCAAAGTAGGATCTTCTATAACTGTTACTTCATCGCTTCCTATCCGCTCCCCCAACATCTCCGGTTTGACAAAGCTTTCTCCAGCCTGTGCAGCTTCACGGCCAAATATTCTATCGGACTCATAAGGATGTCCCACGCTTTCGTGAACAGCTATTCCAGCAACCTCTGGAGATATAACCACATCCAGTTTGCCCTCCGGTGCTGCTTTTCCCTCTTTTATAAGCCTTCTTAATGCCAATACATCTTCCGCGGCATGTTCCCAGGGCTTTTCTTCCTCAATCTTCTCAAGTCCGGAAGTGAATGCATAGGTCACAAATGGAGCCTGTTCCATTTTATTATCTTCAAAGACGACAAGATTATACATGATTTCGACATGGGGTATGACACTTTCAACTTTAGCACCCTCAGTATTCATAAACATCTTGCGTTCAATCCAGTCTCCATAGCTTAAAAATCTCATCGGAACGTGTACACCTGTTTCCAAAACTTGGGTATCCACCATCTTCAAGTAATCGATTTTAGTGTCTAAGCCCTCATCGGTAAAATCTTTTCTCATATTTACCTCGTACCTAACCTCATGAAAATCCTCTTCACTAAACCTTACTGGTGAATTCCTCCTTTTACCGGCAGATTTTGCCATGGAAATAGCCACATCCACGGCAAGCTCGATCTCGCTTTTGTTTAAAGTATTCGTTGAGGAAAAACCCATGCCGCCGTCCTTCAATACCCGTATTCCTACACCAGAATCTTTCAGAATCGATGCATTTTGCAGTTCACCATTTTTCATAGATACCTGCGTCCCTGACTTATCTACATACCTCGCTTCTGCATAATCTACCCCTTTATTGCTTGCAACAGATATTGCATATTCTACTAAATCTTCCATAGATATCACCTATTGCATCATAATGCAAAAAATTATTTAACACTTTGGCACGCGAATAGAAATAGCATAAAAACAAGAAAAAACAAAAAGATAAAAATCACTGGAGAAGCCAGTGCACTATATTGTACATGAGAGTTGCACCAGTATCTGCGTTGTATTTCTCCACTGCCTCAAAGGAGAACGCCAGGAATACTGTCTTGAAGTTACCAGAGGAATAGCGTACACCAGCATAATGAGAGTTGTATGTGAATATCCCATGCGCTCCCGATTCAAGGGTAATTTCGTCAGCATAGTTGTGGAATGGGTAGTCAAAATGCACAGTTCCAAGAGAGCCTGTTATCGGATCACCACTCACACCGTTAACATAAGTATAGCTAACATCATTGGTGACTCCAGCAACTCCCAAGTAATCATTTACGAAGGTATTGTCTATGGCACCGTCATATCCACCAGTAAGGTCCCAGAGCATGTCCTGAGAAGTAAGGAACAAGCGGCCACCATTGTTAAGATACTTTATAAGATTGCTCTGATCATCAGAAGTAAGCGTGTTCTTGTAAGCGTACCCTGTACTCCATATAACCACTCCGTAATTCTTCAAAACATCGTAAGTTGGAGACGCACCCTTAGAGTAAACGTTCCACACATCATATGTCAAACCAGCATCGTCAAGGGCCTTGGTGATATAACTACTGTACTGACTTCCATCATCATCAGCCACAAAGAGAATCTTGTTACTGTGTGTGGACGCCGCCTGTGGGGTTGCTTTGACTTCATTGCTCTTTGCACCCTCTCCCGCGGAATTTACTGCTGTGACGTAGTAGTAATATGTAACACCATTGGTCACGTTATTATCCGTGTAGCTCAAAGTGCTTCCAGACACATGAGCCACCAGAGACTCCGCACCACTGCTCGTACCACGATATATATTGTACTGGGTTACTGCCGCACCACCATTGCTGCTTGGAGCATTCCAAGACAACTTGACATATCCATCACCAGCAACAGCCTGAAGGTCAAGAGGCGCAGTTGGTACTGTTGGAGAACTGCCACCAGAGTTGCCATTGCTGTTTCCAAGTAGCCATTCAACAATGTTATGCATCAACTGGGCACCAATATTCGAATTTGCATCTTCCACAGCCTCAAACGAGAAAGCTGTAAATACTGTGCGGAACGTGCCTGAATCATACCTTGCAGCAGTATACGCTCCATTGGAATCAGTGAATATTCCCTGTGCAGAGCCAAGAGATATCTCATCAGCATAGTTTGTAAACGGATAATTTAGAGTTATGGAACTGAACTCGCCAGATATAGGATCTCCGCTTACACCATATACCTTGCCATAGCTCTGGTCATTTGTAACACCGCTTACACCCAGGTAATTATTCACAAAAGTATTCGATATACTACCATCGTTTCCTCCTGAGAGATCCCAGAGCATGTCCTGAGAAGTAAGGAACAAGCGGCCACCATTATCAAGATAAGTTGCAAGGTTACTCTGGTCATCGGAGGTTAGCGTGTTCTGCCAGGTAGCACCAGTGGTCCATACAACCACAGAGTACTGTTCCAACACACTTGCACTTGGTGAGCCTTTCACACTGGTATCCCAAGTATCAAAAGAGTAGCCAGCATCAGTTAATGCTTCGCTCACATAATCACTGTAACTCTTACCACCATCATCATCAACGAAGAGAATCATGCTGTTTGAAGAAGTGTTGTTGCTTCCACCACTGCCAGTACCACCTGTGTTGTTTCCACTGCTACCACCAGAACCACTACCGCTTGAACCACCACTACCTCCTGTTCCATTGCCGGCAGTGCCATTATTACCAGAGCTTCCAGAGCCAGAGCCGCTGCCACTTCCACCGCTGGAGCCACCATTAACGGTAAGCGTCAGGGTCACGGAATTCGTGAGATTGCCCCAGTGTCCGGTGGTGTGGTTGTACGTGTACCCGGTCACGGTAAGCGTGTATGTGCCCCCTGGTGTGCTGCTGCTCGTGTGTATGCTCAACGTGAATCCTGCCGTGGCTCCGTCTCCCGCAGGACGCACGTAATTTGTGGATGTGCTGTATGTAGCACCGCCGGGCAATCCGCTCACCGTGAAATGCCCTACCTCCGTGGTCCAGTCATACGGAAACTCCACGTTTATGTAATAACTTGCAGTAGCTCCTGCGCTAACGCTCGCACTGCTACTGCTCGCGCTCATCTTGAACCCTATAT
>JALVVV010000012.1 GCA_027023265.1 DHVE2 group archaeon
GGTCTTAGAAAAAACTTAAAAATATGCTCATAGCACATCGGAAAATGTTGAGAATTTTGTATTAAAATACATATACTTTGTAGTTATTCACATCATATTATGGATGTAATTAGGAGATATCTCAAAGAGCTGGGACTAACTCAGTATGAGACTGATGCATACATGGTTCTTCTTGAAAAGGGTTTGCTTACGGCAACAGAATGCAGTGCAGGTTCCGGCGTGCCAAGACCGAGATGCTACGATGTGCTTAGGTCCCTTATGGAAAAAGGGTTAGTTCGTATGGAGCCGGGAAGGCCTGTTAAATATTCAGCAATACCTCCTGATATTGGCTTAATAAATTTATTTAAGAATTACAAGGATAGTGTGGAAAGGGATTTGGAGTCAAAAGAGAGGAGTATGAAGTTTCTTCTCGATCAGCTATCTCAAATGTACACAGGTCAGGAATACGGAAACATAGAGGAGTACGTGTGGGTGAGCAAGGAAGACCTAAACCCATTGAGTCATATAGAAGTTCTCAGAAATGTTAAGAGTATGTTTTACCTTATCACTCCATATAGTGAATCCATAGATAACGAATCTGAATTTTACAATGCCTTGCTTGATGCTCTGAAGAGGGATGTAAAAATAAAGCTGATACAGCCAATAAGCGGCATAGTTAATTTTCAGGCTTACGATTACTTAATTGCCAATGGAATGGAGATAAGGCACATGCTAAATCCCCGTGGTTTCTTCTCTATATCTGATGATGGGGTTTTTATTCGTCTTATAAAAGAGAAGCGATACATAGGTTCTGTTCTAATAAAAGATGATTTCACCAGGGAGACCATGCTGGATTATTTTAACAAAGTCTGGGAACAGGGAGTAGATTATAAGGATATGAAGAAGAGATACAACAGTGTAAAGCTCGAGGACTTTGAATTTCACATAAGCATACCTACTAAGGGGAGAATTCATTACTTTGAAACATGGGATAGCGAGGGATATGTGGAGTTTTACATTCCTCTGGTTAATGCAAAGGGATACATATCAATATTCTGGCTGCACGATGTTGGTGATGACCCAAAGGATATAATTAATCTTACTTACGATAAGATAAGGATAGCATCTGTTCAGTACGGAGAAGTTAGAAAGCACGGGAACATGACTGTGGTTGAAGGAAGGTGGAAAAATCTGCTTTTGGGTACTGGCCCGATAAAATACAGAATACTTGGTAACGGAAATAGAACCTATGTGATTGTTGAAGCAGTCAACGCTGGAGAAAATAGAGAGATAGAAAGAGAAGCAATGATAACTTTAGATTTAATTGCAGATACTTTTAGGATTTAAGCTCTTTTTTTACATTTTCTAAATCATCTCTGGTGCCTATAACTGCGAGCAAATGCCCCTCCCATGGTACTATGAACACATCTTTGTTCTCCCCTTTTATAATGACTTCTTTCACAGAGCCCCCATACTCCCTGTGTGCTGTCAATCCTGCCCCGAAAGCCGCTGCGCACATTATGCAAAACTTATCCCTTTCCAAATGCCCTGGCAATTCCCCTTTTATATACATCCCATCTCTCTTTATGAGAGCATATTCCACATAGCTCACCCCATTTTATTTATCACGAAAAGACAGTAAGGATCCCCTTTACTCTCACATTTTTCCTCATCAACATTCACAATCGTTCCATTGTATTTTTCATACACTTTCCTTATAATTCCTCTCAACATGTGGCATGTAGGCGCGTTGGAATCATGCACCTCTGCTGAGCCCTTTGTTTTCACGTGATCCTCTGCAAATTCAATTTCTTCTACCCAGCCCTTCTCTTTCAGAGCCTTTGCGACTTCCTCAAAATAATTGTCCCTGGGCAAATCTCTCACGAGAATCTCACCTATTATTTCACCACTCCTGAAGAAGAGACCGACGGATGCATACGACATAATTCCCTTGTACACTTCCTTGATCTTTATCAATTCTTCCTTGGTAAACTTTATCTCCGCCATAGGTATCGCTTATCCTAATTTATTACTCCCATATAAACTTATCTAATCTCCGAAGGTTCTGTGTGGTTTTGGTATTTGGATAACAAATTATTATATGTTTTAGCACTAAGCTGAAGGCACTACGAATATTACGGAAGATTGGATATACAACCAGACAACACCCTCTATAGTTTCCAACGGTAGTGCGTTGTTCGTTGCTTTCGATGCAGGATATGCAGATCCCAAAACAAATGAGCCCATATCAATAGGATTTGCAGTTAGTAATGATAATGGAAATACATGGAAAGCTTATTCTTTCTCACAGGATTGGGGTTATAAAAATATAACAGGCTCTAAGCCAGTTATTGTATCTAACGGTTACGGAGATGTTTTCATATTCTTTGAGAATCACACTTCTGGTTCTTATTTTGAATACTTGGTTCATTATCATACAAATGGTTCATATTCAGATGGTGCACCGGTGTGGTACGTTGGTGTCATATCTAATTGGAACTGGTGGTCATCTGTGTACAGCATTTCCGCCAGTGGCATGGGCCCTGATATTGCTATAAGTTTTGAGTACAGGTATTTTGATTCTTCCGGTAATCCAGAGGATTCAGATATATGGGTAGTTTACTCCGAAGATTCAGATTCATGGGAAGACACATGGACAAAAACGGAGGTTGCTATAAGTAATAACTATGAACTTAGGCCAAGTGTGACAATAACCGCAAGCGCAAATCCATATATCTACGTGGCTTATGAAATAAAGGAGTACAATTCCACCGGGATATATTATTATGAGTTATATTTCAATTACACGTCTGTTGGAAGCACCTCGTGGAGCACCGGAGTTCGTTTGTATGTTTCTGATGGCACTGAGGGGCTTGATGATGATATTTTACCCAGTATCTCTTCCTCTTCCAATTACGTTTTTGTGGTGTGGGAGCATGATTACTGTGACTCAAGCTTAAGTTTGGTCACATCGGATCTCTGGCTTGCCAATATATCTGCTGAATCGGGGACTGTGCAAACTACTTACAAGCTAACATCAAATACAGGAAGCTTGGAAGAAAATCCAGCAGTGTGGGTAAGTGATAACTGGATATTCATTTCTTATTTCAATGCCACTTCCAATGGGGATTTCGTGTATCTTATATTCTCAAAAGATGGTGGGCACACATGGAGTGTTCCAGAACAAATAAGCGGGGACGGGGAGGTTAATGTCACCATACCTGCTACAGATGTTTGTTATTACAATGGATATCTTTATATTGTTTGGTCGGATGATGGTCCAGGAAGTGTGAATCAAGAGTACGCGGATATATTCTTTTACAAGCAGACAATCCCTGAGTTCACCCAACAGCTTTTATATTTTATACTGCTAATTTTGGTTGGGTATTTAATAAATCGTAGGAGGCGTTTGAGGAGGGACACTTAAACTACTTTTTTGTGTGATTTTACGGAGGATAGTGTCCGGTAAACACCCCGAAACTTTTAAATAGAGAAGAAGAGATGAGAGAGGTGCTGGTGATGGTAGATGAAGGTAAAGAGGCAAGAGGAAGGAGTATCGGAGGTATTGGGAAGCATTTTGGTATTA
>JALVVV010000013.1 GCA_027023265.1 DHVE2 group archaeon
AAGAGGTATAAGAAGCGTGCGGTCTGCATTTATAACTTCCAGCTCAATTTCATCTTTCTCCTTTGAAATGAGCTTGAACTCCATCTCCTTCATAGGTGCGTTATTATCCGATATTATTTAAAGTTTAGCTGAATTAAAGTAGGGGTAACATTTTTTAAGGAATAACTCTTTTTGTGATTATGAGCAGGGTAAACGCGCATGTGTTCTTCCGTGGTCGTGTGCAGGGTGTTTTTTTCAGGGCTTTTACGGAGGAAAATGCAAAAAAATTGGGTGTTACTGGCTGGGTTAGAAATCTGCCCGATGGGCGTGTTGAGGCAGTATTTGAAGGGGACGAAAAAGACGTTGAAGAATTAATAAGACGATGCAGGTACGAGCATCCTCACGCGCGGGTAGATGGTGTTGATGTCGAGTATGGTGATGTAAAGGGATACACTGATTTTCGTATAAAGTACTGAGATGGTCCCCATGATAACAATAACCACTGATTTTGGGTACGAAGATCACTATGTGGGCGTGATGAAGGGCGTGATAAAGAAAATCAATTCAGAGGCGGAAATAGTTGACATAACCCACGGAATAAGAAGACATGATATTCACCACGCAGCTTACGTGTTGAGATGTATTCTGGATTATTTTCCAGAAGATACCGTGCACCTTTTTGTGGTGGACCCTGGAGTTGGCACCGGGCGCAGGGGTATAGTTGCTGAGTTGGACCGCGGAATATACGTTGGTCCAGATAACGGGATTTTAACTCTTGTTAAAAACAGAGTTTCTAAATTATATGAAATAAAGAAAGAGGCGAATATGCACACGTTTCACGGGCGCGACATATTTGCACCCATAGCTGCTCAGATTGATGCTGGCTCTCGCGATGAACTTGTTGAAATTGATGATTTCAAAAAATTTGAGGTTCAGGATTCCATGCGAGTTGGTGATACGTTGGTGGGTGAAATAATTCATGTTGACCACTTTGGAAACGTGATAACAAACATAAATGGGGAACTGGTCAAGAATGTTGATGAACTTTTAATAAATGGCTTGCATACAAAATTTGTGAAATCGTATGGATATGCAAAAGAGGGGGAACTCGTGGCACTTGTGAACAGCGAGAATCTTTTGGAATTTGCAGTAAACAAAGGAGATGCGAGCAAAAATTTAAATGTGAAAGTGGGTGATAAAATAAAATTAATCATAAGATAATTTTTCTTGCGATTTCAACCTGCGTTTCTTTCCAGCATCTCTGCGGTTTTGGTATATGTGCTGACCTGCTCCTCATAGGTCTTGCTCTTTTCAAAGTAACCAGCAGCTTTAGCTTTGTGTGCGGCCATTTTTTGAACGATTTCCGCTTCCTTTCTCTTTATTGAAGAAATCCTTGACTCGATGTGAGAAATCTTTGTTTGCAACGAAGCCACTTTTGCTCTCAGCTTTTCCTGTTTCTTAAGTGAACCTTCTGCTTTTATTTTATCGTTCAAAGCTTCAACCTTGTCCTTGAGCATGTTCAGTTTTTTCTTCTCAGCGGCAATTTTTTCCCTGTATTTTGCCTTGTCCGCCTGGTACTTTGCCACCTTTTGCATCTCTTCTTTGTACTTCTGGTTGTAATACGAAGCCTTTTTTTTGTAATCTGCCGCCTTCTTGCGTAACTTTGCCGCCTCCTTTAATTTTTGCATTTTTTCCTTCTCTCTTAACGCTTCCGCTCCAGTTTTTGCCTCCAATTCTCCGTATCCTATCTTCTTCTCCTGCTCGCTTTCGAACAGTTCTGTTTTAGGAGTGTTGTAATTACTTTTTGACTGCTGGAAACCTGAGTTTTTCTTATTTTCTTTTGCTTTTTTATTATCCTGCATTGAGCATCACCTGAAAAGATATGTAGATGGAGTATTATAAATATTGTGGTTATTTCAACCACTTACATAAATTGCTTAAAAGCATCCCGGTATTCGTCCAAATTACCTATGTCCTTCCACAATCCCTTAAATGGGTATGCATATACCTCTGTGGTAGACGCGAGCCATGCCATGAAGTATCCCGGGCTGTCAGGATTGTTTTTCTCGCGCAGATATTCCTCCAGGTAATCTATTGATTTTGCAGGAATCATGTAGCAGGCGGTGCTGACGAGAGTGGATTCTGGATTTTCTGGTTTTTCCTGCATGGACACAACCCTGTTTTCCTCGTCAATTTTAACTACCCCGTATCTACGAGCTTTATTTAAATCTCCAACGTCGTACACGGCAAGCACGGGTGCTTTTTTCTTAGAATAAAATGCGTAAAGGTCTTTAAGGGAAAAATCAAACACATTGTCTCCGGCAATTATCAGGTAGTCATCTATACCTGCTCTGTCCATGGCGTATTTAATTCCTGCTATTGCACCGAACTTTTCGTTTTCCCCGTGGGTAGGCTCTATTATAAGTTGTATTTTCTCTTTTCTGCACTTTGCCCAGTACTTAAACTGCTTCTCGTAGTAGCTGTTAGAGGATACAATTATTTCTTCAATTGGTAAATTTGAAATGCTGTCCATGACCCAGTCGATTACGAGCTTGTCACCCAAGGGTAATAGGGGTTTAGATATAAAGTCCGTCAGTGGTGCTAACCTGCGTGCGTACCCTCCTGCTAAAATCAGAGCTTTCATGAAAACCTTAATTGACAGCAATTATAAAAAATTTGATTTTCGAGATTTTTAGGAGTAAAGTTTATATCGGGAGGGAACATTACAATCCAAGGTATAGCAGGAGGCTTTGCTATGAATGATAAAGGATTTGTTAATGGAAATGGTATGCGGCGAAATCCGTCAAGGGGTGCAATTAATGGTCTTACAAACGGCAAGGGGAATAAAGATGGGCTTGTTAACGGCAACGGTTCAAATAATAACGTGGCTAAGAAAGGAATTATGAATTCCCCAAAGGGCAGGGCTGGAGCATGGATTGTGATTGGTGTGGTCTTGCTTTTGATATTCGGGGCGTTTGCAGTCTCTACCAATTCCCTGAAAAAGACTGATTGGAATACTATACGAAAGTATATTGATTTTGATATGTCTCCGGTTAATGATAAAAATATAAACATAGAGAAATTTGCATTTCACAAAACGGACACCACCTTTGAATTTTACTTGAATTTTGAAGGTGATTTTTCCAAAACGGGTGAATACCAGAATCTTGGATTCATCCTGATAGACAACGATTCCAATCCCAATACGGGATACAGCGCAGGATATCTTGGGGCAGATTACATAGTTGAGATTTACGGAAACAACGGAACGGTAAGTGCCTCCTTTTCGAAGTTTTCTGGTGGAAACCCGCATGTTTGGAACTGGACTGAAATAGAATCCGTGGCTATTAGTCATCGCACTCCAGATATCATTACTGGAGCGGTTAACTATAAAATAAGTTCCAACGCTAAAATAATGGTTCTAACGGAAACAGGATACTACCAGGACATCACTCCTGTGGTTGGAATTCAGAAACCGGCTCTTCTCTTGATTCAGACTCCTTTGGAGAACAATACGCTCAGGCTGGATTTAAAGCCAATGTACAGCACGGTGAACGTTAAGAGCATAACCCTTCAGGTGCCGATGGGTGTGGAAATAAAGGGTGTAGTTGGCTCCAAGATTACTGGTATTGGTAATATAACTACCCCTAAGACTATATACCTCAGTATTGACACGAGCAACGTGTACAACAGAGGTGTGGAGGTAAAGGTTCTGTCTGTGGATACCAATGCTGTTTACACGGTATGGGGTAACTCATACAGAAAATATGTTGGCACTCCTGACCGTATAGTCATAGACGGGTACTTCAAGGACTGGGATACCATAAAGGGAATAAACACTTTCAGGAGTGATACCACAGGTGATGTGGCAAATCCGAATATTGATTTGTACCTGTACAGCAATTATACAGATAGCAATGGAACGTACTTCTACGCAAGCGTGACCGGAACAATGTTGGCGGGAAACATTGCTCCTGTTATGGAGAAAGCTGGACATCCATGGGGTAATACCACCGTGATTCCTAAGGGTGTTTCTCCTTGCGACTATGCACAGATAACCTTCACGACAAAGGACCACCAGACACATGTGATTCAGGTGTACGGTTACGATGGAAAGGTAATCAAGGTGCTGTTTGACGGGAAAGAGACGAACAGTGTGAAAGTTGGAGTGGGAAGAAACCACGGAAGCGGTGCTTTGGAAATTGGCATTAGCAAGAAGTACGACATTGTGCGCTATTCCGTCAAGATGACAGACTGGAATGGCGAGAGCGATTATTCTCCTGTTGTGAGGGATATATCCCCTGACACTCCGGAATTTAACACAAGCCTGCTCGGTGCTTTTCTGTTAATAATTGCAGTGCCCGTGCTCTTGAGAAGAAAAAACAGGGATTAATTTAGAAAATTTCTCTTTTTTTCAATTATTTTATCAATAATCTTGTCTTTTGAACCCATGTAGCTGAGCGGGTCAAACAGAGCATCTATGTGCGGCTTTATTATTTCACCTATTTCTTTATCGTGCATGATGTTCTCCCTGAAATTACCCGGCTGCATGGCAATTTGCCTTATTTTCTCGTGTGCGTCCTGTCTGTTCCATCCCTTCTCTACTAAGAATATTATGAGCCGCTCAGCCATGACCTCCTCGTTTGCCCTTAAATTTGCAAGCATGCGCTCTTCGTTTACTTTTAAATCTCTAAGTACTCCTGTCATTTTTACAATGATGTCGTCGGTTAACACGCATACATGGGGTATGATGAATCTCTCCGCAGATGAATTGGTAAGGTCCCGTTCGTGCCAGAGTATAGCGCTTTCGTGCATGGGCGTGAGAAAGCCTCTTATTATTCTGGCCAATCCGCATATGTTCTCGCTGGTTATTGGATTTCTCTTCTGAGCCATTGTACTGGAGCCAACCTGTTTCTTTTCATCAAAACCTTCCTGCACCTCTCCGATCTCTGTGCGCTGCAGATTCCTGATCTCAGTAGCAAACTTCTCCAGTGATGTTGCAATTCCACTTAATATCGAGACGAGCTCTATGTATCTGTCTCTTGCTACTATCTGAGTTGGTGATTCTTCAATTCCGAGGTTAAGATATCTCATAACGTAATTTTGTATCTCTATTCCTTTGTCTCCGAAGGCAGCTCCGGTGCCCACAGCCCCCATCATTTTTCCAACGAGTACTCTCTTTGTTGCCTCTTTCAATCTTTCGTGGTGCCTCAGCACTTCTGCAAGGTAATTTGCCATTTTCAACCCAAAAGTTACGGGGACCGCCGCTTGACCATGGGTTCTTCCCAGCATTGCGGTGTTTCTGTACTTCAAAGCTAAATTTTCAAGCACGTTTTCAAGATTTTCAAGGTCCTCTTCTAAATATCTTAAAAATTCCTTAATCTGAAGCGCCGTTGCTGTATCTATTATATCGTTGCTAGTTGCCCCAAGGTGAATGTACTTACCACACTCTCCGGAGACTTCTGACATGGCTTTTACAACTGCCATTACATCGTGCTTTATCTCTGCCTCAATTTCCTTTACTCTTTTCAATTCCACATATTTCATACTTTTTTCTACATGCGAGACACATTCTTCAGGTATGTTTCCTACCATGGCATGTGCCCTCAGAAGAGCCAGTTCCACGGTGAGCATGTAATTAAGCTTGCTTTCTTCCGAAAATATCCTTTTGACTTCATCTCTCCCGTACCGGTAATCCATTGGGCAAACAAGCATGCTCAAGCATGGTGATGAGGTAATTAAATATTTTTAATTCTTGTGAACATGCTACGATTTTCCAGGGGCATGGTGGCGTCCAGTCCAAGTTTCACGGTCATGTGTCCTTCGTAGGCACTCGGATCCAGGGAAGAGCCCCGTGTCGGACCCATTTTTATAAGGTCCCTGTCTCCCTGGAACCTTGTTGCTATTGCGAATTCCACGTCGTTAGGGTCATCTATGTTTATATCCTCATCTACCACCACCACATGTTTAAGGGACCTGTGGCCTCTAAATGCACCGTATATGGCCTTTCTTCCATCATCTTCTCTGTGTTTTTTTATTTTAACCACAGCATGTAGCCAAGAGCATCCGCCGTGGGTAAGTCTCACATCGATAACATCTACTCCATCTCTCTTGATTTCCCGAAATATGGTTGGCTCTCTCGGCATACCCATCAGGTTGTAGTGTTCTTTACCCCCTGAAATTAACAGGTGGAGAGTCTTTGTTCTAAAGTACAATCTTGTAAACTCTATAACTGGCTGTTTCCTAACTGTATCATACGTTCTGGTTATGTCCACAAATGGGCCTTCATAATCGTAATCGTTGGTTATTTTCCCTTCAAGTACTATCTCGGAGTTGCGCGGAACGTTTACTCCATTAGGTAATCTGATTGCTTTTTCTTCACTGCCCATACTAAAATTTCGTAAGGCTGAGGCAATTTCAAGCTCGTCAACCTCGTAAGCTACGCTGGTAGCAGCGGAGAGAAGCACATGTGGTTCCAGTCCTATTGCTACAGCAATATTGACTTCCTCACCGTGTTCTTTTGCATCTATATGCATTCTGTATAAATCCCTTGGTACGAGCCTTATTACCCCCGTATTTGAATCCCTGAGCATTATACGGTGAAAAGATGCGTTTCTCTTGCTGTTGTATTCAGAAAAAACCACTCCTGAGGTTATGTACCTGCCCCCCTCTTTAGGGTAGTACTTTGGGATAGGTATCCCCTCAAAGTCCACCTTTTCGCTTTTCATGTCGTTATCAACTACCCTGTATGGTTGGGGGTTGTCTATTGCGCGTAGCATGTTTTCAAGAAGGTTGTTTCCCAATACTGCTTTGAACCTATCTCTTCGAGCCCACAGGTTGCCTATTATTTTGTATCCCATAACGTTGTCCACATAAACTATTTTATCTTGATTTTTCCAGAGAAGTTTGGGGATGTTATCCATTTCAACTTCGTGCTCGTACAAGACCTCATCTTTGAACATGCTTATGTATTCTTCGAGCATACATGGGTATTGTTTGACCGATTTAATTTTATTGCTTTGTAATAGCAAAATTAAAAAGATTTAATTATTTATCCTTTTCAGACTTTCTTCCCTTTGAAAACCCGATTGCAGCTAACACCACAAATAGGGATAGACCAAGATAATTGACCAGTTCCATGGGAAATACTGCATTGGGTACGAGCGGATTCAGCCCGTGGTGCACCTCGTAACCATCGCTTAGACCATCTCCATCGGTGTCCCACTTAAATGGATTCGTCCCGTTTAGGTACTCCTGGTAATTTGTTAGTCCATCGCCATCTGGATCCTGGTTTCTATCTCCTGCATAATCCGGATTGAGCCCGTATTTTTCCTCCCACCAGTCAGGCATTCCGTCGTTGTCATCATCAGGGTCTTGTGAGTCAGGAATCCAGTCAAGATCGTTGTCATGACCAAGGTCTTTAAGAGTTTTAAACACTTTGTTGTAATTAAGCACATATGTGGAGGTTCTGTTTATTCCCAGGGCATAGTCCCCTCCAATGTGAATGGAATCAAAGGTGTTATTTGTACATAGGTTGTAGGTCATATTTAATATGTGTAGGTAATGGGAATCGTAGAAAGATATGAAACTTCCGTAGTTGACAACTCCTTCTGGTTTGAGGTAAGTCATTGCCTGTTTAACCTGCGTGTAATTGTTATTTATCCATTGCATAAATGTGAAAACCCAGTAATGACCATCTTCGTCGTCTTCCATTGGTGTTATTAGTGTGAGGCGACTGTCTATGAAATACATAGATGTGGCTACAAAATTGAATTTATATATTATATTTTTGCTGGAATTTAGTATGTAAACAACATCTTTTGCAAGTACGTAGTAATGATCACCCACAACAGCCCCGTTTATATTTGAAGGGAATCTCAAGTTCCATGATGTTGAAAATCCGTACCCGTAAAGAATGTTATTTGTGAAGAATAGGAACTGCCGGTTTGAAAAATCCGTGTCAGCATATTTTGCTAACGGGTATTTCATAATTTTGTTTTGGTAGTTGAACAAATACACATTGGTGCTGGTTATAATGGCTGCACCGAATGGTGCGGGGATAACTTCTTTAACGGATGAAGCGTTGAAACTGGAAGTTTTGGATGAGGATATGTTTATGAAAATTAGTTTTGACGGTGTTTTTGCTGCGATATGGTATTTTCCTACCCATACATTTTCTATGTGCTTTTCGTGGTACACGTCATTTGTGCCGTAAACGAGAATTGATGTTGAATTCCATACGACTAAATTATATGGTGAGCTTGAGTAATGCGCATTTTCTATATTGATTGATGTTTTATGCCATCCTGCCGAGGAAAAGGTATGTTTTTCATCGAAGTTTTCCCATTTCATACCATGCGCGTATGGCACAGTTATAAGGAACGCTAAAAGCAAAAATAAAAACACTTTACGGCTCATTTTCAACCCTCACATATATTCTTTTGTTTTTTCTACCCTTGCTCTCATACTTTTCAAGGACAATCTTTCCTATCTCTCTCAGTGATTTCACATGTGTTCCTCCATCTGCCTGAGCATCAAATCCTTCAATTTCCACGACTCGTATTTTATCGTATTTTTCATACAGTTTTGGGTTTACTCTCATAAGTTCTGGTCTTTGCATGAACTCCTCTTTTGACAGGTAGTATGCCTTTACCGGCAGATTTTTATTAATTACTTTATTGCTCTCTTCTATGATGTTTTCCACAGTATCCCTTGTTAAGTTTTCAAAGGATAAATCGACTCTTGCTCTTCCTTCGTAAAGCTGATTGCCAGTTATCGTGACTCCAAATTGATTGTATGCGACTCCCGATATAACATGTACTGCGGTGTGAGTTCTCATTATGGCATATCTCCTTTCCCAGTTAATAAATCCCTTTATTTTCTCGCCTAATGATGGCAACTCTCCATCAATTACATGTCCAAAATCATCTCTGTTGACTTTAATCACAGAGGAGCTTGTGCCATTGAATTCTATTCTGCCCGTGTCGTATGGTTGACCTCCTCCACCTGGATAAAATGCTGTTCTATCAAGGAAAATCACATTTTCTTCTATTTTTTGCACTGTGGCAGTGAAATCTTTAAGGTATGGGTTATCAAGATACAGGAGCATAACCATGGGGGTGGATAGCTTTGCGTTTATATTAACATTTCCAATATCATGAAGGACAATGGTATTTTCATGCAAACCCTTAAATACTTCTCTGTATACATATTGTATACAATGAGTGAGAGAGTATATAGGCTTAAGGATGTGGATATGGAAATCGTCCATGCTCCAAACTACCTCGCTGCCAGGGTTGGCGGGAAGGAAATAGTGCTCTTTTCAGAAGAGTAAGGAAATAATTATATCCCAGAACACTATGCTCAGCTGTGTACGACGTGGTAGTGGTCGGTGGAGGCCTTTCTGGCCTGGTGGCAGCGTTAGAGGCTAAGAGAAACGGTAGTGAGGTTTTGATTTTAGAGCGGAGCAACGAGTTGGGTGGCAAACTTCTGTTGTACTCCGGAGAGTCATGTCAAACCAAAGTTGGTGAATATTCTAAAAAATGTGGGGATGTTCTCACAGGTATTATAAACGAGATCCACAGCGAAGGGATAGAGGTTATGTACGGTCGCCACGTGGAAGATATAAAAAAGAAAGAACAGTTTCGGATTTACACAGGACTGGAGTACGTAGATGCCAGAGCAATAGTTTTTGCAACGGGAACTAAGGATAAAACAAGGTTTACTTTGAACATACCTGGTGACCGCGTATCTGGTGTTTTTACGGAGAGCATGGCTCTTGAGTTGGTTGCAGATGAACTTATAATTGGTAAAAACGTGGCTATTCTGAGCCAGAATTACGAGGGAATAAATACTGCTAAAATGCTCTTAGAACATGGGATAAGCGTCCTGGGTGTATTTGAAGAGAAAGTGGAAGAAAAAAATGTGAATTTGGAAATTCCTGTGTATTACGGAGCCCGTGTAACAGAGATAAGAGGCAAGGGTCGTGTTGAAAGGATAAGAGTAAGTATAGATGGCAAATCTCAATGGTTTAGCTGTGATACGCTTGTTATTTCAGCAGGACGTATCCCAAATGCAAAAATGTTTTTAAAGCTAAAAGCGGAGATGTTGCCATCTACAAAAGGTCCGGTAGTTAAAGGTAATATGGAAAGTTCAGTTACAGGAATATTCGCATGCGGCTCTGTTGTGGATGCAAATTGCGATTTTGATTGTGCACTGCAGCAGGCAAAAACTGCTGGAAAAGCGGCTGCTGATTTTGCCCGGCGGTAGGTACCTATCATTACATGACTCCTCTTCATTTATATACTCGCCTTTTTTTGGCGCAATTTTTAGAAAGTTTTAAATACTACTTTTGTATATCCATACATAGGTATACGAAATGTATACAAGAATCATATAATCACACATCACGATGACGCCCCTCCTCCCCTTTTTCTTTATCGCTTTCAAAAAATGCGGAGACTTCTTCTGTGATTGATTCACTTTTTTTTGCGGGTATCTCCTTTGTGAAATACCTCGCTCTTTTGTCCAGAATGATTGCCACACCTCTATCATTTTCCCCGCGGATTAACCTTCCAATTGCCTGCTTCATTTTTATAGTTGCGGGAACTTTGTATGAGTAATCCCATCCTCTGCCAAATTTAAAGTCGTAATATTTCTGTAACATTTTCTGCCGGGCTGTGGGCTTTGGATATGGTATTCCTGCAATAATAACTACTTCCAATTGCTTTCCCGGAAAATCCAGCCCTTCTGCCACACGACCCGAAAAAACAGAGAAAATCACCCCTCCATATTTTCTAAATTTCTCCACTTTTTCATATAGCTCGCTCTGTTGCATACCTTTTTTCTCAGATATATGTGGGAACGGTACGTGTTTGGACACCCTTTCCAGTATGGTGTAAGATGGAAAGAAAACTGCAGTGTTTCTACCAATTTTTACAATATCAGTTATGTACTTTGCTATTTTTGGTAAGTTATTCTCTACCTCGTCATACTTGGTAGTTACATCATCTACGTATAATATTTTAAGATGCTCCTTTGGGAACGGAGATTCGTATCTTTTGAGTACAGTGTCGTGTGGCAATCCAATTAAATCCCTGTACACTTTCAAATTGAGGGTGCCGGACATATGCACCGATGCATATACTGAATTGATAATGTCCGTAATCTCTGAAGGATCCAGACAAAATATTTCAAGGCGCGGATTCTCCCCGAATTTTGCTATGTGGAGGTAATCGTAGGAGTAGGTGTCTTTCCAGTTTAATAAGAAGTTTCCAGCATGGAATACATACGACCTCGGCAATTTTCTCCTGTTTAACCGCTCCTCACGTATTGCCATTCCATACTTCAAAAGTTCCATGGCTACCTGACCTATTTTGTTGGGGGAAATTTCCATGATGGTGCCTAACTCCTCTTCAAATGAATAATGGGGCACAATTGCCTCGTCACCATCTGCGTATTTTTTCATACGGAACATAGCCTCTTTTACAAATTCTGCAAGGTCTGCGCACTGCACACCGAAAATCTCTCTGTTGCCGTATTCCAAACATTCTTTTTCCATCATGTCAAGGCTATGCTCAGACAGTTCATCACTTCTAAGTTCCCTTGCAAAATCAGGGAAATTATGTGCTTCATCTACAATCAGTATAATGTCCCTGAACGATACATTCATCCTGTCAAATATGGTGTTTCTTAATAGTGGAAACAAAAAATACACATAGGGCATAGCAACAACGGTGGCTTTTTTAAGAGAATCTTTGATGGCCTCGTAAGCACAAACACCGTATTCCATACTTTTGCTTAGTACTTCCTCGGATGTATGCACTTCTTCCACGTACTTCCGTATAGCCTCACCGTTGTTAATGTAGTTGTAGTAAAATGGACAGGCATCAGCATCTCCAGATTTCACGTCATCTCTAACTTTCTTGCAATACAGCGATAGCTCTTCTGCATTGCCATTTTTCAGCTCTGCCCTATTAATTGAAAGCGGGCACATGTGTCCGCGTCCCTGCAGTCCTATTGCCAGCACCCCCATCTTTTTTGATTCTTCTATTACTTTTTGTTCCTGCGAGTTGGTCCGTACAAGGTAAATAACCTTTTTTCCATGTTTCAAAGCGAATTTTATAGTTGGATAAAGTGATGTGGCGGTTTTTCCAAATCCAGTAGGTGCTTCTAAAACAATGTGTATTCCACTATCTAAAACGCTTTCGATGTCCTTAATCATAACTCTCTGCGAATCTCTAATTTTATACGGGAATTCCACGGGATAGCAATTGGACACCAAATAAAAAGATTTGGTTTTCCTTCAGTTCATACTTTTCTACCAAAAACAAGGAATCCCGTGTGCCCCACTTCTATATTATCTGGGCGCGTGCCCATGGCACCAACATGTATTTTTCTCTGAATAATCTCTGATGCTTCCAGGTCATCAAAACCGTGTTGCTCAAGCTCTTTGTAAACCTTCTCAACCTGATTACATGTTGGGACGTAAGCGAAAAAGCAGCCACCCGATTTAAGGGCGCGATATCCAATTTCCACGGCGTTCCATGGGTCCGGGATATCCAGAACAAAAGAATCAATATTTCTCTCAGAGACATCTTTTCTGACATCTCCGCTCTTTATGAGCCAGTGCCCGTGTTCAATTCTTTCAACGTTTCTAAGTGCAAATTCTCGAAAATCTTTTCGTATCTCGTAGGTAATTACTTTTCCACCGGGTTTTGTGTAGTAAAGGAGTGCTGTTGTTAGAGAACCGGAGCCCACACCTCCTTCAACCACGATGCTTCCTGCGCGTATTCCACATCTTGCAATTATATACGCCGCGTCCTTAATGGAGATAATTTGTGCATTTCTTTTTATTGTGCTCATGTAATCGTATAAATTGCTTTTAACAACGCGAAACTCGTCAAGGCCCAGAACCATTCTACCCAAATCTATTTCTTTGATAATTGCCAAATCATCCACTCTGTACATGTCCCCAGATTTCCAGGCAATATATCTCTTCCGATTTCCAATGAGCGTGAACATAGCGGGATTAATGAAAATTAGAATTTAATTATTTTCCAGAGAGCTCTATGACAAACACGGCGCCGCTTGGAACGTTGTCTTCTACCCATATATTTCCGCCCAATAGGTTAACTATGTGCTTTGTAACCGCAAGACCTAACCCCATTCCAAAACTGGATGATGAACTTTTAAATCTTGTAAATATGATGTCCTTTAGGTCGTCTGGTATGCCAAACCCCGTATCATAAACTCTAATCTGTACCTTTCCTTCTTTTTCCAGGCACTTTACCCCTACCATTCCGTTTTCTGGCGAATGCTCAATAGCATTGTCAATTAAATTTATAATTGCTTCTTGGATGAGCGGGTCGGTGTACAATTTTTTGGTCTTGCACTTCAGCTCGTATTTCATATTTTTATTTTCAAGTTTTATCCGGTGACTGTAAATGATAGATGATATCATCTTTTCCAGGTCTATCTCCTCCTTTTTTATGGGTTTCTTTTCCTGAGCCATCACTGCCACTTTTCTGAATAACTCCTTGATCTCTGACAGGACCTCTCGCATGTCCCTCATGTTTTCTGCGCTGTATTCTCCATTTTCAAATAATGTTAGTAGTCCATCCATAATCAGGACGTAGTTCTTAACATCGTGAATTACCAATTCTGCAAGACGTATCCTGCTTCTTTCCAAGTTTTCCAGTTCTATATATTTCTTCTTTAACTCGTCTAACTGATTAAGCATGTCTGTTATCTCTACGCAAACTATGTATGTGGACACTACACCGCACCTATATACTCCCGTAGACCTGTAAAATGTGAAAGATTCATCATCTTTTTTGTGCATGTTAAAATACTCGCGTTCCTCTTTTGTAAGTGATACCCTCCCTGCTGATGAGCCTATAACCTCTATATCATCATCTACTTTTAGAAGAAAAACGCGATTGTTTCCGTCTCCTCCGCATTTACCCATTGACATACATACAGCCATAATAGTATATTAAATCTTCTCCTTGTGTGATGTGCTGTCTTACTTCGTATGAAATTTTGCAGGAATTAATGTTGGCCATTACAAATAGCTAAGCTGTTTATTCTTTCCAAACTTAAATGTATCTGCATGTCTTAGGCTCTGGGGGTGAGTTGAATTCCCCGAAAAACATGGAATAATGGAGATAAAAATAGAGTAAAACTACACATAAAGGTCATAAGCAAGGACCTTAAAAAGAAGGAGTTTAGAAGCGGAGGAGAAAGAGCGAGT
>JALVVV010000014.1 GCA_027023265.1 DHVE2 group archaeon
ACTTAAATTTTTTAAATATTTGTATTTATGTTTATAATAAAAACCAAAATTTTCGAAAAGGTGATGTGGAATGGAAAGAACTCTGGAGAACCTCGTTAAGGCATTCATAGGAGAGAGTCAGGCAAGCAACCGCTATAGTAGGTATGCCAAGGTCGCTAGGAAAGAAGGATACGAACAGATTGCAGAAATCTTTGAGATAACGGCTGAAAACGAGAGAGAGCATGCAAAGTGGCTCATGACCATGATCCAGGAATTGTTAAAGAAATCCAACAAGAGCATGAGCAGTATGAAAGTTGAGGTTGAGGCCCCGCTTGTTATTGGAGACACCATCCAGAATTTGCAGGCAGCCATAGAAGGTGAACATTATGAGAATGCTGAAATGTATCCCGAATTTGCCAGAGTTGCAGAAGAAGAAGGTCTGAAGGATGTTGCAGAGAGGCTCAGAGCCATAGCCAAGGCTGAAGAACATCATGAAGAGAGGTACAGAAAGTTGCTGGAGCTCGTGAGGGAAGGTAAATTCTTCAAGAGAGATGAAGAAGTTGTGTGGGTCTGCAGAAAGTGCGGTTACGTTCATGTGGGCTCAGAGCCCCCAGCTAAATGCCCTTCCTGTGAGCATCCGTACAACTATTTCCAAGTCAGGTGTGAAGAATTCTAATGGATTTTTATTTTTTGTATATTTTTTTATTTTTCTGAATCTGAGAAATGATGCCCCCGCCGGGATTTGAACCCGGGTCATCGGCTCGAAAGGCCGATATCCTTGCCTGACTAGACTACGGGGGCTTAGAAATTCTATCAATATTTTATATACAGGTTTATTAAATTTTTTGATTTACAAAAAGAAAAAAGAGAGAAAATACAAACATCACTCTTTTGCCAATACTATCGTTATGGACGATACGTTCACTTCCTGACCATTCTCTGAATTTAGTGTATCCGTTGCTATCTTTATATCCTTCACCTTGACATCTGGGAGGAACCTGTTTCTAACGATCTCTGCCACATCAACAGCTCTGCTTATCGCCTTGCCTCTGGCTTTGATGACGACTTCTTTGTGACCTTTCTCATTGAACTGTGTCACCACAGCCAGCACGTAACTCATGGCTGGTTTGTTACCTACAAGCACCGCGTTGTCTTCCTGTTTTGCCTCCGCCATACTTCTGCACCTCCGTTATATTTGTGTTTTTCCTGTTTGGAAGTTTTGATAGGAAAATATTTAAACTAAACTCTTCCCCCAGTCACTTATAATTTAATCTCGCCAGATCGAGTTTTTGATTCATTTTCTCCCCATTTCTGTTAATGATGTATAGCTCCGGTTTTCCACCGCTAAAATCGTAGTACCAGCCTTCAACTGTTTTTAGAGTGCCACCATCCATGGCTTTTCTAACAACCTCATCGTCCATCATCAGTTCTATCTGTCTGTACACGTTCTCCTTTGCAAGTTCATCAGGATCGAACTCGGGCGCACTACCTCCGAAAACTTTGTTTATTATGGTATCTATACCTTTCTGAATGCATGGATTCTCATCATAACCCTTTATCACGGCTTTCATCATTCCACAATCGTTGTGCCCGCATATAACAATGTGCTCAACACCCAGGTGTGCAACTCCATAATAAAACGTTTCCAGGTTGAGGAGGTAGCAGTTCCCTGCGTTGCTTATTGTGAAGACCTTTCCTGGATCGAATTTAAAACCTGTCAGAAGCTCTCCTTTGGGCACACGGGAGTCAGCACAGCAAACCAGAAGGTATTTCGGTCTTTGTCCCACAAGCAGCTCCTCTCCATAAGATGGCAGCTCTTCCCGTTCCATTCAATCACCCCTTCAGCTTTTCAACGGGAAGAAGATATAGGAGAAACACATAAAAATATTGTGAAAAACCAAAATGGTGTACTTGGTTCGGTGGGCCCGTAGCTCAGCCTGGACACTTCGGAAAGTCAGTTCAGTTTTCAGCTTTCCGGGCCAGAAAGAGCGGCAGCCTCCTAAGCTGTAGGTCGCGGGTTCAAAAGGCAAGGGGCATCTTCCTGAAAATCCCGCCGGGCCCGCCAGTCCCCGTTTGTCAGTTCTGTCCTCTCAACGTCGTCCGTAACAGCAATATCCGTAAAACATCCAGGCCGAATACCATTTTTGTTTGATAAAATTTTTCGGGTTCTCGAGTTTAGGAAGTGGTGAGGAAAAATTTAAATATCCAGAAATATATTTAATTCTGGATTAATGTGATGACGATGATGCGAATTTATAGAATATCTCCGGACTGTGCTAAATGTGTCGTGAAACTCGAGCCTCTCCCGAAAAAAATAAAGAAAAAACTGAAAGACGTTAGCTACTTACCACTGGAGGATCTATTAAGCATTCCCGCACTCCTCGTGGAAAATGCGGCGTATCAGAACCTTCTTAAAGATCATATTTTTGCAAAAAAACAAAAAAAGAAAAAGACAAATATAAGTTTCACCTTTGAGATAAAAAATATACGAGTGAGTGGGGCTGAGCCATTACAAGTTGGTGACCTCGATCAGATCGAGATTTACAGATTCATTTCCGATGGGTACTTTCTGTCGGATCCCGAAACTGCAATGGATGCCGCTCTGCGGGTGTATTATGGACTGCTCAAAAACAACACCCTTTATGCGAACATCTATGCGGGGGTGTTGCCAGCATTTCCCACAGAACCGCTGGAAAAGGAACTTAATGAGAAAATTGGGGTTGATATCGAATCTCTGGAAAAAGACGGCAAAAGTATTTTGCTGGAAGGCAATCTAACGGCTTATGAAAGATCACCCGACGAGTTTAGTGAGGATGGCGTTTCATTTTTTGGACACACGAGATACATATAAAAAGAGAAAACACAAAAACTCAATTCTGCCATTCATGAGTTCAGATCATGATTGATTACTCGAGCAGTGACTCCAGTGCTTTCTTCACGTTCTCAACAACATCCCTATCATATGGTATGGCTACACTTCTCTTGAACCTCTTTTCATTTTCCATGGTTATGAACCCTCTAGAAAGAGATATGAACTCGTTTTCACCTTCGGTTGTGATGGCTTTCTTGTGTGCAACTTCCAGAAAGTTATTTCCTCCAAGCTTCACATCCACACTTCTTATAGTTTCGAATTTCACCACAGTTCCCACCTCTTTTGCAGTTTTGTATGCAGTGTATTGCTCTTATCTTCTGCAATATTTATATAGATATGCCCATCATACCGCCGATAAAGAGAGGGATTTTGATAACTAACAAATAATAAATTTAAAAATTGTATTTTATCAAATCTAAAATTTATGAAGGCTTACGGGGCGATTATTGGCAGGTTTCAACCCTGGCATGTTGACCACAGAAGATTGTACGAGGAAGTTAAGGAAGAGTATGATTTTGTTATTATCGCAATTTATGTTACAAATCCATCACTTTCCAATCCATTTTATCCTGAGGAGGTTTACGGAATGATAAGAAACGATCCAGCATTTGATGAAACCAATACCACAATTTCTTTTATAAAATCCACAAAAAATCCTTGGAAGTTGAAAAACAGGATATTGCGGGCGACAAGTAGTAACGCAGACCATCCTCGCCTGAATGATGATCATAAATCAGAAATCGTTACAAGAGACTTTTCCGTGTATGTGGGGTTAAAGTTGCTTGGTTTCAATACGGTGAAGAAAAATGGTACGAAGCGGATTAACGCATCTCAAATTCGCGAAATGATATACAATAATGATGAAAACTACAAAAATACGTCAACGCAGAAACAATATCGTTAGTTAAGAGCATTTTTCCGGAAAGATATTATCAAGTCGCTGAAATCGGTAACAAACCAAAAAGAAATCTCATGATAATGTGATCAGTCCACAAGGACTCTAAGGTTGCCCAATGCCACAGCCTGCAATACCTTCTTGCCAAGATCGCTCTTCTTCTTTATTCTTATTTGCCCTTTCTTACCCACGGTGGCCGAGAAAAGAAACTCGTCACCCTTGTAAACATCCACGTTCTTACCGATGAGTTTCCTGTCTAGCTCGATGATCACGCTTCCTGAGGCTTCCCTGACCGTGTAGGGCACGGGTTTTTTAAGCGTGTCAACTATCGGCTCGACGGACAGCCTTACGCCCACCAGCTCCTCCAGCTTGGCTATGTTTTTACCCTCCTTACCGATGACCTTAGGCACGTCTTCCTTTTTCACACGCAGCACGGCTCTGTTAGGTCCGACAATTTCAACGCTGAAGTCTTTTATGTAGCGCTTCAGTATCTGTTCCAGCCTCTCCTGAGCAAGCTTCGTTATGGTTGATTCCTTGGCTTCCTTGACCTTCATCACTACGGTCTGCTCACCGTAGGTGTATATCTCGTACTCAAGCTTGCCGGTCTCGAAATCTATTACCTCTACAATTGGTCTTGCTAAATCCTCAGCGGTCATTCCTGAAGGTACCCTTACGTTCATGTCAAGCACATACACATTCTCTATCCTACCACTCTTGACAAAGATGATGGTATCAACTATGTGCGGAATAAGTCCCAGCTCCACTCTCTGTATGAAACGCTGCACAGCATCGATTGGCTGGGTGGCATGCACCACACCGACCATGCCCACACCGGCAAGCCTCATATCAGCAAAGACCCTGAAATCGTGTGTGGTGCGCAACTCATCATAAATGGTGTAATCGGGTCTGACCAGCAAGAGGATGTCTGCCGTTTTGCTCATGTCTCCTTCCAGAGGGGCGTATTGTGTTATTTCCGCGCCGACCTGCAGATCCCTCGGCTGTTCCATAGTCTTGACTATCTTACCCCTAGAAGCGTAGAACTCGGCCAAAGCCTGAGCCAATGTTGTCTTTCCATGACCCGGTGGTCCAGCTATAAGTATTCCCTCCGCTCTCTCCTCCAGTCTCGTTTTCAGCTTTTCAGATAATTTGTAGTCATCAAGGCTAACTTTGAGTATAGGTCTTACAAGTGTTATCTCCATGGCTTCCGAGAATGGAGGACGGGTTATTGCGATTCTGTGAGAACCGATCTGCACGACAGTAGCTCCTTTCCTGCTTATTTCCACCATGGCTTTCCTATCCATTCTCGCACGCTCCATAATCTCCCTCGCGAATTCCTCCAGCATATCCCTTGTGAGGACAACATCATCGACCTCCACAAGCTTGAAGTCCCCCGGCTTCCCTCTCTTGGCTTTGGGTTTGCATCCCTCCTTAAGGTGAAGGGACATCGTATCGGGGGTGAGCCATTTTTCTATGGCCAGCATTTCGGGCATTTTGTGCTCAACGTAGATTACCTCTATCCCCAAGGCTTCGGCACCCATCGCCTGGATCAGGTCGCATGTTATCAAAATACCGTTCATCTCCTTGGTTATGTCCCTTATAAGGGCGTCAATTCTCCCGCTTCTTGCAAGCTGAATTTCTTCGAGTGTTGGTTTCCTCCCCGCTTCCACGAATGAAATTCCTTTCTCAACACACCTCTGCCTTATGAGCTTGAGCTCCTCCAGTCCCTCTATACCGATCTCTCTGCCTCTGTTTGCCTGATTTTCGAGCTCAGAGATCACAAATTCAGGCACAATAATGGTATCTCCCTTCTTTATCCGGCCTTCATCCATGAGTCTTCTCACAACTCCAGCTATTATTGCCGAAGTGTCAGGTACGTATATCTTTCCTTTGCTCTTCTTCGCCATTTTCATTTCACCAGAGGATTCAATTCTCTACGAGTTTTAAAAAGATTTATTCTTTGCAATAGTTGTTTTCACCTATTTGCAAAGACCAAATCGCCGGTTGAATCGGGTTTTTGTTTTGAAGTATGGAACAAAAGGTTCTATAACTGTTTCAAAAGAAATGCAAAAAACATAATAAATATGTTGAATTTTTTGTTCAGAGTTTTGTTATCTGTTTATAATTTGTTGCTATGGAATAGCATGTGTTAAGATGAAGGATTCTCCATGGTGAACCGTTAACAATATATTGATATAGAAGTATATATTTTCACATGGGTCTGCACGATGTCTGCAGAAATCGGTACCACGGATTTGATAAAGGTGAGGAGCTTGTGATGGAGTACGATCCGAGAAGAGGGTGTCATCTCCTCTGGGGCGTATGTTCGGTGTGTGGAAGGATTAGGATAATATATACGGATGAGTTAAAAGAACCTTCAGTTATAGACTGGAAACTCTGTAGGGATGGTTACTCAAAAACGGAACATGACGTTTATTTTTCAAAAACCACAGATGCAATTCAGATTTACACAGAATAAAATCGTTCCACCAATCCCTACCACCTACACTTATTCTCGTGTCTCAATGCATTGAGCACATCCCTTATCATTTCAATGGTGGCGTTTCTTGCTGCTTCTTCAAACTTCTCTTCGGGCATGCCGAATTTTTCGGTTTTGTAAGCTGCAATTACGCCTCTGGCTGAATGAATTATGGCCCCAAGCCCATCATCATTGAAGTTGTGCACAACATCCTTTGCTGTTGCGCCCTGCGCTCCGTAGCCGGGTACAAGCACTATTGCTCTCGGGGCCAGATTTCTGCATATCTTTGCATGCTCCGGAAAGGTGGCTCCCACCACCATACCCACTAAGGAGTAGCCATACTCACTACCGATAAGCTCCTGACCCCACTCATCCACCTTTCTTGAGACGAGGTGGAAGAGCAAAGCATCACCCTGCTCGAGAGCTCTGTCCTGAAGCTCAGAGCTTGAGGGGTTTGAGGTTTTCACAAGAACAAATATGCCCTTGCCGTAATTCCTGCACGCTTCCACGAAGGGCAACACTCCATCGCTACCGAGGTAAGGATTAACAGTTATGGCGTCAACATCAAAGTAACTTTTTGTTCTTGTTCCGTCGCACAGTTCAACCCTGCCGAGATAAGCATTAGCATAAGCCTCAGCCGTGCTCCCTATATCGTTGCGTTTAACGTCGAGAATGATCACTCTGCCCTTTTTTTGTATATGCCTGATCGTTTTTTTCATGGCCTTTATGCCATGTTTGCCGTAAAGTTCGTAGAAGGCCGAGTTTATCTTGTAGCACGGCACGAGGTCGTAAGTGGCATCCACAATCCTCCTGTTGAACTCGAGTATGGCTTTTGCGCTTGCTTCAAAGGCGTCGTCTTCCTTCTCCATGGATTCCCGCTTTATGAATGAGGGCACGAAGCTTATTCTTGTATCGAGCCCTATGCAGCAGGGATTCCGCAGTTTATCCATAATGCTCAGCAGGCGGTCAGCAAAGTTCTTTGCGCTCATACCGTATCCCCGGGACAGCAGGATTATGGTAGCTATTGCAAGCATCACTCCCACAAGTTTGGTTAGAGTTATATTTTATCAGAGATGGTGAAGGCCTGACGAAGAACGACACCGCAAGAGAACCTGCACATACAGAAACGGTGTCACAAATCAAAGAGCTCGTGCTACAAAAAAGTTTGGGGAATGCTGTGAAAGCAACGGGGGTTTTCATCGGTTGTAATTGGTAGATATGAAAATTTAAATAAGGTCGCTCATAAGTGGCATGTCAGCTCCAAGTCGCTTCAGGTCATCTATAAGTTTTGAAAGCAGGGCAAGTGCTCTGCTTCCCGTGTTGAATTTGCAGTCCAGCCTGATGGGTGCGGTACGCATGTTCACAAATTCCCAGGGATGAGCAAAATAAACCACAGTTCCCTTCAGCAGCAGGCGGTGTATTTTTTTCTGCAGGCCCCACGGCATCCGGAGCAACGAAGATGTTGCAGATACGGGCACCTCAAGCACACCGTTCACCGTATAAGGCCTGTGTTCCCGAAAAAAGCTTGACAGATACGCCCTCCTCGATGAATCAACCAGTATGTTGTTTCTGAAAAGCAGCTCGTACATGTGTTTAGGGAGCTTCAGATTGGGCGCCCTGAAGGATACAACATCGTAGTGCTTTCTCAAAATATTCAGAGATTTTCTTAGGAGCGTTGCGGCACGATGTTTGCTCAGGTTGTCGTACCTTTCGTGCATGTAGCCGTGAGATGCAAGCTCATGGCCCTCGTCAACTATCCTCCGCACAATTGAAGGAAACTTCTTTGAAGTTTCGGCTGTCACAAAAAATGTGGCTTTTACACCCTTATTCTCAAGAAGCTCAAGGATTTTAGGCATACCCAGCTGAACGCCAACCCAAGAATTCAGATACGGTGGGCAGTCCTGCTCGACATCAAACGTGAGGAATACCCGCAACCTGCTACGCTTTCCCTTCCATCGCAAGCTCATAGACTCTCAGCACCCTTTTCGTTACCAAATTCCAACTGAATCTCCTAACGGCATGTTTTCTCGCTTCCCTCCCCATCCTGATCCTTGTCACGTCATCGTCTATAAGGGTTGCCAGATACTCTGTGAGTTCAGCATCCGTGCTGGCCACATAACCGGTGGTGTTGTGAATGACGATCTCTGCAGCACCACCATGATTGAGAACAACCGCCGGGAGCATCATCGACTGGGCTTCTGCCACCGCTATTCCAAAAGCTTCCTTTTTTGAAGGGGACAGGTAGAGATCGGCGCTCTCATAAATGCTATGAAGTTTCTGTCGGTCCACACAATCAATTAGGTACAGGTCTGTTGTCTTCCTTGCATACCTCTGCAATGTTCTCTTTAACGGGCCGCTGCCGACAATGACAAAACGTACGCCACTGTTCAGGCTGTATTTGTGAAGGGCTTTGATAATTTTGGGTATTGACTGCACACGTTTTCTTCGTGTGAGTCTTGACACAGTCAGGACGGTTACCGTATCGTTCTCCTTTTTTTCCGTTGATTCTTGACGTTCTGTTTGCGGTCTCCAGAAATCAGTATCGATGCCATTCGGGATTATGTGCACCATGCTCTCCTCAACCTTGAGCATCTTCACGATGTTCTTTCTTACCGCGTTACTTACCGCCACCAAGTGTGAGTTTCTTATTACCCCGAACAGTACCCCGCGCTTTCCAGTATAGCCCGTGAATGCAATGCTTAAAATTTTTGGTATTGCCCTCGTGTCCAGAAAAGAGTGAAATGTGAGGAGATACGGCATATCTAATGAATGCGACACTAATCCCGCTTCCAGCGCCATGGGGGAATAGAAGCTATGAGCATGCACCACATCGAATTTTTCAGATTTAAATAATTCCTCCATGGGCTTTCTTGTGCCAACCCAAACATTGAAACGGGGCACTCTACTGATCCCCTTTATTCTGTGCACCTGGTACGGAGTATCAACATCCTTTTCCTCTCCGTCTCTGCTTCCCGTTATGACATGTACCTCGTGTCCCATTTCCTGCAGTCGTGAGGACAGATCATGAATGTGAATTTCGACACCGCCAACACTCGGAAAGAACCAGTCACTTACCATTGCGATCTTAAGTGTCTCCATCAATGTCACACTCCGTAGGATTTAAATGTCGCAATTTTGTTTATTTAAAATTTTGAAAATTATTAAAAACCAACACCTCAAGCAATGACATTTAGATAATGATTGGTTCATCGCTAAAAGTAATCTACCATGTAATTAGTGTTACTTTTTCTGAGAATCATTTAAAAATTTATGTAATATGGAATTATATTAACTTATTGTTGGTAATAAGTATAATGTGTCGCAGATAAAGGAAGTTGAACTTTAGCTCAATTTGGGACGAATAGCTATAGCGTTTACGAGACCGTTTACCTGCTGTTCAACGACCAGCAAGGGTAAATCTCTTCTGAATTTTGAGTGCGAGTGGAGACTCCGAGATTTAAATTACTTTATTTGGAGTTATTATTCTTATTGGCTTTCCTTTTTCGATTTCTTTATTTTTAATCGCATTGAGTACATTTGCATTTAATGGATGATATGAAACTATGATTAATAAGTCCATGTAAGGAATATATCTATCAATTTGCCCTAATAGTCTTTGAAGTTTTGATGTTTCTTTTAAATCATATTTAACTTCTATTCCTATCTTTGTTCCTCCAATTGAAATCATTAAATCAACTCTTTCATTTGAAGGTAATTTACATTCTCTCTTTACAATAAATTTCCAACCAAATTTGGTTAAAGAAGTTTCTATTATAGACGCAAGCCCGTTAAGGAATGATTCTATTTGTTTATGAAATTCAATTTCATCTTTTGGTTTAAATGACATAGAGTATAATCTTCTCATGTGGTTTATTATTTCATCTACAACTACACCGAGTATTTTATCTCCAACACTTTCTTCTACTTTCCCATCAATTTCCATTAACATTCTATCATATTTTTTGTTTACAAATTCTACTTCACTCAAGAAATCATCGGCCAATTTATGTTTACCCAAACGAATAAGTGATTGGTAAATTTGATTCGTGGATAACTGTCTTGAAAGAATACCAACAAGCTTAACTTTAGGTATTTTATTTGGATCTATTCTTTTTTGTTCTGGAAAGCCCAAATCTAGTGATGGAGTCTCTATTTTTGGTATGTCTAAATCAAATATATCTTCTTTTCTACTTTTCCTTTTTGTTTTTCTCTGTGTTGATGGTCTAAAGTCAAAAGTGGGTATTTCTATTTTAGGAATTTCAAAACCAAAGATATCTTCCTCTTTTCTTCTACTTTTTCTCCCTGTTCTTCTTGTTTTCTTTCTTGGCATGTCTTATTCACCAAAATATGTTTTATAAATTTGAACAAGCTCTCTATGAGAAAGTTGAGAAAGATATTTTTCTTTTATAATTCTTATTTCTTCTTTTCGTTTTGAGTCTATTTGAGATTTCTTTACTTGTTTACCTATTGTTGATCCAACTTTTTTAAAGAAACTCCCAATTCCCATAATAATCACACTATTTTTGTTTTATAAAGTTTTTTGAATTTTTTTATTTTAATAGGGCGCCGGAGCGAGCATTTCGTTAAACGAATATTTCCCACACATTCTACTCACATATCATCCTGAAGATAAGTTAAATCAGGCTTATAAAATTGAATTTCATGTAATTTTTCACGGATTTGGATGTTAAAAAACTTACGCCAAGAGCGATATAATCCAACAGGTAAGCCCATTAAAGAGTTTAATTTTGCTCTGAAATTCTTCTATGGAAACGTGCTTAATGAGAAATTGGAAATTTGAAGTTGGCTGGATTAATTGTTCTCATTCCTCTTCCACCACAAAACCAAGTCCTTCAAGCGCTTCTTTTGCCTTTTTCAAATCCTTCTCTTTCACGAGAATGTGATCAGTCGAGTAGGACGATATAACAAAGATTGACACGCCTTTCTTGGCCAGAGCTTCCGCAACTCTTGCCAGGAATCCCACAAGGTTGAAAGGCAAAACCATGTCAAAGGTGAAAAGCTTCCATCCTGCCTCAATCTCAATTGATTCGACCTCGCTGCTTTTTGCTTCATCAATTATCACAGTTATTTCCTTACTATCGATTATGTTTGCAAAAGCTTCTGGATGCGGTTTTCTGGCCTTGATTATCGCAAACGTTTCCTTGGATACAAGAACCTTTCCTCTAGCGTTAATATTAGATCCCATAAATTGGAAGGGTGGGCATGAAATTTCATAAACCCAACCTATCAAAAAACTCAACCGCAAGCTTCCCTATCTCGTTGCTGTATCCTCCCTCAAGCACCGCAAAGCATCTTGCACTCATTTCGCTTACTGTTCTTGAAATCATGCCTGCTATCTTCGCATAGCTCTCCTTTCTCAGCAAGAACGATGCGAGCGGATCACCCTCGTAGGTGTCGAAACCGAGAGAGATTGCAACCACATCCGGAGAGAAATTTTCTATTGTGGAGAGCGCTTTCTCAAGCGTTTTGAGGTAAGTTTTCTCCCCCGTACCCGGTGGAAGGGGAAAGTTGATACAGTTATCCATGCTTTCTTTGCCTGTTCCCGGATAAAGAGGATGCTGATGAAGCGAGACATAAAGCACATTGCCCTCATGCAAAAATATGTCCTGCGTTCCGTTCCCGTGATGAGCATCGATATCCAGAATTGCCACTCTATTGCTGGGATAAACCTTCCTTATTGCTATGGCTATGTTGTTAAAGTAACAGAAGCCTCCAAGAAAGTTCCTGCCGGCATGATGACCTGGAGGCCTCGTTAATGCAAAGCCCTCAAGCTTGGCAGCTTTTATAGTGCAGCCGGCAGCAATCAGCGGATATTTTATATCCAGGGGCGGTGTGTCCGCATCAAAATACTTCTTGCTTCTCACCATTTCGAGATGCTGCTCCGCATGAACGAGCAGCACATCATGCTCGGAAGCTGGGTTGGCATCATGAAAGTCATAACCCGCGTTTTCAAGCGCTTCCGCTACTCTTTTAACCCTTTCCGGAGACTCGGGATGAAAAGAACCGTGTCTGTATTCAAGGCAAGCCGGGTTGAAAACAACATTCATGTTTTTATATACTGTCAGTTAAAAATAGAAAAATATTAGAAAAATATGGCGGGAGTTTTGCCAGAACGGAGTATAAAGATAGTGCCGGTCCAGACGCTCTTCTCATGATGTCTTGTTTCTCGTTTCTATTTAATTATACAAGTATTAACTGAAGATAGTATTAACAGAATGGAACCTTCAGTGTTATTTAGTAAAGATCTTGTATGAAACTATGAAAAGACATGTTGATCATGGGGCAGGGAAAGAAATAAAATTGCATGATAAAAAATGCATGAACGAACCATCAAAATATCATGAATCTAACCAAAATTCTGAAAAATTATGCTTTTGTTGGTGGGTTAACAGCGTCAAAATAAAAAACAATTATGAAAAGGCTGTAGTGAAAACTGGATTTTTCTTTCTTAGTTCGGATAACTCCGAGGCAAACAATGAAATGGGAAATTTTGACTAAAATGAGTAGTCGGAGATCTAAGATCCCTGTTTTTTATATACATGTCCGTTTTCTATATTGGTTCCATAGAGAATTTACTAGATAACTGTCTAAAACTTTTTTTCTTGTCCTATCTTTTGCTTGCTCAATATGACCAAGCCGCCTATCAATATGCCTGAAAGGAACCATAAGAAATACAATAAGAAAGATTTGCTGAAGGTAACGTTAATCACCATTCCAGTAGTGTTAACATAAATAGATCTGTTTAACAAACCCAAGAGTAATGTGCTACCGAAAAGGGTTAATAAAAGAACAGACATCATATTCCCATCTGAATCTTTTGATTTTTTCCCTGTTGTACTTTCAATAGCATTCCAGGCCTCATAAACCTGTTTTTCATCCTCATCTGGATTAATAAAATTATTATTACCAATAATGTTTTGTATGCCTTTTTCAATAGTTTTGTTTCTAACATCGACTTTTTTTGTAAATTCATCATTTTTTTGTAATAAGTTTTCGAAATATCTGTTTACATTTTCTTGAGTTACACCTTTGTACGAGAGTCCTTCTGCGCATTTATTTACTTTTTTTTCTATTTTTTCTTCATTGACGATATCATGAGTAGGGGACGTAGGAGATTCCCTAGAAGAAAAAATTTGCGAATCATAAGAAATAGACCCACTGTGCACTTCTCCTCCTTCGTTCAAAGAATATAGAGAGTGGGAATTTCTTTCTCTAATTCCATATAGTTGTAAAAGTATATTTTTGTATATTTTCTTAACTTTATTTACCATTTTTTCTTCAATTTCGTTTAATTTTCTAATTTTATTTATATCGTCCGTATTTTCAGCATATTTTTTTGCACTTGTCAGTTTTACCATGACATCTGTATTGATTTCTATTTTATTTTTGTAAGGATTGTATGAAACTCCTCCTTTGGCATGAGCATTAAGCCCCGCTTTTATTTGTTTGGCTTTTAAGTATAACTCTTTGGAATCAATCCCTTCTGTGTTGCTTAGTTCCTTTACTGCTTCTCGCATACCTCTTTCAAGTAATTCACCAGCATATTGTTTCATCTCCTTTATGGGAAAAGAAGCATCATAAGTATTCGATCTGGTTACATTATATTTACCACTTTGTGCCAATTGTTGTAATTTTTCTCTGTATTTACCTAAAATTTTTCCTAAACCCATAATAGTGAAATAAATAAAAGAAAATATATATTTTTATTTATAATAAAATATATTTTGAAAATAACAAAAAATAACAATATTAGGAAAAATTAAAAACAAAATCAAACAAAAATATAAACAACATGTTTGAATAGGTATGAAAT
>JALVVV010000015.1 GCA_027023265.1 DHVE2 group archaeon
CCCCAGATCTCTCCGATTAATTTCATAGTGCACCCTTTAATGGGTGGAGAGATTAAAACTTTTTGAAATTATTAATTTTCAAGACATATCAAAGACAAAAATTTTCGGATATTTTTTATTTAATCACCTTTACAGCGGTTGCTTTGAATATTGCATAGACTTCTTCACCTTCTCTGATGCCAAGTGCCTCTGCAGAGTTTGGTGTGATTATCACCCTCAATCTTATACCTGTATCTATGGTTACCCACACAAGGTTTCCCTGCTTTTCCATCTCTACAACCTTGGCTCTCAGCACATTTTTTGCAGAAGTTTTCACCATGTTATCTGAAATAATTATATCTTCCGGCCTTATTGAGACGGTCACCTCATCATTTACCTTTACCTCATCTGCAGAATACAGGATTACTCCATTGCAATTCAGAATACCCACATTATCTTCGTTTTTGAGTGCTTTGCATCTCAGTAAATTTGTGGATACAAAATTTGCAATAAACTCGTTGGCTGGCTTGGAAAAAATTTCTTCAGGGGCACCCATCTGCAGAATCTTTCCCTCTTTCATAATTATTATCTTATTTGCCAGAGTAAAGACATCTTCAAAATCATGGGTCACTTGGATCACTGTGGTACTATACTCTTCCATTGCCTTCTTAACTAACTTTCTCATTCTTTCCCTTGTTTTAACATCGAGAGAAGAGAAAGGCTCATCCATCAGAAGGATCTCTGGCTTCACCACGAGGGCCCTTGCAATTGCAACTCTCTGCTGTTCTCCACCGCTGAGTGTGGTTGGGCTTCTGTTAAGCAGGTGTTTTATCTTAAGTACCTTTGCTATTCGCTCGATTTCCCTTTTTATCATATCTTCGTCATTCATTTTCTTTCTTAACCCAAAGGCAATGTTCTCATACACACTCATGTGCGGAAACAAAACATAGTCCTGGTACACCATGCTTATTCCCCTTTTTTCAGGAGGAAGCCCGGTGATATCTTTTCCATTCATGTATATTCTTCCATGTTTGGGCTGATAGAATCCTGCAATTGTTTCAAGAATTATTGTCTTTCCACTTCCCGTAGGCCCTATAATCATAAGATAATCTCCTTTCTCCACGCCAAAAGATGCTTTTTCTAATTTGAATTCTCCGAGTTCTATGCTTAAATCTTCAACTTTTAGCAGCATTCAAACCCTCCAGTTTTTCGAATACAACTATTGCTGCAAAAGACACGATTATCAGGACTATGCCGCTTGTTATTGCCATTCCTAAGTTTCCATAGGACATATTTAGGTACAGGGTAATCGGCAATGTTTCAGTATTCATATATGCGCCTCCTGCAAGGATTAACACTGCACCGAACGCGCCCATGCACCGGGCAAAGGTTATTATCGTGGAAGCAAACAATCCCTTTTTTGCGAGGGGTAAGGTAACTTTTGTAAATGTTTCAAACTCCCCATAACCAAGGCTCCTTGATACCAGCTCATATCTCTTATTCACCCCTTCAAACGCAGAGTATATTATGCGAATGGCGAATGGTAGCGCTGTGAATATCTGTGCCACCACGATACCCAGCTTTGTGAATACAACATGTATCCCCAGAATTGCAAGGGGCTTTGATATATATGTATTTCCAAAGAATAAAAGCAGGGCAAGGCCAAGAACTAATTCAGGAAATGCCATGGGAAGGTCAATTATTGATTTAACGATGCTCTTTCCCACAAATGTGAATCGCGATAGAGAGTATCCTATGGGGATACCGACCAGCATAACGATGAGTGTGGATACTGTTGCAGTAATCATGGAGAGTTCTAAGGAGAAGAGCATTTCCTTGGAAGTTATGGATTTCCATATTTCTTCGGGACTGGGAACAAAAAATAGGAAAGATATAGAAACGAATAAAATCGCTGTAAAAAGAATCGCGAGAATTATGCAAAATGTCCTGAAACTTAACTTCCCTGACAAGGTTTGAACCCCCACTTTTCCCAGATTTCCTTGTGCTCATAGACAAAATTATTGAACTCTACTGCTATTTGGTAGTTGCCGTCTTTCTTTGCATAAGTGGTGACCGCCGTTGGGATGGTTTTTATTATATTCTCATTAGGGGGTATCTGTATAACTTGGATTTTTCCCTTTGCTTGGGACCATGTGGTTAAATCTTCCCATATGATGGCAGCATCGGCCTCTCCCGTTGTAAGATATATCAGAAGTTGATTTACAGTTGGTGCAAATGTAACGACATTTTTGCTTACATTTTCCCAGAGATGCGCATTTTCAAGTATCTTTTTGGCAACTTTGCCTATGGCAGGACCCTTGGGATCTCCCAAAACAACTCTAACACCTTTCTTTGCTAAATCGCTTAATGAAGTTATGTTCTTTGGATTTCCTTTTGGTACCGCTATAACTGGGATGTGGTATGTGATGTTTTTAACAGTAGAGGGTACTATGTATCCCCTCTTTACTCCTTCCTCTGTGTAGTAATAAGCTCCTGGAATGAACACGTCGCATCCCGTTGTCTCTAAAATCCCAAAAATCTCAGCACTTCCCCCGTAATGCACTTCAACCTTAACTCCAGTTTTATTTTCAAATGCCTGAACAAGTTCATTCATGGGCTTCATAAGTCCTGCACCTGCGCAGATACTCAATGTTTTCTCAGAGTTTGTGTTGCTGGAATATAAAATCCACCCTGCACCGATGGCTCCGAGGATTACTAACACTATCACGAGCACCCATATCTTTTTCATATTCATCACCCGTTATGCTCATATGGAAATAACGCTGAAATATTTAATATTAACGAGTTTTCATAGGATTAGGATTAAAAATTAGTGCAGATCTCCTAAGTTTCTGCTTCTCTATTCGTTTGAATTTATAATATCCGTTATAAAATTACTCCCTGCAACTTTGCCGCCTTTACTAGATTTTCAATCAAGCAGGCGTTTGTGACTGTACCCACACCCCCGGGAACAGGAGTGATTTTTGCCTTCTTCTCTATACTATCAAAATCTGCATCACCCACAATTTTGCCATTAACCACATTTATTCCCACATCGATTACAATTGCCCCCTCGTGAACCATGTCTTCCTTCAAGAATCTCGGCTTACCCACAGCCACAACGATTACATCAGCCTCCAGTGCCTTCTCCTTCAAATTCCTTGTTTTTGAATGTGCTATTGTTGGAGTGGCATCCCTGTTTAAGAGCAATAATGATAATGGTTTCCCTACCACGGGGGTGCGGTTTATAATCAAAACATCCTTACCTCTAAGCTCTTTCTCTCTTTCAAGGATTCTTATCACAGCACGAGGTGTGTTAGGAGTTAATAATTCTTTACCTAATAGTAACTTTCCATAGTTTATGGGATTTATTCCATCCACATCTTTTATTGGCGAAATAGTGCTACGGACTTTCATAGGGTCTATGTTAT
>JALVVV010000016.1 GCA_027023265.1 DHVE2 group archaeon
GTAAGCTTGTTCTCCTTTTCTATCATAAGCAATGTTTTTTCGGTAACATACGGCTTCAGTATAACTTCCGTCGGATGGAATGTCATTCTTTCCACCCCCTAATCTGTTCTATAGCACCTTCTGTGAATATCGCAAGCCTTCCCGCATGCGTACCAGGCGCAAGAATTTCTGCGTTCAGTTCTGATGCACCAACAATATCAACACCAGGAAGATTTTTAAAGCCTTTTAACACATTGTCTTTCTTGGTAACAACAATTAACAAGCTCTTTTTCTTCTTATATCTCCTGCCCCTCATCTTTCCGTGACCGGCACGCACACGCTTCACACTGGCACGAACGATATCGTCGTAAACACCCAGTTTTTTCAGGATTTCTATTGCATCTCTGACCTTGCTTATTTCTTCAAACTTATCCTCCACGACCACGGGCAAAGTAAGCTCAACGTTGAACTTGTGACCACGAGCAACGACCATTGCTTTATTTGCTGTGGCACTCAAAGCAGAGAACTTTGCAAGACGCCGCTCCTTCTTGTTCATATCCCTTTTCCAAACCTTTTGAGTAGTAGGCGGATGTCCAGCCCTACCACCACGCGTATTAGGGATATTCCCTCCGCGGGAAGACTCCCCTATCCTGGGAACCATCTTGGAGACACCGCGCCCTGGCCCCCATGATTCAGCAACTTTCATTCCTGCACGGTACTTAACACCATGGGGTTGAACTCTATTTAGCTGAAATACCCTAACCGCTCTCCTTATAAGGTCTGGCCTGTAGGGATACTCAAAGAACTTGGGAAGGTCCACCTGTCCCTTGACACCGCCTTCCAGTGTGTACACATTAACTTTCATTTATTACACCCCCTGCTTGGATTCTCTGGAAATGTGAACAACTTCTATGCTCTCAACATCATCCAAAACCTGCCTCACTGGGTCTCGGAACTTAACAAGGCGCTTTGCCGGACCGGGGACAGAACCATGCACGAGAACATATGGATTTCTCACTTCACCATAATGCAAAAAGCCACCTTCTGGATTCACATCTACGGCCAATTTTTTCTCTCCATTTTCTTCCACAAAATCAACAAATTTGATTATCCTCTTGTTGTACTCCGTTCTCTGATGATACCCGGTTTGGCCAGCCTGCGGTACAGTATACCTAACCCAGTCCGGATGCCATGGCCCCAGTGTACCTATCATGCGCCTGTGTTTGCTATTTTTGTGATTTAAAAGCTTTACTCCAAACCTCTTGATATGTCCCTGGAAACCCTTACCCTTCGTGATTGCAAGGACATCCACAAATTTACCATCCGACCTGAAATCTGAAAACTTTATTTCCTTACCAAGAAGATTCATAGCATAATTCTTCCTTTCTTCCAGAGTGCCCCCTCCAACTCTAATTTCCATTATATCGGGAGCTTTCTTGGGAACACCACTGACAAGCTTGGGTTGCGTGTAGGCAATTATACGAACCTCATCAAAATCCCCGGGCGCTTTGCCGCGAGATTTCTTTGGCACGGGCAAACGTCTTTTGAGCTCTTCATCCAGATTTTCTGCCCATACCTCTCCGGCACTTTTAAGACCATAAATATCCCGGGTGTAAAAACGCACACCTGCCACTTTCATGGGAGGAACTTCAATAACAGTTACAGGAGTTCTTATTTCCTGCCCGGCAGTGGTGCTCTTCTTGCGCCAATCAACGGTCAGAACATGCGTCATTCCCGCCTTGTAACCTGCAAATCCCTGAATGCGTGGACCGTCCTCTATCTCGGGCCACGTTCGTATCCTCGGTACAATACTTTTCGCTCTTTTACGTGGATAATACGCCATAGAGCCACGTCTCGGATGATGTGCACTTCCCATTTTCGATTCACCTCGTCGCTTATTAGCCGTGACGCTTCCTCACGGAACCAAAATCACCGTTTGGTTCCGAACGCGGGCACCCCAGATCCCAGCGGGTTACTGCTTTGGGATTCTCATACACGAGGTTTGCCCAGAGCGTCTGGCTAATCTTTTGGAGTGTAATGGAATTCACTATATAAAGAATTCGGATTGCAAAAAACACAAAGCCATATTAGAAAAAAACGAAAAATCATAAATTTTCTGAAAAATAGATGTGCAAAAAAGGGAAGAGTTCACATAATCATAGGTAGAAGAGAACCTATGCTGGAACCCTGCATCCGATAGCTTCTCTCCGGCACGTAAGGAGTATGAACGCCTGTTAGAATCGTTGTAATTTTTATCTTGTTCCTGTAACGCTCGTCTATTCTTGCGCCTATTTTTACTTCTGCGTCGTCTCTTATGTTGGCAGTTATTCCCTCGCTAATCTTATAAACCATCCTCAGTGTCATGTTTGGACCACCCGTTATGTGAATCAGCGCCCCTGTAGCTCCTCGATAATCTATATCCATAAGAGGATTGTTAAGGGCATCTACCACGGCATCCTCTGGAGAATAATACTCCCCTTCGCCATAGAGAACAGTGGACGTTCCGCCCCTGTGCATCACAGTTCTCAGGTCAGAGAAATCAATGTTCATGAAAGATGGCTCGTTCACAGTTTCCACCACATTCTTTATCAAATCACCGACCAACACATCCATAGCCATGAACGCCTTCGAAAATGATATATTGGGTGCGAACTCCAATAGCCTGTTGTTATCAAGAACCACTACGGTATTGGACACGTCTCTAAACTTCTCAAGAGCAATCTTCGCATTGTTCCACCTGTTTTTACCTTCTGCTTTGAACGGCATGGTTACTATGGATACCACAAGAGCTTTTGACTTCCTTGCAAGTTCTGCAACCACAGGCCCAACACCGCCACCGGTACCGCCTCCAAGGGCTGAAAGAACAAATATGAGGTCTGCACCATCCACGAACTTATACAGGGCTTTGGAAGCTTGCCTTGCAACGGTTTCTCCCAAACCCATGTCGCCACCAAGACCCCTGCCCTTAGTAAAGCTCTTTCCGATAATGACCTTCCTCGGCAAATCAAGAGACATTATGTGTCTCTCGTCTGTATTTATAGCAATCATATCCGCATTTATTCCCATCTTAGAAAGCCGGTATATACTGTTGGTTCCACCACCACCAACGCCTATTACTTTAACCCTGAAATCACTGGAATATTTTGGCCCTTCCGACAGGGCTTCTTTTATTATACTATCCCATCCCATCTGGCACCACCTTACATAACTGTCTGACAAATATCATTATAATGTCATACTACTTAAATATTTCCAAAAAAACTACCACTGCAAAACTTGCTCTGTACATCTCTTTATAAACATAAAAAGGATAATCCAAAGAGATAATATACAGCAAAGGGGATTCGCAACTATGGAATTTGAAAAAACACTCAATCCTGTTAAGCAATACAGGGAAATTCTCAATTTTGTATTTAAAATATACCAAAGCACTTCTGGAAAATACCCGAGACTTGAATGGTTGGAAAAAAAGCCATCTACTAACGATTTTAAGGAATTTGCCAAAGCATACGGACAGTTTCTTAGATACCGCCTTGAAAATGAATTTGACGAAATGTACATTATGAGGGATTATTCCGGTAAAATAATAGCTACATTCGCGTTGGTGTACATGTTCCAAGGGAAGGATACATGGTGGATTCCCGAGGACATGAGAGATAGAATTTACCTCGAATTTTTTATGGTGAGTGAAAAAGCAAGGGGACAGGGAATTGGAAAACACGCACTTGACATTAGCTCAAAAATAGCGGAAAGTATGAAAAGAAAGCTTGCCGTGGTGACTTTTGAGGATATTAAAGCTTACAATTATTATGTGAAACAGAGGTTCAAACCGGTTAGGAGATACAAAAATTTTGTGATTTTAGAAAGGTAAAGTTTTTATTCTCCACTCTGATTATGATATGATGTCTCTGCTACCTAATGAAACAATAGACCTTCTTAGGTTCCTCACTGCGTTGCCATTTTTCATATATGCATCTTACTCAGATTACAAAGAGAGACTTATAAACGCGGAAGTGTGGTTCATACTGGGATTTTTTGCAATAGCCTACAACATAATACAATTTCCCAATGTAATATCAATGATAGCATTTGTACCCTCCATAATAATTTTTTACGAGTGGTTTTTTGAATGGGACCACAAGTGGGTGAGGTACGTGTTGTATGGAATAGCAGGAGCATTGTTTATATACTCCATTTTTCAGGCAGAGGTAGTGTATCCTTTCATAGTTATGTTCGTCATGCTGCTGTTCATAAAACTTCTCCATGTTGCAGGTGTGATTCGGGGACGTGCGGATGTTAGAGCATTAATGACCGTGGCGATTCTTCAACCACTCTATCCCTCGTTTTTGGGATTGCCACTGTTCACCCCTGCGTACATGAACATCGTAGAGATAACTTTTCCATTCGTTCTTCTGGTTCTGCTTTACTCTGCAATTGCCGCTGCTTTTTACCTGGTATTCCTGCTCTTCAGAAATCTTTCAAGGGGAGACGTGGGATTCCCAGAGATGTTCATAGGATACAGAATACCCATTGAGAGAGTGAATAAAGAGCACGTGTGGTTAATGGAAAGAGTGGATAACGGGGAGCACGTTTTGTATGTGCATCCTAAACCCCACGAAAAAGAAGACCTGGAAAAACTCAAAAAAATAGGCAGAGATAGGGTCTGGGTCCAGCCAAAAATACCGTTCATAATCTATATAACCGCGGGGCTTGTCATGGCTTACACAATAGGGAATTTTATATGATTTTATTTTTCGTCATTTTCTTTATTCTTTATTTTTCACCCGCTATTACCCGGAGAATATCGCCACGGGTTACAATGCCAAGAACATGCATTTCAGAATCCACCACCGGCAAAACAGAAATGTCCTTTTTGCTTAAAAGCAATATTGCATCTTCCAGCTCATCGTCCTCGTGTACATGGTGAAAATGCTTTTTCATAACCTCGCTTACAGGGTCATTTGCCACATCCCTTATTGCATCCCTGTTCTCCAGAAAATCAGGTTCCAAAAAATAAAGGTCAACAACATCAAAAGGGCCGGGTGCAAGAACGATGCCCAGAGCTTCCATCCTACTGCGAATGTGGTGAATTATGTCCCCCATGGTGAGCAATCCCACAATGCGATTTTCATCGTCAACCACGGGAACACCATTTATGTTATTCTCAACCAGCACCTTGGCTGCCTCTTTCAAAGTGGTATGTGGCTTGATTGCGAGCACTTTTCTTTCCATTACATCTTTAACTTTCATTACCTGCGCCTCTTTTTAATCCTGAAGAGAAGCATATCGTTCCACTCAACACTGTGCTTTATTCCCTTCTTTGCCAAAAACTCACTTATTTTTTCGGTCACAACCCTCACATCATCATTGTAAACACCGCGATACACGAAAAATTCAGGGGTTTCGCTTATTGGCACCACAATTCTCATCTTGCCATCCCTGTTAAAACCTTCTGGCTTGCGGTTATGCTTAATATCCACCATGTTCTCGTAAATCAATATGTCCATCATTTCAGGATTGTCCCTGAACTGCTTTGTAGCCTGAAAAAACATGCGCAGCATTTCATCCCACACTCCATCAAGATCTCCCCATGATATCCCGTCCATCATGATATGCCCGTTCCAGTACTTCATAACTCCCCATCTCCCACAAGGTATAATAAATTAACGGTAGATTAAAGCATCACTTATCCCAGTAATAAGAAAAATGGCCTCTATTAAAGAACCAGCTACAACTCCAATTATACCTGCTATTAGACCTGCAGTTGCATAAGTATTGTCACCACGCTTTAATCCAACATACCCCACAATAATGGCAACTACTCCAAGAGGTACTGCGATGACAGGAAAAGCGGCAATGGTCGCAGAAAAACCGCCAAAGAATATTGATATTTTACCAAAAAGGGTGTACTTTTTCCTTTGCCCCATCTTTTTAAGCTCGTCTCTCACACCTAAGTATCCGTGACCCATCAATATCAAACCTATGAAAAAAGACAGGTAACCAATCATATTAAAAATCGACTCAGCAACGCCCGAAAAGAGAAAATAGGAGACTATTATGAAAAATAATCCCGCAGTGAAAATAACCACTCCAATTCTTAACATGGCACGGTACTGCGCTACTTCTGTGCCGAAAACCGAACTTTTCTCTTTCATAACCATCAAAGAAATGTATAGTTAATATTTGATATAAACCTTTTCTGAGTGTTATGAATCGTCGTGCAAGATATTCACCTTCAAATTTAATGGTTCATTTAGATTCCAGAACCGGCAAAAAGAGCACACCTCTCCCAGAGATGGCATACCGCAGACCCTGCATTCCTTGAGCTCAATATCCTCGGATGGGAAAAGCTCGCGATTTTTGAGAAAACCCTTAACAAAATTAAGCTTGGTTCCCGGAGATTCATCTTCAATTTCGTTAAGAACCTTCCCGTACAATATGCTCTTGGCACCCTCGGAATACGGGCATCTCTCATTGACAAACGGAACATCAAATAACCGGACATAATTTTCAATATCCACGTTTGTCAGCTCGTACAATGGCTTAATTCGCCTCGCCATCTTATCGGATTCAGAAAGCATTGGCCCCTGCCTGGACAAATAGTTCACATTCCAGTGGAGCAGGTTACCCAACATAAACGCCGTCTCATCATCCAGATTGTGACCTGTAGCAATAACATTGAAGCCGTTATCCACGGCAAACTTGTTCATCAGGTATCTTTTGGTCATTCCGCAGTAAGAGCACGGTGCCCTCCTCGTTCTAACCTCGCCGATTCCATCGCCGATAAGTTCCCTGAGATTTAAAATGTGAAGCTTGATTCCCAGTTTTTCACACTGCTCCCGGGAAACCTTTTCGCTAAGCTGAGAATGCTCACCTATCCCCAGATTTATGTGAAGACACTCAAATTCATATCCAAGATTTTTAAGTGCAATTGCGGTGGCAAGCGCATCTTTGCCCCCACTTACAGCAACCAGAAGCCTGTCCCCCTCTTTGAGCATCTTATATCGGTGAATAACCCTCTCTATTTTTCTCTCAACAAATTCCCTGTAATGAACCCTGCACAGCGCCATTTTCGGTGTGCGCATCATAACGTATGCTTCATCTCCGCATATCTTGCACCTTCTCATAAGACTGGCATGTCAATGCATACTTTTTATTTACGTCTTCTATTCCCCAACCATGGACGTGTTTTTAGATATGACCGGAACAATAACTGACATGAAAAGTGAGGATTACGCTCTTTTAAAGCTGGGTGAAGAAATAAAGGAGAAGTTTAACATAAAAATGGACGCAGGAGAGCTTGTAAAAAGAATCAACGATTACAGAAAACCGTTCATGGATAGAAGGGCAGAAGAGTATCACCCAATAAGGAACTTGGTGAGCGATGCCATAGCACATATTCTCAACAGAAAACTGGAAGAAGATGAAATCAAGTGGATTCATAAAAAATACGTGGAGATTCACGGGATTTACGTGAAACTTGCCCCACGAGCCATGGAAGGACTCGAGGCACTTAGAGAAATTGCAGAGCACATGGGAATAATCACAGACGGGGACAGGCCATACACTGAAAAGCTCCTGGAATCTCTTGACATAATCGATTTTTTTGATTCAATAACCACTGCTGAAGATGCCATGGTTGGAAAGCCCAATCCAAGAATTTTCCAAATGGCACTGCGCAACTCAAAGAGCGATACAAGGACATACATAGGTGATTCTGAAGAAAGAGACATGGTGGGCTCAAAAAGGGTTGGTATGATTGCAATCAAAATAGGTGATTCAACGCAGCACGGAGATTTTCATGCAAAGAACCTGGTTGAAGCTGCGGGAATCATCGCAAATCTGAAACCGTAATCTCGTCAAGCACCTTTTTTCCCCTCTCTGTCAATTTCAGTACCACTATTTTCCTTATCACCCCGTATTTTTCAAGGTTATTCACAATTTGCTCCATCTCATCCTTGGTAAGCTCCAACTTTGCCATTATATCCCCGTAGCTCCATCCCTTTGAAATAAGATGTAGAACCATCTTCTCCACATTCTTAATATTTGACATTATGCTGGTGTTAATATAATCCTCAACAAGCTGATTTATTAGTTTCCAGAAAAACATTCTCTTGACAGGATTGACAAAAACCATCACGTTACGTTTAAGATGGCCATCATCGTACTCAATGGAAATTATACCTATCTTTTTAAACCCATACTCTATCTTTTTGCGGCTAACCTCGACAATCCATGGTATTTCTATCCTCAAGGTGATGCTTGACAGGAAAGACACGCAGCTGTCACCGACAACCATGCGCCCTGAATACCATTTACCTTCAAAATTGAACATTATTCTTGTTTTAGAGATTATTCTCTCAAGAATCCCGAGGCGTAGCTTTCTTATAAAAGATTCAGCAGAAGATAGCAAGAGATACACGTTCTCCCTTCTCTTAACATCCATGTACTCTATCAACAGCAGGGCCCGGCCTTCCCTGATTGCCGGCAGGGTGATGCTCTTATCTATGCTGATTATGAAATCAAAGGGTATCTTCACGTAGCTTCCGTTAAAAATGGTTATGAAATCACTTTCCAACTTTATCTTTCCCTGCTCCCAGCTCTTATCCGTGTAAATCATAAAACCCCTCCCGTAGGGATGTATGAATTCCACCGCACCAACGAAGTCACCAATCATTCAAAATCCCTGCTTGCTCATTTTAATTTTATGCTTACCTCGTACTCGTCTCCTACTCTGACATCCAAGATATTAACTTTACCCGTATTTTTCACCATCTCCGTGAATTTGTTGAGCTCTTCAATATCGTCAAATGTAAAGGTAATGACCACGTTCCTATCTTTAAACTGCTTTAACTTCTCCATTGCTTCTTCGGCGGTCATACCCTCTTTAATAGTTCCCAAGCTCTTCTTATTCAAAGCAGCCTCAATCTTTGCCTCCAAGTCTCCAAGCCTGAAGGGTTTAACGGCGTAATCATCTGCACCCAGCTTCATAGCATTGACCACTGTTTCAAGGTCGTTAACCCCCGTAACCATTATAATCACTGTGTTCTGCAAGTAAGGACGCACCTGCTCCAGAATATCGATACCGTTCGTATCCGGAAGCATAACATCAAGGAGAATTACGTCTAAATCGGGATTTTCTTCAATGATTTTTATTGCCTCCTCCCCGTTATGAGCTTCTAACACATCGTAACCCCTTTTTGAAAAGTACAGGCGCACTAACTTGGTTATTTCCTCCTCGTCATCAACGGTGAGAAGCTTCAAAGAAGGCTCGGCAAAACCCATATTAGAAGATATGAACTCGTTATATATATACCTTTTCAAGAAGATTCGGCAAAATAACTTCATCTGGGACAGTTATCAATAATGATAAACAACCATAATGCATACGAAATTGGAGCATATTTAAATAAATCAAGTGTTTGACCGAATGTGTATTACCTGCACCTGTTCGATCCATGGAACTTCCCGCTATGCACGTGCCCGCACAAGTACAGCGTAGACCCGTACACAGGATGCGAGCATCGCTGCATTTACTGTTACATAACATCATACATTCCAGAGCCATGGAAGGTACGCGAGAAAAGGGACTTTTTGAGAAAAATTGAAAAAGACCTTAAAAAAGCCCCCAAATTACCTGTTTCAATGAGCAATTCTTCCGACCCGTATCCAAAAATTGAAAAGGAAAAAAGAATAACGCGAGGCACTTTAGAACTGCTAAAGAGGTACGGATTTCCCGTTTTGATTCTCACAAAATCGGACCTAGTTGCGAGGGATGCGGACATACTATCAAGTATGCCATCGGTAGTATCAGTAACGGTAACAACCCTTGATGAAAATTTAGCGAGAAAACTTGAGCCCATGGCACCCCATCCAGAAATGAGAATTAAAGCCATAGAGAAGCTAAAAGAAAAGGAAATCAAGGTTGCGGTGAGAATTGACCCCATAATTCCCGGAATAAACGACTCACAGGCAGGTTTGAGAAATCTTGTAAAGCTCCTATCATCCATAGGGGTGGACCAAATAATATCATCCACTTACAAAGCAAAGGGAGATAATTTCAAACGCGTTGCAGGGGTGTTTAAAGAGAAGGCCAATTATCTTCGTGAGATTTACTACGAGAAAAACGAGACGGTTCGCGGGATACGCTACGCACCTAAAGAACTGAGATTCAAATTGCTGAAAAGGGTACGAGATCTTGCCGACGAGTACTCCATACCATTCTCCGTTTGCCGCGAGGGGCTCCCGCTGAACTCCGCAAAAACATGCGATGGAAGCCATATGCTCACTGAAAAATACGATTAAACACATCATTCTCAACTCCCGAAAATATAAATACAGTGTAAGGTATCATCACCATGATGCCTAAAAGTGTATTTACCCTTGCAATCATAATAATTATCTTGGGAAGCTCCCCAAACTTTACCATGGCTACGCATGCATACCAAAAAGAAAAGATGGTAATTTTCGTTGTAAATTCCCCGATTTATAAAGCAGTAAAAAGTAACTTGCTTCATTACATTTCCACGATAAAAAATTACAGAGCAGTCATAAAAACTTGGAGTTCTCATAACGCAACCCTGCTTAGAAACTATCTGCAAGAAGAGTACCGAGAAGGTGCTGTGGGCGCAATATTCATAGGAAACATAGTAATCCCGAGGTACTACAATTACTACACAAGGGAATACTCTTTATTGCCATACTTTTACATGGATTTGCAGGGAAACTGGCAAGTGGAGGATGGTCTTGCAGTGGAAAAAAGCATAAAGAGCCCGTGCATATGGCTGGGCATAGTCCGTTCCACGGACGACCATGGAAACAACGTCACTCAGATAAACAACTATTTACAGAGAGTAATTGAATACGCAAAGGGAAAAATAAAATCATTGCCAGAAGGAGCAGGGTTTGTGGACGATGACTTTTCCCTGCTTTACAATAACGTAAGTGCAAATCTCAATAAAGTGTATCCAAGCATTGTGTATTACCAAACAGAAACCACAACTTCAGAATTTTTAAAAAATATTCTCGGTAAAAATTACGCCATACTGCATATAGTAGCACATTCAGACGGATACAGGTTTTTGATAAGAGAGGGGATTAGATGGGGCAACATAACCACAGAAGATATAGATGATATCCATCCAAAAATTTTATTTTACACAGACATTAGCTGCCACGCAGCAGATTTTTACAGGGGCGCTATTGCCAACCACTTCATAATGCACGGCCAAGGATTAGGTGTATTTAGCGCCACGGGCTACGTTTATCCACAGGATATGAACTCTTATTATTTCCCTCTTTCTTATGGCGCCGATTTCGGAGAGGCAATGTTATCATACCTCGCATCAAGCCTCAAAGAGAATAATGGCTTTGAAAAATATGTGGCAACCGCTTGCTTTTTAGGTATTCCCCTGCTCCACCCATGGGAACCAGTAAATTATGAAAATCACAAGCCGATTTATATAGACAACAATCGTCATTTAATTGAATTTGCAAAGTATGAGGGGTTAAAAGGGTCTGGAAAAAATGGCGATCCAATAATCATTTCTAAGTTATATATCAGAGGAAATGAAGGTTTGGTCCTTCAAGACATCACTCTGTATGTAAAGATAGAGGATAACTATATCATAACACCCGATAATCAAGAAGCAATGGGAATTGAACTGATAAATTGCACCAATGTAGTCATTGAAGATAACGTGATTGCAGGAGGCTCATCTGGAATAGAAATATACGATTCGACTAATGTTTCTATATTAAAAAATCACCTGATTATTAACGGAGCAGGAGTAGCTGTTTTTCAAGGAGCAATAACAATTGGGAAAATACAAACAGCTGAGCACGGCAATGCCGAACATAATGCCAAATATCATCATTCCAAGAGTATAAATATAAAGAATAATCTAATTGAAAATTCAAATAATGGAATATTTCTCATGGCAAACTATTTCCACAGGCAATACTACTTAAAAAACATATATGTTGATAACAACTCCATATATAACTTCACATCAAGTGGAATCTTCATTGGCTCCGTAAACAACTCGCGTTTTTTCAACAATATCATTACAGGGAGCATTCAATTCCGATACTCAACAAACCCACTTGAAACAGGAATTGTTTTGTGGCTCTCATCAAACAACACCTTTTTTGGAAATATCATAAAAAACGTTAGCTGTTTAATGAACATCAGTCGCTCGGAAAATAACCTTTTATATGCAAACTCCTTCTACGGCAGATATACTGGTAGCGGAATTTGTTTCTGGTCATTGCCCTTCGTGAATAAAACATGGTATAATCGGTGGAACAACAGCCATGAAGGAAATTACTGGGAAAACTGCGCGAATAAGAAAGATAAAAATAAGGATGGAATAATAGATTCTCCTTATTTCATAGCCCCAGGAAATACTGATTATAAACCTCTAAAAAATCCACCTGCCACAAGGGGAACTTCATATAACACGAATACTAACTTCAACATGCCTCTTATAAATGCCGGGTTAATCACCGCTGCAATTTTACTTGCGATATTGTGGATATACCGCAGGAAAAAAGGATAGAGCAATAGATTTATTTTTGAGCCTGCTTCAAAATCTCCCTCGCAAGCCTCTCGCCAATTCCCGGAATCCTTGTGAGCTGGGGCACCGTGGCGCTCCGAAGCTTCTCTATGCTATTGAACCCGCTTTCAAAGAGCCTGCGAGCACGCACACGGCCAACACCCCGAAGAGTTACAATTGGAAGCAACTCCTCCTGCACCCCGTACTTGACCCTCATCGTCAGGTTACGAATATCCCTCACGTGGGGATACTTTGCAACCTGAGCTATTTCCCCGAAAGAGTAAAGCAGCCATTCCGCCATCTCCACTATAGCATGCAAGTCCCCCGGGCCAATGTCATACCTGCCAATTATTTCATCCTGACTCGCTTCCGATGCCCATTCATGCAATATGTTGGCGGTTTTGATTGCTGCAAAAAACCTATCCTGGGGAACCTCAAATTCACTCACAGCAAGCTCATGCAGAACGCTTTTCGCATAAAGGGATTCCATCTCGCTCTTCTTCGCCCGCACCACGCGCATATCCGGAGTTGTTGAAATGGTATGCAGCACGCAGTACTCGTCATAATCCAGTGAGAAGCACTTTTCCATCAGAATGGCACTCTCAGGGTCTATGTACAAATCAGAAACCCGCTTTCCCAGGGGTGTTGCCCTTATGAATTTTCGCTCTTCAACAAAGCCATTATCCTTGAGAAAATCCACTACAGCATCCACCTGTCCCAACAACGTGTCCGCAGGAATCCTGTGACCGTAAAAGGTTGTTCTGAAGAAATCAATAATGTCCTCTCGAGTGGACACCAAGTCGCTGGCAATCAAAGATAGTATGTGCACCCGCAGCGCCCGGGGACCTGCAAGCTGGGACTCTATCTCCTCAGTATCACCCCGGATATAAACATCCATGTACATCTCCGCGCGCTTTTCGCTGGTGGCGCATAGAATGCCCTCTCCGTAACGGTCGTATTTGGGTCTTCCCGCCCGTCCAAGCATCTGCTTAACTTCCATAACGGGAATTAGAACGCTGCCGTAGCCGTCGTAACGGGTTAAATCACGGACAATCACCGTGCGAGACGGCAGATTGATACCTGCTGCAAGGGTTGGCGTGGCCACTATGACTTTAATCAAGCGCCTTTTAAAGCCATCTTCGACCAACCTGCGCT
>JALVVV010000017.1 GCA_027023265.1 DHVE2 group archaeon
TCGTAACGGGTTAAATCACGGACAATCACCGTGCGAGACGGCAGATTGATACCTGCTGCAAGGGTTGGCGTGGCCACTATGACTTTAATCAAGCGCCTTTTAAAGCCATCTTCGACCAACCTGCGCTGGGGATTGCTCAAACCAGCATGGTGAAATGCAACGCCGTGCCTGAGCATCTTGGATATCTTCTCGGAGTAAACTGTGTACTCCTCTTCGTCTATCTTCTTCGCCAGTTCCTCCAAAGCATCTTTTTCCTCTGGAGAAAGCAATGAAAGTACGCGCCTCTGCAGTTTAGTAGCAAGAGACTCTGCGGATTTCCTACGATTAACAAAAATCAAAAGCTGGCCACCTTCCTCTATTCTCCTCTTAACTATGTTTCCCACCACGATGGAATCGCGCTCCATGTCCTCGGTTGTACCATCTTCGTAAATAATGCGAGTATCGTAAAAAACACCCAGTTTGAGAGGTACCGGTCTGAACTCGCTGTAAATGTGCTCTGCACTGAGCCATTCTGCAAGCTCAGAAGAGTTCTTTATCGTCGCAGATAGAGCCACGAATTGCACCTCATCGTTCACCGCCCTTATCCGAGAAATAACCATCTCCAGAGTTGGACCACGAGATTCCTCCCCCAACAGATGCACCTCGTCAACCACAACAACGCCAAGCTCGTACGGATAATCTGGATTGTGCCGGAGTATCGAGTCCATTTTCTCGCTGGTCGCCACCACTACATCGTATCTTTCCAGGTAACCCCCCGGACTGTCGTAATCTCCCATGGCAAGCGCCACTCTGAGCCCGTATTTCTCAAACTTTTTCAATTCCTCGTACTTTTCCATGGCGAGGGCTCTAAGGGGCACTATGTACACGCTCTTCAACCCAAGCTTTTTCGCGCGGAGAATTGCCAGATACCCCAAAATAGTCTTGCCACTTGCAGTGGGCACGGACACCACTATGCTTTTACCACGAAATATGTGGTCAAGCGCCTCTTGCTGGTACTCGTACAGGCTCCTTATACCTTCTTCGCGAAAAACATCGATGTACTCCGCGGGCAACGGTAAATCTTCAAGGTCCACTAACTTGTTAATGGAATATCCAATAAATACGTTTCCCATGAGAAAATCCCAAAGTGTTAAATAGTATGATTTCGGTAATGTAAGGGCATGGAAAAAGAGGGATGCAGCAAGGGGGCACTGTGCGTCTTGGGAAATGATTTCATGTTATTAGATGATTTTAGAGAATGCACGAAAAAATACGGAGAAAATTTTGAGCTTGTTGATGAAAATGCAATCAAAGAATTAAAGAAAAATGGAAATTACGAGGGGATGGCTGCATTCAGGTCAAACAGAGGCGTCATGTATGCAGGATGCAAAATATTAAAAAGGGAGGATAACAGATATTGCATACTCAATTTAGAATTCAGATACTGGATAGACCCGCAAATAAGAGAGAAGGTATTTCTAACCTCCCCGATACCTGTATTTATAATAACTTCCGAGCACGTCATCGTGGATGCAAATCAGGCATACCTGGACCTGGTGAGCATGAAAAAAGAAGACGTGGTAGGAAAGCTCTGCTATCCAATAATGCACTCTTCTACCAGACCTCCCCCAGGCTGCCCCCTCCAAGAACTGATGAAAATTAAAGTGAAGAATAGCAATATGAACATAATGGATACTGTTTTTGGTAATTTCCTTATTATTGTGAAAAAGATAGCCCCCGGAATTTACGGGCACTACGCCATGAAGGAAGCGGCGGTTCTTTTAGAAGCACAGAACAGAATGTTAAAGATGATGGAGAGGTACAACAGGATTCTTCTCAGCACGGTGACAATAAACACCATCCTTATGAAAGGAAAGAACAAGAAGAAAACGTTAGAGAGAATCGCAGAAAAAATTGTGGAGATTGATGAATTTAAAGGAATAAAAATAAACATACGCACTGATAACGGGAAAACGGAAATATCCGTTAAAAAAGGAGATATCCAAGACCTCAAAGTGAGATTCGAAGAGATGACCTGGAAAAAGAGCATAGTTCTAAAATCGGGTGGGGAAGAATACATAATACTACCGATGCTATACGGGGGAACTTTGGGGTACGTAGAGATACACACTGGAAAAGTAGAGATGAACGAGGACGAGCGCTCGGTTTTAGAGACCATGGCGAACAACATAGCGATGTTCGTTGAGGCAAAAAGCCTGGATGAGAGAAGAGAGATGGCTTACTCTTATATGATTGAAGCAATGGATAATTTTGCTCAATTAGTAGATAGAATTCGCAATCCCCTCGCGGTGATTATGGCCACCGCAGAGGTAGAAATAGGAGATAAGGAAATCAGGGATAAAATTCTGGAAAACGTGGATAAGGTGCAAGAGATAACCAAAAAGATAGACGAGCTCTGGAACAAAGCTGAAGAGATGAGAGAGTATTTCAAGGGAAAAGAGTAAGTATATCTCAGAAATAACCCTCATGGTGAGTTGCATGGAATACGAGAAAAAATTTAAGGTTACAGAGGAAATGGTGGCAAAGGGAATAGGTCTTAACGTGAACGTGCTATCAACGCCATCTTTAATTCTATCCATGGAAATTACCTGCCACGAGGCCATTTCCAGAGAACTCTCTCCTGAGGAGACCACTGTGGGCACGGGAATATGCATGAGACACCTGAAATCCACAAAGTTAGGAGAGGAGTTCACGGTCAAGGCAATTCTTGAAGAGAGAAACGGTAGAAAGTTAAAGTTCAGGGTAGAAGCATGGGATTCACAGGGCAAGATAGGCGAGGGAGAGCATTACAGGTACATAGTGAACAAAAAGGAGTTTGAAGAAAAGCTAAATAATTAAAAACTAAATTTCAAGTGATACAATATGAGAATAACCCTGTGCCAGATGAAACCCGATTTTGATATGGACGCCAATGCAGAACGCCTTCTGAAAATTGTTAAATCTTTTGATTCAAACATTTATATTTTTCCGGAACTCTACCTCACAGGTTATATGGTGCGAGATGATATGCCCTCCCGCGCGATATCTTCAAATTCAAGCATAATAGAGGAAATTGCAGGGAAATCAAAAGACAAGGTGATAATTTTTGGATTCCCTGAAAGAGATAGATTTCTTTACAACTCGGCGGCGGTCATACATGATGGAAAAATAGAGGTCGCCCGCAAGCTTCACCTGCCAAATTTTGGACCTTTTGAAGAAAAACTGTACTTCAAACAGGGTGAGAGTGTATTTGTAACAGACACGAAATTCGGAAAAATTGGAGTGCAAATATGCTACGATGCATTCTTTCCAGAAGTTTCCAAGTTACAGGCCCTGAAAGGTGCGGATTTAATAGTAAACATTTCTGCCAGTCCCGTAACCTCAAGAGCAATGTTCGAATCCATAATCCCCGCTAGGGCAATAGAAAACACCACATTCTTCGCTTACGTTAACTGGGCCGGGCTCCAGAGAACCATGGAATTCTGGGGTGGCTCCATGCTCTACTCTCCCCGCGGGAAATTGATATACAAGGCACCTTATTTTGAAGAAAGTGTGCAAACCGTGGAAATTGAAATGGAAGAGTTGCAGGTGGCAAGAACGATAAGGCCAACCCTGAGAGACACGAGAAAAGAATTATGTCCAGCTGACAGCCCGTAAAAAACAAATTCAGCAAAGCATTTTAATACATTATCGCATTACAAACCGGTGAAAAATTATGGAAGAATATAACGCTAATGCAATTCAAATTCTTCAAGATGCGGAGGCGGTCAGGAAGAGACCGGGCATGTACATAGGTAGTACCGATGAAAGAGGTTTGCACCATTTAGTTTACGAAGTGGTTGATAATTCCATCGATGAAGCTCTCGCCGGACACTGCAAGAACATAACCGTTACGCTCCACGAAGACGGAAGCGTGAGCGTGGAAGATGATGGACGGGGAATTCCCGTGGACATACACCCTGAGAAGGGAAAAAGCGCACTGGAAATTGTGCTTACCGTACTCCACGCAGGTGCAAAATTTGATAAGAAAGCGTACAGGATAACAGGCGGATTGCACGGTGTCGGTATTCACGTTGTAAATTTCCTCTCTGAATGGCTAAGAGCATACGTCAGGAGAGACGGAAAGGTGTACTTTCAGTGGTACGTGCGTGGCAAGCCTCAGACAGAGGTTAAAGTGATAGGTGAGGCAAAAACAGGCGTTTTCGAAAACGGGGAGTTCAAGGAAGAATTCAGATACACCCGCGGGACCTACATAAGGTTCAAGCCAGACGCCGAAATTTTTGAAACTACGAAGATAAAAGCGGATACCCTGAGAAAAAAGCTGAGGTACCTGGCATTTTTAAACAGAGGAATAAGAATTGAGCTTGTGGATAAAAGAGACGGAAGCAGAGATGTGTTCTACTACGAAGGGGGAATAGTAGAGTTCGTAAAATATCTTAACGAGGGCTCAAGCGTGCTACACAAAGACGTCGTTTATGGCTACGACGAGAGTGAGGGTATAATTGTAGAGTTTGCCATGCAGTACAACGACAGTACCTCCGAAAATCTTCTGGCATTCGTGAACACGATAAACACGATTGAAGGAGGAACCCATGTGTCCGGGTTCAGAAGCGCCTTGACAAAAGTCATAAACGATTTTGCCCGGGATAAAAAAATTGCCAAGGATATTACGTTGCAGGGTGAGGATGTTCGTGAAGGACTTACCGCCGTGCTCCACGTTCGCCACCCCAATCCACAGTTTGAAGGGCAAACCAAGGCAAAGTTAGGGAACAGCGAGGTTAAAGGCGTTGTGTTCTCCATAGTAACAAAGCACCTTAAAAGGTACTTTGAAGAGCACCCCGATGTGGGTACAATAATTGCAAGCAAGGCGGTGGCCGCTGCAAGGGCAAGAATCGCTGCGAGGAGAGCAAGGGAGATTGCAAGACGCAAGAGCTTTTTAGAATCACTCGACCTACCCGGAAAGCTGGCAGACTGCTCCGAAGAAAATCCTGAGAATGCGGAGCTGTTCATAGTAGAAGGCGATTCCGCGGGTGGTTCTGCGAAACAGGCACGTGACAGGCATTTTCAGGCAATTTTACCCCTTCGCGGCAAGATTCTCAACGTGGAAAAAGCACGCATAGACAAGGTATTTAAGAATCAGGAGATTCGCGCTTTAATCTCCGCCATAGGAACCGGAGTGAAGGAAGATTTTGACCTGTCCAAGCTGCGATACCACAAAATAATAATAATGACCGATGCCGATGTGGACGGCGCGCATATTCGCACCCTTCTATTGACTTTCTTCTACCGCTACATGCCGGAATTGATAGAGAACGGACACGTGTACATTGCTCAGGCTCCACTTTACAGAATCCAGAGGGGAAAAGATGTTTACTACGTGTACAGCGATGAGGAGAAGGATGAAATGCTAAGTAAACTGAATGGGGCGTCAGTTCAAAGATTCAAGGGTTTAGGAGAGATGAATCCTCAGCAGCTGTGGGAAACAACGATGGACCCGGAGCACAGGAGATTGATAAAAGTCACCATAGAAGACGCTGCGGAAGCGGATCGTCTCTTCTCGATTCTCATGGGTGAAGCTGTAGGGCCACGGAGAGAGTTCATAGTACAGCACGCCCGTGAAGTTATGAATCTGGACATCTAAACCCGGAACCATTTTGTTCCTTCTTTAGTGTCCTCTATTTTTATACCAATCTTCCCAAGGGAATCCCTTATCATATCCGCAATTTCGTAATTTTTCTCCTTTCGCATCTTGTTCCGTATTTCCAATAGCAGTTCAATAAGTTCTCCCTCCATGCCCATTCCCTTTTCTCTCGGAAGAATATCAAATATAGTGTCTATTCTCTCCAGAAATTCAGCAGCACCTCGTCCCTCTTTCTCTCTGGCAACTGAGATGAACTCTATGTAATACTTCACAGCTTCCCTGGTATTGAAATCATCCGCCAGAGCGCTGAGGATTTTCTCCTCATACACTTCACAAATCTCGCAATCTTTCTTTTCACGGGATTTTAAATGCGCGTATGTGCTCCATATTTTCTCAATGAGAACCTGCGAATCTTCCAAATTCTTCTCGCTGAAATCGAAGGGCTTGCGGTAGTGGGAGTTCAGAAACATCAGACGTATTACCTCTGGCTTGTACTTTTTCAACAGGTCTCGAATTAGGAAAACATTTCCGATTGATTTGCTCATCTTCTCCTGCTCGAATCTAACGAGGCCCACATGCATCCAGTAATTGACGAAGGGCTTTCCCGTGGCCGCCTCGCTCTGCGCAATCTCGTTCTCGTGGTGCGGGAAAATCAAATCGGAGCCACCACCATGAATGTCGAGGGTTTCTCCGATGTAACGCATGCTCATCGCGCTGCACTCGATATGCCAGCCAGGGCGCCCGGGACCCCACGGACTATCCCATGAGGGCTCTCCCGGTTTTGCAGATTTCCAGAGAGCGAAATCCATTGGATTCTTCTTCTTTTCATTCACGTCGATGCGAGCGCCGGCAATCATGTCCTCCAACTTCCTGTGGGAGAGTTTTCCGTAATCTTTGAATTTCTCCACCGCAAAATAAACGTCTCCATCCACTTCGTAAGCATAACCCCTTTCTTCCAATTTTTTCACGAGGGCTATAATCTCATCAATGTGCCTTGTGGCTTTCGGAATTATATTCGCCCGTCTAACCCGGAGATTATCCATATCTTTCAAATACTCTCTCGCAAAATAATGAGCCATTTCTATTGGCTCCTCTCCTCTTTCACGAGCTTTGTTTATTATCTTGTCATCTATGTCAGTTATATTGGAAATTAAAACAACGTCGTAATCCACGTACTCCAAAAATCTACGGAAGACGTCGAACATTATCGCGACTCGAGCATGGCCGATGTGGGCGTAATCGTAAGTGGTGGGGCCGCAGACGTACATCCCAACGCGCCCATCATGCACGCTTTTAAATTTCCTCTTCTCTCCGCTCAGGGTGTCATAAATGTATATTTCACGCATAATATGACATGGGAGGAGTATAAAAATAATTAACGCTTTTAAAATGTTTGAGAAAATAGTAAAGTTTAAGAAATTAGTAAAACGCGCGGCAAAATGTGGAAAAATAATGAATATAGCAGGAAAATTTGAAGCAATATTATGATCACATTTCCCAACTCTTAAATCCTCCCATGCATTTACATGATTATGCGCAGAACGAAAATAATAGCAACTCTTGGTCCAGCGGTTAGCGATGTGGAGAAGATCATAGAACTCATAAATGAAGGGGTTGATGTTTTCAGGCTCAACGCGGCACATGGCTCCGTGGAAGAGCATGTAGAGTTGAAAAACAGAGCAAGAAAAGCCTCTGAAAAAACGAGAGAAATAGGAATTATGCTTGACATCAAGGGCCCGGAGATTCGAATTAGCGAAGCAAAAATAAGATTCGCAAAAGACGGAGATTTGATAACACTGGGACCAGGCGGGGACATAGAAATAAACCGAGAAGAAGCTTACAAGGTTATAAAAGAAGGAAGCATAGTTTTGCTTCACGACGGAGATATTGAGATAAAAATAGTGGAGAAAAAGGGAACTATGGCCATCGGGAGAGTTATCAGTGGCGGCATAATCGCCCCTAAAATGGGCGTGAACATTCCAGGAGTGCACATTCCAATAGAGTACATACAGAAAAGAGATGTGAAATTCATGGAAAGAATAAAAGATGCGGATTTCATAGCGGCATCCTTTGTTAGAAGTGCAAGAGACATCATGGCGCTCAGAAGAGAAATGGAAAGAATAGGTACTAATGCAAAAATAATAGCAAAGATTGAAAACGAAGAAGGTGTTAGAAATATAGATGATATTCTGGAAGTGAGCGATGGCATAATGGTTGCCCGCGGAGATTTAGGAACGGAAATACCCGTGGAAAACCTCCCTGCTATTCAGAAAGAACTCGTGAAAAAAGCGATGGTACACGGAAAACCCAGCATAATAGCAACGCAAATACTGGAAAGCATGATTAGAAATCCCCATCCAACCCGTGCCGAAGTTTCTGACATTGCAAACGCCATTTTAGATGGAGCCGATGCCCTGATGTTATCCGGAGAAACTGCCATCGGAAAATATCCGGTAAATGCCGTGAGAGTACTGGCAAGAGTCGCAGAAAAATCAGAAGAGCTGGTTACCCACCGTCATCTTGAAGAGCTGCAAGGCACGATATCAGAATGCGTGAGCAATGCAGCTGTTCTCTTAGCAAAGGAAGTAAATGCAGATGCCATACTGGTGCTCACGCGCTCAGGAAAAACTGCAAGATTGATTTCCAGGCACCGTGTTTCCATGCCCATTTTAGCAGCTACATACTCCAAAAACACGCTCAGAGAGATGTCAATGTACTGGGGCGTTGATGGATTTGAAGTGCCCAAATTTGAATTTGCAGATGATGCCATAAATTCGGCGATAAAAATGGCAGAAGAGCTGAACAAGGTGAAAAAAGGGGACCTGCTCGTAATTGCTGGAGGAGAACCATCAGGCATCCCGGGCACGACAAATTTTGTGTGGGTTCAAATAGTGGGTGAGTTGCTTGCCAGGGGAAAGGGATATGGAAAATACAAAATATCAGGAAAAGCCTGCACGCATGGAAACTGTGATATTCTCATAGTAGATGAAATGGATAGAGAAATTGAGGAATACAAAGGAGTTATAGTAAAGTCAAAAATTTACGACCCCAGGGTACTGGAAAAACTCGCAAGCAGAGGCACGGTGATAATTGCAGGTACAGGAAACGTGGAACTGGAAGGAAAAGAAATCACACTGGACCCCAAAAGAGGTCTTGTATGGTGTTGAGCTGCAATACCTACCGATTCGGTTAAATACCCGTTTTCCATTATTCCCATCGTGCCCGAGTGGGGTAGCATGGATATCCTGAAGGCCTGCGGAGCCTTTGACCCGGGTTCGAATCCCGGCTCGGGCACTTATTAGAAGCTTTCCGGGAATTTTCAAAAAGTAGGATTAAATCAAAAATCATATTGTATCCGAAAATAAGCGTTTAAGTCACACTATGTTCATTTAGATTTTGATGTGGATTTTACATCTAAAGACCAATCAACGATACATATGCAAAAACAAACAATGATTATATTCCAATCATAAATTTGATAAAATTCAAGAAAAAATTTAAATAAGAATTCATAGTTATATAATGTATGAACAAGAGAATGCTCATTGCGGGAATCATAACAATACTCATCATAGTAAACGCAGCTGCCTTGCTAACTGCAAACCGGCCACAGGTACCAACGGGTGGAGAACACGTATCGAGCACTACAAGAGAAAGCTACGGATGGTGGGCAAGAAGTTACGGATTTGAAAACAACGATTCCGCATATGTAGTATCACATACAAGCGACGATGGTTACATTGTAGCAGGATACGTGAACTCAACAGACGATATGAGCAACGAGAATGGGCACATGGTAATAATGAAGCTAAACAGCGACGGAACAGTTGCGTGGGATAAAATCTACGAAGGTGACGGGGAAGAATCCGCCCATTACATAGAGGAAGTAGAGACAGGATATATTGTCTCAGGAACAACCACATCATTTGGAAGCGCGTACACGGATATCTGGGTAATAAAACTCGCACATAATGGCAGTGTTGAATGGGAAATAAGATATGGGGGGCAGAAGGGGGAAAACGGGTACAAAATATTGCCTACCGCAGATGGGGGATACATCATAGGTGGAGACACACTATCTTACGGCGCGGGGAATGGAGATTTGTGGTTAATAAAAATTAACAGCACAGGGAGTATTGAATGGCAGAAAGTATATGGGGGCGCTTCATACGATTACTTTGAAAATTTGATAACAACAAGCGATGGAGGTTACCTGCTGATGGGTATCACTCAATCATTTGGTACCGGGGGATATGATATATGGTTACTAAAGATGGATTCTTCAGGGAACATAACCTGGCAGAAAACATACGGTAGCAGCGAATACGATTACGGCAAAGCAATAATAGAGACTTCTGATGGATACATTGTATTTGGCCACACAAACGCAAATGGCAACTTTGATTTCTGGGTTTTGAAAATAGACAAGAACGGTAGCTTGCTATGGCAAAAAACGTATGGTGGCTCTGGAGCTGAACTAAGTTATGACATGACCGTAATGGATAATAGGTACATACTGATGGGATTTACAACGTCATGGGGTGCAGGAAACTATGATGTCTGGATGCTCTCCATAAACGACACGGGCAAGATAGAATGGCAGCGCACTTACGGAGGGCCACAGAAAGACATATGCTTTTCCCTTGATACAATAGCCTCAAACGGAATCGTTGTTGCTGGAGAAACAGGCTCATTTGGGGCGGGATACAACGACATATGGGTAATAAAAACAAACTCAACGGGATACATAGATTTTGATTCGGAGTCGTCCGCAAAAATGACAGAGACCACAGCAACAGTTTCAGGATATAATCCAGTTATCACCGATACCGCCATAACAGGAAAAGATACCTCTGCGGAAGCGGAACCAACAACAGCAACAGTGCAAGACGAAGAGATACACACAAGTACCCAGTCAAATCCCGTGACGGTACCAGAACTGGGTTTTGCAGTTATACTGATAGCAATTATCGTTTTGGCTGCACGAAGAACATTTAAAAAATAATTACACTCTCTCCATTTTTAAAATAGTTCCTATGTACGAAGTAATTACTGGTGGAAAACACAGGCATCCTTAAATAACTCTCGCACATTTCAGCTTATGATTATTCTGGACAACCATATGCACCTTCAAGAGCATGGTGAGAATGTAGCAGCGGCAAGGAGATTCAAAAAAGCAGGGGGAACCCACCTGAACCTTACAAATGTTCCTAATCCAAAATACCCTATGAAAGAAGGTTACTACAAAAAAATTTACGAGGATACCATCAAAATGGCCGAGAAAGTTAAAAAAGAGGCGGGTGTGGAAGTTTTAGTAACCATAGGTCCGTATCCTGTGGACATGGTTCATATGGTTGAAAAAGGAATCGGCGTTGATGACGCCAGGGATTTCATGATTGATGGATTACATTTAGCTGAAAAGTACATACAAGATGGCATAGCCAATGCAATAGGTGAAATTGGAAGGCCACATTTTCCTGTTAGCAGAGATATATGGGAAGCAAGCAACGAAGTTATTGTAGAAGGTATGAAAATTGCAAAATCTCTTGAAGTGCCGGTTATCCTGCATACAGAAAGCGCCACCGAAAAAACGTGGGGAGAACTGGCAAGTTTAGCAGACAAAGCGGGAATCTCAAGAGATATGGTTATCAAGCACTACTCTCCACCGGTGATAGACGAAAGAAACAAAGGCATATTTCCCTCAGTAATTGCATCTCGCAAAAATGTTAGAGAAGCACTTAAGCAAGGGACAAGATTTCTTCTCGAAACCGACTTTATGGACGAGCCCTCAAGACCAAATGCTGTTTTACCCATAGAATCCGTGCCGAAAAGAGCGCAGTTTATAAGACAGGAATACGGTGTAGATACATGGTGCAAGATAATAGATAATGCAAAAAGAATATATAAATCATATTTCAATTAGTGAAATAAAAAGAAAATAGCCGAAAAACTTATATTTTTTAATTTTGATTAATGAATGATGAAGAGAAGAGGATACATGTGGGCGGTAATTTTTGTAGCGGTAGTTGTTTTAATTGTACCCCTCTCTGCGGTTTCACAGCCAGCCGAAAGAAACATAGGAGACATTGATGGAGATGGTGTGCCTGACTCATATGAGGCCAATACCACCACCGTTAATATGTGGGGAGATGAGTACTACATTCTATCCCCTTACAAATACGATTCATGGTACGACGGATTGAGCGACTCGGACAAAGTTGCACTTGGACTGGATAAGAGGGCAGATAAACACACCGAGGACATGTGGAAACGGTTTAAAGGAGATTACGACGAAGACGGAATCAGGGACGATATAGAAATATCCTTTGGACTGGACCCCATGAATCCGGATACCGACGGAGACGGAATATACGATTATGCGGAAATTACATTCTTCAACACAGACCCCTTGAATACGGATACAGATGGTGATGGTGTGCCTGACGGCAAGGAAGTCATGCTAAAACTATACCAGCTTGAAATGGAATACAACGAATATATGGGAATCACACCTTGGGGAGAAAACAATCCTCCTCCTGCGGATTACATGGATTCTGACCCGCTTAACCCTGACACCGACGGAGACGGTCTTTCAGATGGATTTGAATGGAAGCACAGAGAGATATACGTTTCAGAGGACTCCACGGAAATAGAGGGTCTGAATCCCGCTCTGCAGGATACTGATGGTGACGGATTGAACGATTACGACGAGGTGCACGCACTGATGAAAGCCCTTCCTGGAAACTGGGATCGATTCATTGATGATGCTCTTAAAACAGATGATATGGATAAAGATGGACTCACTGATTACTACGAATGGATGTACGGTACCAACATAACAGCATGGGACACAGATGGAGACTGGCTCGGCGATTACATGGAGGTAGCTATATATCATACCAATCCTCTTAATCCAGACACGGACGGAGATGGGCTCTCCGATGATACTGAGATTGGGCTGGGCTCATCACCAGTCATGGCAGATGAAGATGGAGACGGGCTCAACGATTCACAGGAATTCCAATTTAAAACAAACGCGTCCAATTACGATACTGACGGTGATGGATTGAGCGATTACGATGAGATATTCACATACCACACCAATCCCCTTGACGGAGATTCCGATGAGGACGGATTGAATGATAGCATGGAGATAAGGTACGGAACAAACGCCAGCAACGACGACACGGACAACGACGGATTGAGCGATTACAGAGAGCTCCAGCTGGACTACGACCCGAATAACCCTGACATGGACGGAGATGACCTGAACGATTATTACGAGTGGGAGTACGGCACCGATGCAAAAAAGGCAGATACTGATGATGACGGTCTTACAGATTTTCAGGAATGGGCAAACGGTACTGACCCGCACAATCCAGACACAGATGGTGATGGAACTTCCGATGGCTCTGATTCCTCTCCAGGACACAGCGATTACTGGAACAGCATGCACTACCTGCCATCGGTGTACCTTAACGAGATAAAAAGGGGCTACGTGCACATAAATGGTAAAGACGTGTATGGGTATCCTCCGGGATACTCCGTGGAATTAGAGCTTGCGGCTTTCGGAGAAACAGGAAACATAAATATATCCACATCTGGACCCGGTACTGCAAACATAACCCATGTTTCCCACAATTCCACTGAACCTCTCTACAAAAAATTCTCTGTCAAAGTACTTCCATTTCAGGGTAACAGTTCGGTAATAAAGATAACATTAAACCCGGATAACGCCTCTGCAATTACATACGAAATATATGCCGTCAATAAAAGAGCAGGACTTAACGTGTCTCGTGCAAACCTACCCATGAATTTTCCGGCAAAGGTATACTTCAACTTCACTGCGAACATAACCGGATTCTCTCTTCGCATGAATAATGGCTCTTACCAAATCGTAAAAATAGAGGGAAAAAGCGCAGAGGTCATCATTAAATTCACAAACCGCGGTGCGCAAAACGTTAGAGTATGGGCAGAACTGGAAAACTCATCAGATTATTGCGGAGATGTAAGGTTTTTAGCGGGTGCAGATGACTTCTCAATTTACGAGGAAAAACTGA
>JALVVV010000018.1 GCA_027023265.1 DHVE2 group archaeon
AATTACATGTTTCTCATTAGTGGGTAGGTATGGTGGGTATAGTAGAGTATGCATCCGCCTGGATTACGATTGCAATCTTTATTGCTCTGTACGTATATGTTGCTTACAGAATGGGGTTTAAAAACAAGCTCTCTATGATTTTCGGAGAGATATCCCTGGGTGTCATACTTGCAGCCATACCATACGTGTTCGGCTACATGTATCCCAACAACCCCTATGTAGATTGTTACGGATTTAGAGTTATCGTATTCGGGATACTTATGGGTATGGTAGGCCTTTTTCATTTAGTTGCTGTTTTTCCACGTAAGATAGACCTCGTATATGCAGTTCCTGCAGTTTATATGGTTTCTTACTTTTTAGCCATTACAGAGGTTGCCACCTCTGCCATAGTGGCATGCAGCCCAATAGGAGGAATTAGAAGTTTCCTCTGGCCAACCTATCTTGTATGGGCATCCATAATGTTGATAATCGCCGTGGGTGTCATACACTACACCATGCTAAAAGCACCAACACGGGTTCAGAGAATACAGGCAACTTACTTTGCAGTTGGAGTGTGGATACTGATTATCTGGGCGGCCCTGGGACAGTTTTTACCAACTTTTGTAAAAGGGCTAAATTTCTTCTCGGCAATAGGTGGATTTCCGTTCACGGGGATATTTCTTACCATATCCATCGTAAAGTACAGGATGTTCTCCTATAAAGTTGAGAAAGAGAAATATGTGCAGGACATAAAGGTAGAAGTAGAGGACGGATTAATTAATGCGGTAATGAACGAGCAGGCAGCGTTTCTTGCATTCAGGAGATTGTCTGCAAAGATGCCGGGAATAATAATCACAATCAAGCCACCAAACGTTATCCGGGAGAGGTACAAAATAGAGAAAAGTCCGATAATCTGGCTAACCTATTTCCCGGGAGATTCCAAGGAAGGAGTGTCTCCAGACAAACTTGCATTTGAGGTAATGTATACGATGATTAATTTTGTGAACAAGGGCGGCCGCGTAATTTTAATACACGGAGTAGAGTTTCTAATAGAGCAGTACGGCCGCGATTACGTCCTGGATTTCATACACGAGGTAAACAGGTTGGGTGAGGGTCTGACCATAATTATCGCTCTGAACGTGGACACGGAAGTGATGGAGGGTGTGGCAGATAATTTCGTTAAAGTACCTTTGAAAATACCGGACCCGCGGGTTCTCCGGGTAAGTAAAGAGAGCATGCTGGGTAAAGATAACATGATAGTAATAACGGCAAAGACCAAAGAGCAAATTAAGAGACTTTACGGAGAAAATAACTACGTGATAGAACTAACAAAGTCTTTCACTCCTGACCGCCTGGTGTTTGAGGGTATGGACCAGATAATAAAAATAGGTGATAAGGACGTGTTCTTTGAAAGCTTTGATTTTGTGCTGTCTTCTACGGAACCCAAGAAGGTTATGCAATTCCTAAAGGATATAATGGACGTATCGCTAAGAGCAGGAAAAAAAGTTTATGTCATGAACACACCGCGATTGAAAGATTACCCCGCTGTTCTCTCCCTATTTGAGGATATACCTTAGAAAAATTTATCTATTCTCCTGAAATCCCTATCCGATGAAGAAAACAAGGATGGGGCTATTCCCAACATATATACTGGCACTACCTGCGATTAACCCTAAAAATAAGGTTTACGAGCCATACATAGAGAAGATGAATTTTTACCGTGAATTTTTATCGGTATTAGATGCAGAAGATAGATTCACGGATATCGCTTTAGAAATGTACAACTCTCTTGTAGAGGGAATTAGAATTAAAGAGCGAGATTACAAAAGAGTAATAGATATGCTTGAGTGGGAAATTGAGAAGGAGCTCACGGAGATTATAATGGAGCTCAAGGATTCTCAAAACAGGGAGCAGGCAGAATTTATGGAGAAATACTTGGAAGAGAGAGATTTTCAAGTGCTCTACAAGTTGATAGTAGATATAATAGAAAAAAGATGGGAAAGAATAAAAATATACTTTGAAATTTTAAAATTTTTAAAGGCAACAGATATTTTTAATAAAGTAGGCATACGTGTATTTAAGAAGCTAAGTGCAAAAAAATGGGTAAGAGATATAGAATATCAAAAAGCGGATAGCATATTGGGTGCAGAGGTGCGCAGGAGGATATTTGAAAGGATTAAAGAGCTCAGAGATTCTGGGTTTGGCAGGGAAGCAGACAAGGTAGAGGAGTACTTGAAAAAGGGAGATTTTGAAAATGCGTATCACGCGTTGCAGGGTATCAGCGAGATAAAAAAGGTAGAAACAGAGGAAGTGGATACAAAGCAATTTCTCAAATCATATATAGAGGCGTACAATATAATAGAGGCACTGCACAGGGCAGGAGTAGGCGTTGAAGACATAAAATGGTCACTTGGAGAGATTTTGGGTATCAACTCCATGAAAATTCCCGAGGACCGTGTGATACTTGTAGATGATTCCTCTGGAAATGCTGCGTGCTTCATATCCATATATTTAAAGAGAATCGGAGCTGAGTACACGTTCTTTTCCACATCAGGAATAGGCAATTACTGGATAACTAATATTGAGGAGGAAAACAGGCTTAGCCCGACGCTTCAGGCTTCCAAGCTGGGAGAGAGTATTATCTCCAGCAAGGGAATAGTTCTTCTTGAAGATATCAACTACCTAATCAATACAAACAAGTTCAGCGAGGTTTACCGTTTTCTTTATTACATAAAAAACAACGTTGAGGACAGGATAATATTTACGGTAAATCTGAAAACTCTGAGTGAGCGGGAGAAGGCGAGATTGAAGAGCATTGCAGATAAAGTAGTGAAGATGGATTTTCCTATAAACATATGCTCTTTGAACATGGTTGCTGTTGAAAACAGGCCGGATAAAGGTGCCCTTTTACTTTCAAAAGAGAGAATTGAAGACTTCGAGGGAAAAACGTACATAATAACCGACTTTGGCGGGGAGAATACCCTGCACCCGCAGAGAATAGATTTTGAAATCGTGGACAAAATTGCAGAAAATATAGATTACGGAGACGTTATAATTGATGCTCTGGACATGCTCATTGACGAGAACGGTCTTGACAAGATATATGTTTGGTTGAAATTCATAAGAGATATTGCTTTGAAGCGGGGAAAAAGGATATACATAGTAACGAGGGACCTGGTTGCAAATGAGCGCATGTATATAAGGCCGATAATGGACATGGACACTTTCCATGTAGTAAATATGGATAAAAAGAAACTATCTTTCTTGCAGAAAAAAATGAGGGACATAAGGCGCGTGCTGGAAAAGAGGGTAGAAAAAGAATGCGTGTACTCCCTTGAGATGATCAAGCATCGGTACCAAAAATACCAGAAGTACCTGGCAGATTTGAGAGAAGATATAAACAGAATAAATGACTTGAAAGAATACAATGTGGATTGTGTATTAAAAATTGCACCTATCAGGAAGGAAATTGATAAAAGAGTTGAAGAAATAGAAAATATAATTGCAGAGTTTAATGATATTAAAGAAAAGCTAAATATGCAAATTCAGGTTTTAAAGATATACGTTGACACCAAAGAGCTGGAAAATAATATTAAAAAGGCACAATCATTGATAGATGCAGGGGACTACAAAGCGGGAATTGAATTGATAAAGGATTGCGAAGATTCATTGCCAAGATACTACAGGCAGGCAGTATCAAAAGCTTGGAATATCCGGGAAAATATCCGCTGTATAGATTACCTCTTGCCTCCATATCACAAGGAAAAAATTATGGAATTTGAGGGAGAGCGCGAGAAACTAAAAGATTTCACCCTTCTCTACATGGCCATAAGGAACCTTATAATTAGAAAGATAGAAAACGAGTACAAAAAGCTGGAAAATTATGCAAAACTTGCAAATATACCCATCTTTAAGCTGGGCGATGCCATGAATGCGGAAAATTACTGCAACTACAGAAAGAAGAGGGATGAGTTCTTATTTGAATTTGAGAAGGTAAAGGGGGAGTTGGTAAACCGACTGAAAGAGAAAATAACAGCCACGATAAATTTGCTTGAAAAAAGAGGCTATGATATTCAAAACATAGGTGAAAATATTGACCAGGTGGATGACATAGACAGCTTGATTGACATCTGGAACAGGTTATCTCATCATCTCGTAAGGTACGTGGAGAACCACATTAACAACTTGAGAGACAGATGCCCAAGGTGCATAAATGAAGAGGTAGCACATTATCTTCTATCGTTTCGGCAGAATCCCATGGAGTTCGTGGACTCCCTTGGTGACTTTCTAAAAAAGATGGATGAGCTTGCAGAGAGGGAAGAGCAGGAGCTAAGAGATATGACCAGAGAACTGGAAAACTATTACAGAACTCTGGATAAACTTGGAATTAATTATCAAAAAAGGTATCCAAAGAGAATAGAACAGGCCCGGGAAATTTTAAATTCGGTGCGTGTGATTATGGATTCACTCACGCCAAATATTGTGGTAGAATTGGCCGAGTGGAACGTTGACGAGACCAGAACCATAAATATGAAACTGTTGATAAAAAATAGCGATAAGTACGAGGCAAAAAATGTCACTCTTGAAATCCATGGCGCAGCGAGCACAAATAAAAAGATTCCGCTTTTACCCGGCATGAGAGTGGAGAACATTAATGTAAGCGCAGAAATAAGGGATCCTGATAGCCCCATTAGCATAGACATAGTCTACGTTGGTCCCGGGGGAAATATAACTACAAAATCATTTGAATTCAACGTGAATCTTAAAGGATACAGTGTAAGCATGGCAAGCGGTTCTGAAAAATGCGCTTTGTGCAGGGGTAAGATATTCAAGGATACAGAGATGGTCACATGTTCCAAGTGCGGGGCAACCTACCACCTGCAATGCGCCAAGAGAGCTGGGAAATGCAAGATATGCGGGACGGTGTTCCTGTTTAAAGAGTGAATTTCCCCCGCCAATAAGATAATGATACCCTATCTCTTCGAATAAAGACTGTTGCGGTTTGAGAGGATGCAGGGAAAATTTATAAATTATGCGGCATGTAGCTAATCACAATGAAGGGTGGAAGAGACGATATTTTGTATTCCCTCGCATATTCAATACCCATGCTCTCCATATTGGACAGCAGAGAGCAAGCAGAAGTTAAGAAAATAATTCGCAGGTTAAACTCCTACAAAAAGATATATACATATCTTGGTGCCGGAGATGTTTTTGAAAAAATATCCGGAAATTTGTATGCAGAGCTTAGAGCTGGGAGAAGACCAAGGGACTTGCCAGTGGAAAAGGTTGAACGGAGGCTAAGAGACACACTTCAGGACATTTTTATGAATGTTATCAATGAGCTTAGAGAGGAGGGATATGGCAGGGATAGCGACAAGATTGAGGATTTTGTCCTTAAAGGAGAGTTCAAAAATGCATATCTCACACTCAAGGAGATACGAGAAATAGAGACGCATAACGAAATTGTGGAAAAAATCCTTGAAAAGATAGATAGCTCCATGAAAAAAATTAATCTTATGAAAAAAGCAGGGGTAGATGTCGATGAAATAACCTGGAAAATGGCAGAATTACTTGGGGTTAATAGAATAAAGCTCTCCGATAAAAAAATGATTATGATTAACGACGAAACAGGAAATTCAGCGTGTCTTGTTAGCACCCATCTTAGAAGAATGGGAATAGAGCATTTATTCATATCCACCAAGGGTTCTGGGGATTACTGGTTAACTCATCAAAATGTGGAAAACGCAATAAGTCCTGCCCTTCAGAAAAGCACATTACCAGAAATAGTGGTAAAAGATAAAAAGATTGTAATTTTGGAGGATTTAAATTACCTGATTTTGAGCAACAGCTTTGGAGCAGTCTACAAGTTTCTCCAATACTTGAAAAGCAAGGCAAAGGGTAAGATAATTGTTACGGGAAACTTTAAAATGATGAACGAGCGCGAGATTGCAAGGCTGAGGGGTCTGTTCGATTCAACTGTTACACTGCACACTCTTTTTGGTCTTTGTACATGGGGGCTGGTAGGCATAAGAGAGAGAAAAAATAAAGGTGCACTTCTTTTAGCAAAAGAGCTTGTGGAGGATTTTGAAGGGGACGTGGTGATGATTGCCGATTTTGGTGGCGATAAATATCTGCATCCACAGAGATTAAACTTTGAAATTTCGGATAAAATCAACACGTATCTCGAAAAAGGAGATGTGATAATTGATAGCATAGACCTCATGATTGATGAAAATGGTCTGGATAAGATATACCTGTGGCTTAAAGGAATCAGGGATTCTGCAATAATGACCGGAAACAGCGTATACGTGACATTAAATAACATAATCACCAAAGAAAGAGATTATCTAAGACCAGTTATGGACATTGACGTTTTTTATCTTGCAAAGCTGGATACGAAGATACTTGATGCCATATACAAAAAAATGGAGATAATAGAGAATGCTGTAAACAAAAACATAGAGAAAGAGTGTGCATATAATATGGAAACAATACGCCAAAAATATGAGAGGTACAGCAAGTACTTGGCGCCCCTGAAAGATGAAATAGAGTCTGTGTTGAAATCCCAGTCCACATACAACCTGGATTTTCTCCTTAAAACCACACCATTAAGGGTCAAAATAGAATCGCAGGTGGAGTTTATTGAAAAGAAGGTTGAGGAATACAAAAATTTGAAAGAAGAATTGGAAAGGGATATTCAGGTGGCTAAAGAATATGCGGAGGTGGACGACGCAAGCTATTTCATGAAAATGGCCGTAGAAATGTACGAATCGGGGGACATAGAGCGAGCACTGGAGAAAATAAAAATTGCAAAGAGCAAGATGGACAAAATAAACAGAAACGCTATAAGTAAGGCTGAAAACATACGAAAGGAGTTTGAATGTGTGGATTATCTATTACCTGTTTATTTCCAGAGCAAACTTAAAAATTTTAAAAATGGAATTAACGATCTCCAAGCATTCACATCCCTATATAAAGAGATAAAAAGAGTAATTACTGAAAAGGTTGAAAGTGAATACGAACGATTAAAAAAATACTCGGCCATCTCCGGAATACCTCTTCCAAACCTGGAATCATCAATTAAGAGAATGAAATTCTGCGATTACAGGAAAGAGCGAGACCAGTTTATGGAACAGTTTGAAGGAAATAAAGAGCAGATGGTTGAAAGCATGCAGAGAAACGCGGTGAAGGTCATAGAATTTCTGGAGGAAAACGGTTATTCGATACCTGTATCAAGGACGGAGATAAATTTAGCGACAAATTTTGACACCATATTTAGAATGGTTGACCGGCTTTATAATCATCTGTCAATGGTTATAAGCAAAAGTATAGAGAATATGAAAAAGAGGTACCCTGATTACATGAAGCGTTATGAGATGGAAGCTGAAAGAATAATAGTAGATGCGTCTATAAATCCCGTAGACGCTATATCCAGGTATAAGCTTTTTATGAGCAGGTTCAAGAGAGAGATTGGTGAGCAAAAGGCAAAACTCCTTGAAATTCGTAAAAGGCTCGAAGAATATTACTCCCTGTTCAGAAGTTACAATATGAGTTTTGAAGAGTGGTACCCCAAGAAACTTGAAGAAGGCGAAGTGATAATATCTTTTCTGGAACATCTGTTCGGGGGCTTAAATCCGGATATTGAAGTGGATATTGGTGAGATAGATATCAATGATGACCTCACAGCTAATATAAAAGTAATAATTCAAAATACCGGAAATTACCCTGCAAAAAATGTCTCTATTGAAATGTACGGCGCGGTGGAATACAAGGAAAAAATGGACTCTGTGGGAAAAGGAGAAGTTAGAGAAGTGAATGTGAAAGCTAAAATTGTGAATCCGAAGGAGAACATAAAAGTGGATGTGTTTTTTGAGAATTTTAACGGAGATATATCCAGCAAGAGCTTTTTATTTGAGGCAAATATAAAAGGATATACCATAACCTATGCCACAGGAGAAGAACGGTGCGCACTATGCAGGGGAAAAATATTCAAGGGAACGGAGATGCTTGTATGTTCTGAATGTGGAGCAACTTACCATCCAAAATGCGCTCAGAGACTTCAGAAATGTAAAATGTGTGGAAACATATTCCTGTTCTGATCATCTGAAAACCTTATTATATTTGTTTTAAATTCACAGCTATGGTTGAGGCAGGAACTCTTGAGAAGGGAGATGCACGGGTAGTGATTACAGATGCAGATAAAAGGGAGATTGTTGTTAAAAGCAAGCTTGAAAGGCTGTACGGTGATGCTGTTAGAAAAACAGTTGAAGAGATGACACAAGGAATAAATGCCAATATTTTGGTTGAAGATATGGGTGCGCTGGACTGGGTTATACGTGCTCGATTAGAAGCAGCTATTCGCAAGTTCAGGGGTGAGGAGGAATGAAACTCAGGAGAACGCGTCTTTATGTGCCCGGAAACAATCCCCATTTGGTTGAAAATGTGGGACTTTATGGGGCAGATTGCCTTATTCTGGATTTGGAAGATTCTGTACCAATAACCCAGAAGTTTGACGCTCGGATTTTGGTAAAATACGCTTTGCAGAATGTTGATTTTGGCAACAGTGAAAAATGGGTGCGTATCAATTCTCCGGATACTCCGTTTTGGGTTGCTGATCTGAATGAAGTTGTACCTTACGTGGATGTAGTAAACGTGCCAAAGGTAGAAAGCTACGAAGATGTTGAAAAAATAAGTAAAATTATGGAGGATATAGAGGAAAAACACGGTGTGGAAAAAATAAAAATAGTGCCAATTATAGAAACTCTAAAAGGACTGACCAATGCACGAGAAATAGCAAAGCATCCACGGGTAGTGGCAATGGCCTGGGGCGGTGAAGATTTGACCGCAGAATTGGGAATACCCAAGAAAAAAGCGTTGATTCTTGACCACGTGCGCGCCGAAATAGTCATCGCTGCAAAATCTCAGGGTAAGATGGCTCTTGATACTGTTTACAGCAATATTAGAGACGAGAAAGGGCTATTTGAATACGCAAGGCGGGCAAGGTACATGGGATTTGACGGTGTGGGTGTGCTGCATCCAAACCAGGTGGAAATAGTACACAGAGCATTTAAACCAGAGGATAAAGATATAGAAGATGCAAAGAAGATCGTGGAAGCTGCAGAAAAAGCCATGAAGGAGGGAAAAGGGGTGATAGCGTTGAACGGGAGAATGATAGACAAGCCTGTTTTGGAAAGAGCAAGGAAGATATTAGCGTTTGCGGAGGTGGACTAAATGCCAATCAATGCAGTTGGTCGAGAGGTCCCGAGCGAGATTAACGGGCAGAAATTTAAACCGTTTGCAGGAGATATGAAAACACCGCCAGAGGGGAGACGTGCAGGCTCACTGCTTCGCATGGTTCCAGAATCCAGAAGCAAAGTTGTGAGTTCACTTGAGGAAGTGATTAAGAAGGTCGGATTAGAGGATGGTATGACCGTGAGTTTTCACCACCACCTCCGAAACGGAGATTACGTTGTGAATATGGTGATGGAAACCATACGGAAAATGGGAATAAAGAATATTCGCGTATTTCCCACCGCATTGTTTCCGGTGCACCAACCCCTCGTTTCGATGCTTACCGACGGGACAATAAGGAGAATTGAAGGAAGCATGAACGGAGCTCTCGGAGAGGCAACAAGCTACGGAGAGATGCGAGAGACCGCTGTGCTTCGCTCTCACAGTGGAAGGGTTCGCGCTGTGGAGAGTGGTGAAGTCCATATAGATGTTGCATTTATAGCCGCACCAACCGCTGATCCCTACGGAAATTTAAACGGGGTGGACGGTCCTTCCGCATGTGGACCCCTTGCATATGGAATGGTTGATGCTTACCACGCGGACCACACCGTAGCGATAACTGACCATCTGGTTCCGTATCCCGCACATCCCATAAGCATATTCCAGCACAACATTGATTACGTAGTCCCCGTGGATAAAATTGGAGACCCTAATGGCATAATGTCTGGCACCCTGCGTATAACCACCTCCCCCTCCAGATTGAAAATCGCGAGATACGCTTTGGAAGTGATAGACAAAGTTGCGCTGCGTGACGGCTTTTCGTTTCAGGCCGGTGCCGGAGGGATATCCCTTGCCGTCACGAAGTTTTTGGGAGATTTGATGAAGAAGAGAGGGATTAGGGCATCCTTCATCAATGGAGGAGTTACAAAGTACGTTGTGGACATGCTCCACGAAGGTCTCGTTGATGTGGTATTTGATGGCCAGGCATTCGACTTGGACGCAGTAAAATCACTGAAAGAGGATAAAAATCACATAGAAACACCACTTGCAATGTACGGCAATCCATATTCATCTGGCGGAATAGTGAATATGTTAGATGTGGGGGTTTTGGGTGCAACAGAGGTAGATATTGATTTCAATGTTAATGTGAATACACACAGCGATGGCATGCTACTTCACGGCATAGGCGGACATCAGGAAGTGGCAGCAGGTTCGGCGCTTACAATAGTGACTGTGCCTCTTTACAGATACCGTGTGCCGGTCATAAGAGAGCGCGTTACCACCGTAACGACACCCGGAGAAGTTATAGACGTGGTTGTAACCGAGCACGGAATCGCGGTAAATCCAAAAAGAGATGATATTATTGAAGCTCTGCGGGGGTCAAAAGTACCCATATACGATATTCAAGACCTTCAGAAGAAGGCGGAGAGGATATGCGGAAAGCCCCAAGAACCAAAGACCACAGACGATATTGTCGCTGCGATTCTCTGGCGCGACGGAACAGTAATCGATGTGGTGTACAAGGTGAAAAAATAAATCATATTTTTATTTATTTTATAATTGCACAAAATAAACATTGCAAAAATAATAAAGTTGGGGATTTTGTAAAAGCATTGTTAATCATCCATGATAACTTAATTCAACGTTTGTAGTTTCCCCAGCGTATACTGTTACTGTTTTTTCGTCTAAGTATGTCCCACCTGTGGTAGTGACTCTTATTGTATGAGTTCCGGGAGAAATGCTACTTAATGTGATGTATGTATCCGAAGGGTATTCTCCCATAAATTTTCCATCTAAGTAAACATAGATGTTGTTATGTAAAATAGAATGGTAATACAATTGGATACTGCCCGTATTGTTGTTTTCTCCGGAGTTTGCGCCTGCGCCAGGAATTAATCCGGCATGCCAAATAACTATTGCTAAAAGGATTACTGCAATTACGGAAACTATAATAATAGCGGCTATAATTCCTTTATTGCTTTTTTTTGGGTTGTGCAGGTGGAACAGTTGGTTGCGGATTTGATTTCTGTACACGTACCTCCTCATTTTCTGCAGGCGAATTTTCTTTTTTTATCGATGATAAATCAAATCCACAATAGGGGCAGGTCTTCCACGTGTCGTCTACCTCCTTGCCGCAATTCGGGCAAAACATCTTACCCATTTATCTCACCTCCTAATATACTTAGCAATAAGGGGATAAAGGCAGTTCTGGTATATATATATCGGAAAATGAGAATAGAAAACATATATCCTCATACAACTATTTACATTTTATCCAGAAAAGCAATATTCCCAGAGAAGATATCAAGAAAGCAGTTATCATAAGTGCCGAGTAAGAGTTGAAGAGAAGCATCACCGCACCGCCCAAAAATGGGCCCACCGCCGAGCTTATGCTTATTGTAGAATTCAAAAGGCCGGTAGCTGTGGCTTTCTCCGGGTTCCTTTCGGTTAGGAATTTTAAGGAGCCTACATAGAGAAACGACCAGGACACTGCAAGGAGCACCTGAACAGGAATTATGAGCCAAACGTTGTTTATAAAGGCATAACTTAAGAACGTTATTGATGAGAAAACTAAACCGTAGAGAACCAGATTTTTTGATTTTCCAAGGTCAGTGTAAAAGTACATAACGAAGAACTGAGTTGTTGAATTTATGCCCATGGTAGCCGCTTGCCAGAAATAATTGCCACCTATTCTCTCAATGTACAGAACCCAAAATGTCCATATCATTGTAGCTGACGCATGCCTCAAAAAGTACGATAGATACAGGGGATAATTTTTTCTCAGAACATTCACCGGAAAAACAGGGATGTTCTTAACTCTAACTCCGCTATCTTTAACGGGCAAGGAAATAATAAACGCTATCAAAAAGAATAGAGAGGATATTAAAAATGTCAATCTTAAGTTTGTAATCATGGCAATTATTCCTGCTGAATACGAGCCTATGGCCCATCCAAGTGCGCCCCATGAAGAGAGCTTGCCCATTTTCATTCCAAAATCATGGGCGGTGGATATCACCGCAGCGGGGAATATGCCCACGGTGAACCCGGCAAGAATTCTAAATACAAGGAGTGAAAGGTACGACGTGTAAAAGTACTGCAAGAAAAAAGCCAAGGTGGCAAGTAGCAAGCCGCCAACTATGAACCTTCTGCGCCCGTGCACATCTGCAAGACGCCCGAATATGAACGAAGAGAGAAAATATGCCAGATTGTAGGAACCTACAACAACTGAAATCTCCATCCAGTTAGCCCCTAAACTCTTTGCTATGGTCGGAACGAAAGTTATGGAAAGCATTATTGCGGAGTAAGATAGTACCTGTATTCCGTATAATTTTTTCACGACGGGGTAAAGGGATTTGTGTATTTAATTGCTTCTAAATGCAAACGCAGTATCCGATAAATTAATATTTACCATGCATATAACCCTCCGGGCGGGTGTAGTCTAGTGGTAGGACAGGGGCTTCCCAAGCCTCTAACCCGGGTTCGAACCCCGGCACCCGCACTTTTTACAGGGAAGTAATTTCAAGAGAATTCTACCGTATAAATGGGTAATTTTCCTGCGAGGGTTGATATACTTCTATCCCATGTCCACGGTTATGAGCGAATGGGTATATGCAAACTTGACGGATATTGAGGGAAAAATACACACCATTGCGATACCGCACAACTACGAATCATTTTTTAAAAATGGAATAGGGATTGATGGCTCTTCTATTCCGGGATTTGCCAGCGTGAACAGGTCGGATTTGGTAGCCAAGCCAGACATGGATACTTTCGTAAGGATTCCCTGGAGAGATGATGAATATTTTGTTTTGATGAGCACTTATTACGGCAATGAAAGGTTTGAAAAGGATCCTAAAAATCTCAGCAATAAAGTGGATAAAGCCTTTGAAGATTTTGGATACAAGGTGGTTATGAGACCAGAGATGGAATTCTTTGTTCTTAATGAAAAAGGTGCAGGAAATACTCATTATTTTGACCCTCCCTACGAGGATGACACCTTTGAGTACAGGAAAAATGTGAGCGAGTATCTTATGGAAATGGGCATACCTATTCGTTACCACCACCACGAAAATGCCACGGGACAAATTGAGATTGAATTACTATGGATAGATGGGGTGGAAAAAACGGCGGATTATACAACATACACAAAATTAGTATCAAGGTGGATAGCTAAAGATATGGGTTTGAAAGTCACGTATATCCCAAAAATTTCAAGGGAACTCGCCGGAAATGGTATGCATGTGCATTTGTTTCTTAAAAAAGGTAATGAAAATGTTTTTAAAGGGGATGGAGAGATTTCTCAGGAAGCGAGGTACTTCATAGGGGGAGTGCTTGAACACATAAAATACATTGCGGCCATAACCAATCCCACTATTACCTCATATAAGAGACTTTGCGGAGGTCTTGAAGCGCCGAGATACCTAACATGGGGATATCGTAACAGAAGCGCGCTTATACGGGTGCCTGCAAGAATGAAGGATATAGAGATACGTAACACTGATTCTGCAGCCAATCCGTACCTGGCATTTTCCATGCTGATGCTGGCAGGTCTGGATGGGCTCAGGAAGAAAATAGAACCACCTGAACCAATAGATTACGATTTGTATTCATTATCTCCAGACGAGCTCGCAAAGGTACCATCTCTTCCAAGCACCTTAGAAGAGGCCATAGAACTTATGGAAAGCGATTCTTTTGCCAAGAAAGCTCTTGGTTCTGAGATATACGATACATTCATTGACATGAAAAAGAGGGAGATTGAAGAATATCGCCTTGCAATTACCGATTGGGAACTCAACAAGTACGGAGAAATATAAATCAGAGGTGAAGAGTATGCGAGTGTTGGTATTAAGCGATGCTCACGGAAATTCAGTAGCTTTGAATACAATAATAAATGAGGAGAAGTTCGATGAAGTATGGTTCTTAGGAGATATTACAGATTATGGACCTGACCCTGATGAAGTTCTGGACATTTTGAAAGAATTAAAACCAGAGGTATGGGTAACTGGAAATCATGACTATGCTAATGCATTCAATGTTGATTGTCACTGCGGAGAAAAAACCCACGATTTGAGCGTGTACACGCGTGAAAAGATTACCAGAAAAAAGATGAGCAAAGAAGACCTTGTGTGGATGCGCACACTCCCCCTCTATCAAGAAAGAGAGTTTAATGATAAGAAATTTTACTTTGTGCACGCATGTCCCGCAAATCCATTGTATGGCTACATGTTTGATTTTGACCCGTCCTGCATGAAAAATGACATAGGGAGGGATATTGAGGCAGATGCAATAGTTTACGGGCACACACATTTTCCAAGGAACGGGGATTTTGAAGGATTCCATTACTTTAACCCAGGTTCAGCAGGACAGCCAAGAGACGGGGACAACAGGGCATCTTACGGGATATACGACGGGGAGTTCCATTTAAAGCGGATATCATACGATGTGGAAGAAGTAGTTCGCAGGATAAAATCAATAAAATTAAACGAAAAATACGAAGCTCAGCTGATAAGCATACTTAGAAAGGGCAAAGTTTAGAATTAACTCAAATTATACGATTTATTACCCTCATTACAGAACCCTCACATTGGATGCTTTGAAATAAACATAAACATCGATTCCAGTTTCCAGCGATAAAGCATTAACGGCGTTTGGTGTAAGCAGTGATACCAGAACAGTATTACCAACCTTTACGTATATTCTCTCAACTCTTCCACTGTTCTCGATTTTCACAATTTTTCCACTTAGTTCGTTTCGCATAGAGCTTTCAATTTTATTTCTTGAAAGAATTATGTTCTCCGGACTAATGGACACGCTGACTTTACCACTTGCTTTATCTGCCATGTATATTTTAATGTCTCCAGATTTTATTACCGTTAATGTATTATCATGTCCCACAACTTCACCACGGAGTATATTAGAATCCATAAACTTGGCAATAAACTCCGTGTTCGGATTGGAAATAACCTCATTTATATCTCCGTACTGCACGAGTTTCCCTTGATGCATTATCGCCAATTTTGTTCCCATAATCCTTGCAGTTTCAAGGTCGTGGGTTATATGCACAACCGTGGCGTTTATTTCGTTCAAAGTATATTTAACTATCTTTCTAACCTTAGACTTAGTTTGTTCATCTAATGCGCTGAATGGCTCATCTAAAAAAATTACCTCTGGTTTTACAGAGAGAGCCCTTGCAAGTGCAACCCTCTGCATTTCTCCGCCACTGAGAGTTTTAGGATACCTATCCATTATATTCTCTATTTCAAGCAATGACACCAGCTCTCTGGCATAATTGTAATCTTTTTCCCCTCTTATTTTCAATGGATAAATTACATTTTCCCAAGAGGTCATGTGGGGAAATAGCATGTAATCCTGATACACGAGAGAAATTTTTCTTTTGTTAGGTTGCTCTCGCGTTATATCCATGCCATTTAGAATTATTTTTCCTCGAGACGGCTTGTAAAATCCCGCTATTGTCTCTAAAAGAACGGTCTTTCCGGCACCAGTAGGGCCCATTATTATTGCATAATCGCCTCTCTCAATTTTAAGATAGGGGATATCTACCTTAATAGTCCCCAGTTCAATAAGAAGCTCCTCAATCTCCAGCATATTTCACCCTCCCAAATGCAGAGCGAAGGATTACAAAAATTAAAAGCGTGACCATCAAAAGAAAAGACGTGGCTGGCAGCGTGGCGTTTAGTCCGTAGTTGGTGAATAGAAAATATATGTAAGTCGGCGCAATCATGGGATAGAAAGCAATCATAATCACAGCCCCGAACTCGCTCATGGCACGCGCCCACGCGTTTATTGAACCTGAAAGAACGCTTCTCTTTATTAATGGCAGCAAAACTGTGAAAAACGCCCTTGCACGGGAAGCACCAAGATTCATGGCCACTAACTCATACCTTTCATCAACCTTTTCTATGCCTTCTCTAACCTGATTAATGAGAAATGGAATACTAACGAATAGCATTGCAATTATTATTCCCGGCATGGCGTAGTAAAATTTCAAACCTATTGATTCCAAAGGTGCCCCTATGATTCCAGATGTCCCAAATACCAAGAGAAGAATTATTCCTGCAACAGTGTGAGGAATCACAATTGGTATATCAATTATTCCACTCATAGCCTCTTTTCCAGGAAAATCTTTTCTTGCAAGCAGGTAACCAAGGGGTATGGCAAGAAACAATCCGATTAAAGTGGCGGCAGTGGCGGCTATTATGCTTGTAAATAATGTGGTAATCATCCCCTCAGGAAATCCCCAGGGTGGCGCACGGATGAATAAATAAATAACGGGGAAGAGTATAAAACTAACGGCTATAGCAGATATTAGCGTGGTAAACTGTACAAATTTTTCATCTCCGGAGTATAAGTATATGGGAATCAGAGACAGTGCAGCGAGTGGCAAGTAAATAACTCCTAAAAAAGACAGTGCGATGGACGTGAGTACCAGTAAATTTTTAGTCTCGCAGTACGCAAACATGGAGACCAGTATGCCTGCCAGAATCCCTGGAATCGCACCGAAAGGTATGGCCACCAGTACCGTTACAGAGTATGCCAGAAGGAACTTCATGCTTTAATCTCCTCCGGCAAATTGCCGTATGTTTCGTAAATCGGAGGTTGGCCGCACTGCTCCAGTATTCTCCTGCCTTCTTCTCCAATCACGAGATTTACGAATCTGTAGGCGTATTCTTTATTCGGCGCGTTTGTAGGCACGGTAATTCCGTAATTGATTGCACCACCAGCCATTATCCTGCCATCTGCAAGCCTTACCTTCGCCGTCTGGTAAAAGCTATCCAGGGAGGAATTGGAGAGATTAATATAATCTGGCAAGCGTATGTATCTCAATCCGTGCTGTTTTGCAACGGATAGATACTCTATAGCATAGTCTATATCCCCGCTTTCTAAGTCTCCAAGCAAAGCAACCGATTTCTGTTTTATGAATACCCTGCCTTGCTCGCCAACTAACTTTGAATCGTCCGGTACTGTTATTGTACCATTATTCAGCATTATTGCCGTGTTGTTTTCAACAACGTTCCTGAATATGCTGCTGTTGTACTTTATGCTTGCAAGATAAAACATCATCACGGCGCGGTATCCGCATGGGTCATCATTAGGAGAGGAAAAGCCAATGCGAACATCTTTTTTGGAAAGAATTGCCATCCAGTTTGATTGATTTATAATGGATGCGTACCTGCTTGAATTTGTATAAGTGATCACAAGTTCATTTTTAGCAAATTTAATGTACCAATTGGCAAACTTGGGGAGCAAGTACGTGGATATCGCCTTGTAATCTGCCACCGCCACTATGTCCGCTTTTCTCCCCAGCTCGCTGACCTTCTTCACAGTTTCTATGCTCCCTGCAGTTTCTATGTTTACCTTGACTCCGTATTTTTCCTCGTACAAATTGGCTATTTTGCTGAATGGCACTGCAAGGCTTCCTGCAGCAAGAACGGTAATGCTCTTACCGCCATATTGATTGTTCATGTAAATGTAACCACCAATTACCGAAGCTACCAGCAACGTTGCCAGTATTACAGTTATGAGCAAATTTTTACTCATGATAATTCCTCCGTTATGCACAGTTGTGAATAACGAAGACATATTTAAAATTTAAGTGGGCAAATCAAAGAGAAGTTTTATAATATGGATACAAATCTCCGCACTTATGGAAGAGGTTACGTTGAGAGTTGCAGAAGCACCACCGATGGATGTGGGACTGGGACGTGCCAGAATTGATACAAATACGAGAGTTCGCCTGGGGGTAGAGGTAGGAGATGTAATCAAAATTGCAGGTGCAAGAACCACTGTTGCTCGTGTGTTTCGCGCTAAGCAGGAAGACGAAGGTAAGAGCATAATAAGAATAGATGGATATATAAGAAGAAATGCAAAGGTTACCGTTGGAGATAAAGTAAAGGTAAAGAAAGCAAATCCAGAAGAGGCCATAAAAATTGTTTTGGCTCCCCTTATAGGAAAGAATCAGAGGTTGAGGTTTGGAGAAGGTATAGATGATTTTGTAAAGAGAAGTATGTTGAAGAGGCCTCTTATAGAAGGTGATGAAATAGTCGTTCCGAACCTTACCCTTACTGGCAGAGCGGGAATGCTTTTCAAAGTTGTTAAGACTGTGCCGGCAAAAAAAGTACTTCAAATAGGGGCAAATACCGAGATTGAGGTCAGAGAAGAGCCACCGGGCGAATTTGAAGACACTGGCACTGAGCATGTAACTTACGAGGATATAGGTGGTTTAGAGGAAGAACTTCAAAAGGTAAGAGAGATGATAGAGCTTCCTTTGAAGCATCCGGAGCTATTTGAACGTCTTGGGATCACACCTCCGAAAGGAGTGATACTTCACGGACCACCGGGTACGGGAAAAACACTCATAGCAAGAGCGGTTGCAAACGAGAGCAACGCATCGTTTTACGTGATTAACGGCCCGGAAATAATGAGCAAGTTTTACGGACAGAGTGAGCAGAGACTCAGGGAAATATTCCAGCAAGCTCAGAAAAACGCGCCGAGTATAATATTTATTGATGAAATTGATTCAATCGCTCCAAAGAGGGAGGATACCAGTGGAGAGGTTGAGAGAAGGGTTGTAGCTCAACTGCTGACCCTTATGGATGGATTGCACCACAGGGGACATGTTATCGTAATAGGTGCCACTAACAGAATTGATGCTCTGGACCCGGCATTGAGAAGACCGGGAAGATTTGACAGGGAGATAGAGATAGGGATTCCGGATAAAAAGGGAAGACGCGAAATACTGCAGATACACACGCGGGGCATGCCCATTGAAGGAGATGATGACGACAGAAACAGTCTTTTAGATGAACTCTCCGATATCACCCATGGATTTGTGGGTGCAGACCTGGCGGCACTTGCAAGAGAAGCGGCAATGAACGCTCTTCGCAGGTACCTGCCAAGCATTGATTTGGACAAACCGGTACCTACGGAAATCCTGAAAAATATGAAGGTTACCCGCGATGATTTCATGAACGCGCTCAGGAATATAGAACCCACCGTTTTAAGAGAGGTGATGATAGAAGTACCCTCTGTTAACTGGAAAGATATAGGTGGATTAGATGAGGCAAAGAGGGTTCTTAGAGAGGCAGTGGAAATGCCACTCAAAGAGCCCGAAAGATTTGAGAAGATGGGAATAAGGCCACCAAGGGGTGTGCTCCTATACGGTCCACCTGGCACCGGAAAAACGCTGTTGGCAAAAGCGGTAGCCACAGAAAGCGAGGCAAATTTCATAAGCGTAAAGGGACCCGAGATAATGAGCAAGTGGGTTGGTGAAAGTGAAAAGGCAATAAGGATGATATTCAAAAAAGCAAGACAGTCTGCACCATGCATAGTATTCCTTGACGAGATTGATGCTATTGCACCAAAACGCGGGCATTTTTCAGCATCTGGAGTCACGGAAAGAATAGTGAATCAGCTCTTAACTTCCATGGACGGAATAACCACGTTGGAAGGTGTTGTTGTAATAGCAGCCACCAACCGTCCGGACATAGTGGACCCTGCACTTCTCAGACCTGGGCGCTTTGACCGTCTGTTGTTCATACCACCCCCGGATACAGAATCCAGAAAGAAAATATTGGAAGTGCACACCAGAAAGATGCCCCTGCAGGGCGTGGATATAGTAACCCTGGCGGAGAGAACGGTTGGGTACACTGGTGCAGATTTGGAGAATCTGTGCAGGGAAGCGGGTATGGCTGCAATTCGGGATGGCAAGGATTACGTGAACATGAAACACTTTGAAGAAGCTTTAAATATCGTTAAACCATCACTTGATGAGGAAACTATAAAATACTACGAAAGTATTGGGTTAGAATTGAGCAAAGGTCTTCGAAAGAAGAAGGATGATTTAAACTACTACTCGTGAGGTGAGGGAAGATGAAAAAATTCGTTACGGAATTAAGAGGCAAGACAGCCATGACCGATGATGGGGTTATTCTCGGGACCATAGATAACTTTGTGGTAGATACGGATACTGGCGACATAAAGCATGTGCTGGTTATTCCTGCAGAGGATTTGGAAGCAAGAGAGTTTCAGAGGGACGCACAGGGACGCCTGATACTGCCGTTTGAGAGTATGCGCTCTGTGCGTGATGTAGTTGTGATGACCCTTAGAAAATAAAGAAATAGCAGAATTACCGGTACCTTAAAATAGCAGCTATGCCACCGAACGCGGTGGCGAATATTTTTCCCTCTTCGCTCTCATCGGAGATAAGCTCCACCTTCGTTCCATTTTGTTCCGCTATTTCGTAGTACTCTTCTATTAAATCTTTCTTATCAACAATCTCCATTGGCACACCACAATCAGGACAAACCTTTTCTGGAATTTGCCCCTTTACAGTTTCAACAATTTCCTTTCCACATTGAGGGCATCTCCATGTGACTCTGTATTTCCTAAGCCCGTCTGAAATCAGGAGCGTGTCCACCGCACCGCTCTCCAAAGCCTGGCGCACCTCCTTCTCGCCATATATGGCCAGGCCTCCATCCGGCTTTCTTATTTCCCTGAAAAATTGATTGAGCAATTTTCGCTCCTTGTAAAGCTCAAGCTGTTCTATAGTTTTTGCCGCTTTATTTGCCAGTTCGTGTAATCCGTACTCATCAGTGTATCCTGTGTCAAACAGGTCCACAATCTTCTTTTTTAGTTCGTGGTGCAGGTAATCCCCGTTAACGAACATTTCCTTGGTGCTACCAGGACCTCCAACGATTATCCCGCTTAGTTTCTCGTTAAGAAAAACCTCATTTGCTTTATCGCCCACCCTCTTGAAAAATTCATGGACTGCCTGCTCTATTAGCCTTTCAAACCTGCGAGAAGATTGACCGCCCTGATGATGTTTGCTCGGAACCATACTTTCAAGGTGCTTCACTGGAATCACCCGAGTGCCACGCAGCAACCCAATCGTGGCTTCCTTCCGGTCTATGACCAAAAGCCCGTAAACATCCTTATCGCCAAGCATGGATTTTAATGGCTCCAGATAAAACTTTGAATCGCAGCGATATATGAAAGATTGAACGGGCTCTGGCGGCTCCATAAGATGGGATACCATTTCAGTCTGGTCACCCCTTTTCTGAACATGTCCAACAAACACCACAAGCCCGTTGGGTGGGGGCATTTTGAAATATTTTAACCTTGACATTATACTCTCTATTGCACTCATAACGTTTTTACGCGTGGTCTTGCTCTTTATGTTCGATGATGTGCCGTACTCGTCTCTGAGATATGCTATAACATCGGATATTGGTCTCTTTGGAGGAATATAAACGGATATGAGCTCGGTTCCTCTACCCTGATACTTTTCGAGCTCCTCTAACATACGCTTGAACTCATATTTTCTTCTTGCTTCGTCCATTTCTCACACCTTATCGGTGAATTTGTTTTATTAAATAAATGTTAGCCCCTTTGCAGAACACATACTTGTACATTTCAAGGTATTTAATATAATTGCATCCGGTACGGTTACTGTTGAATTGATTTTTTAACCTGAATAAAGACATGTTGGATTTGCGATTTCCATATGCCCCATGTAAATAAGAGAAATCAAGATGGAAAACTTTTCAGCGGCAAAAGAAAAAAGAAAATTATAAATATGTAGCAAGCCATGATTTTCCTTATGAAGATAATCGCATACTTATTATTATTCACACTAATTTGCTCTCCTATTTTATCATATTCAGCCATGGGCAATTCGGAAAATACCCAAAACACAAGTCTACCCGAATGGACTTTCATGGTGTACATGGATGCAGATAATTCACTTTCTTATTACGCACCCGATGATCTTGCTGAGATGATGAGCTACGGTTCCAACGCAAATTTGAATGTTGTCGTGTTGTATGACTCAACAAAATCTGGAGATTCCGCTATATACTACATTGAGAAAGGCAAGAAAGTGCTTGAGGAATCCCTTGGAGAAGTGGACATGGGCAGTGAAGTTACCCTTAAAAATTTCTTGAACTGGACATACCATCACTATCCTGCCCAGCACTATTTCTTGGATTTGTGGGACCACGGAGATTACTATGAGGGCGTGTGCATGGACCATGGGGACTGGCTAACTTTAAGCGAGTTACACGATGCGCTGGGTTATTTTGACAGCTTGAGAGGTAAAAAACTGGATGTAGTCGGGTTCGATGCTTGTAGAATGGGGGGTATTGAGATATTCTATGCCCTTCGAGATGTGGCCAATTACGCGGTTGCATCAGAAAAAGACGAGCCTGCAAGTGGCTGGCCGTATTACCGGGTTCTAAGCGGTATATACGATAAGAATCCTGAGAATGCCTCTCGGGCCGTTGTGAATGCCATGTATGACTGGGCCAAGAAGTTCTACTCTCAGAACGGTCTGTCGGTTATCATGGCTTCTGTGAATCTTACGAGAATTAACTCTTTTATCAATAAATTCAATGCTCTTTTGAATTTTGCAATGCCTGTTGCCACATATCTTGGTCCAGAGATATTAAATGCCACCAGTGATGTTGAGCGTTACGAGCTTCATTCGGTTGCTGATTTTTACAATTTAATGCAGAAGCTGAACGATGTGGGGGATTACCGTTTATCCAAACTTGCAACTGGAATGATGCAGGAAATAAACAACGTGACATACTACAAAGTATGGGACTGCCCTAACCCAGCAAACGGGTATCATGCCAGGCATGCCCACGGAATAGGGATTTATTTTCCCCAGTTTTTTGTTTCTGGAGGATATTATAGCACCGAATTCGCCAAAAATACATTGTGGGTAAAATTCCTAAACAGCTTTTTAGAAAAAACGCCCATTAAAAGAAACGGCTCGGCAAACATTACAGCAAAGAATGGATGGTTAAATATATCATATGAGGCAAATGTATCCTACGTGGATGTGTACGTGCTAAACGCCACGAAAACCTACAGCGGAATTCTCAAGCCAATGGGAAATTATGATTTACCTGTTAATTACGGAACTTACACGGTTTTCATATATGGTTATAACAGCTCAGGCGAGGTGGTGTGGAGAGTAAAAAAAATTGTACCGTATTTGAGAGAGATAGATATTCTTGGAAAAATATATCTCAATGGCAATATCGCAGATGGTGCTAAAATATCATTCAGAATAGGAAATGACACGTACGTAGTTATTCAAAACAGCACTGGATTTGATTTGAAGCTCAAGTACCCCAAAGAGATTTGGGATAACAGCACCGTTGTAATTCATGTGAGCTACCGGTACTTTTCTAAAGATTACACGTATAAAATCGGCTCTTTGAAAGGAGAAGAGTTTCTCCCCGTAATTATAAGAGATTCCTATTTCCCCACATATCCACAAATAGTCATTGTATCCCTATCTTTTACAGTAATTGCACTTGTAATTATTTTTTATCTTCGCAGGTTTTCTTCATAAGTTTGCTTATCTTGTGAAGATACCTTGATACCTTCACGGCCTCACTGCTTATTTCCTCTACTTTTCCCCCGAAGATGACAAAATGCCTCACTTCAAAATCATTTTTTGAATACTTTTTAAGCTCTTCAGCAATATAATGGAGCTGCACACAGTGTGGTGAGCCGTCAACGGTTATCACCGTAAGGGACTCTGCAACGGACATCATTGCAGCAAGCTTGTAAAAAGCCATATTAATATGCTCTTTCTCCGGGCAAAATGATAATTTAGTGTAACCATCATAATTTTTAAGTTCATCGGGATGCTCGTTTTCCACACAGATTCCATACAACAATAAATGCTGCCTTCTTATGTGCTTTCCTTTGGCGTTTGTGCTCATCAGGTCCATAGTAATCTATGAGCATCTTTTATTTACAATTTGCTGTTGGAGGATTATCTGTATTGCGAAAGTTAGATATGCTGAGTTGCCATGGGATGCAAGAGGTGATACAAAATGCCGTTCAATTTGGAGCTGGAAAATCTGAGATATGGTAGTGACCTGATAAAAAGAGGGTTTGCAAAGATGCAGAAAGGTGGAGTAATCATGGACGTTACAAATGCAGAACAGGCAGGAATTGCAGAGGAGGCAGGTGCAGTTGCAGTCATGGCTCTTGAGAGGGTACCTGCAGATATCCGTGCTGCTGGCGGAGTGGCCCGCATGTCTGACCCGAAGAAGATTCAGGAGATAATGGATGCAGTTACCATACCCGTCATGGCAAAGGTGAGAATCGGCCACATTGCGGAAGCAAGAGCGTTAGAATCGATGGGTGTGGATATGATTGACGAAAGCGAGGTGCTGACCCCCGCAGACCCGTTTTTCCACATTGACAAGAGAAACTTCACCGTGCCATTCGTTTGCGGTGCAAGAAATTTAGGAGAAGCCGTTAGGAGAGTATGGGAAGGCTCTGCGATGATCAGAACTAAGGGCGAAGCGGGCACGGGAAATGTTGTGGAAGCGGTGCGTCACATACGCCTGGTAAATCGAGGGATAGAGGAGCTCAAGTACAAAGATGACGCAACCATATACAAGATAGCCAGAAAATACGCGGAGTCTTACGAGAAACTTCTTCTAAAAGTGAAAGAGTTTAACGGTGTACCCCAAGAGATAGACCCTCACGAGCCTGTTTTTGGAGATTACACAATAAACGATATAGTTGAAGGGCTTTATAAAGAGCTCGTTGAGATTAAGAAATTGCAGCGCTTACCCGTGGTAAACTTCGCAGCAGGAGGAATTGCAACTCCAGCAGACGCAGCGCTCATGATGCAACTTGGAGCAGATGGCGTTTTTGTGGGCTCGGGTATCTTCAAATCCCCGAATCCAGAGGAGATGGCTCGCGCCATAGTGGAAGCAGTTCACAACTACGACGACCCTGGTGTTGTTGCTGAGGTTTCCAAGGGCTTGAAAGGAATGTACGGCCAGGAGGTATCTGAATTAAAAGAGCATCTCCAGGATAGGGGCTGGTAAATTCCCCACCATTTTTACTTTTGCATTTTAAATATAATTGATAATCAATTTATGAATTTTCACAGTTACGGGAGGGATAGCTGCATAATTTAAATATGAGTTATACGATATTCTATCAAATGGACATTGAAAACCTGATAAAAAATGAGATTAGCACTGTGAATAAAGGAATCATCCGCAGTAGAGCTCCTGTATCGATATTAATGAATGAACCTGCATTAAAAGATGACGGTAATACTGTGAAGTTAAATGAGAATTGCATACATCGCATAGTGGATAACTGCAACCTGCCCCTCTCAGCGATTTACTTGCCGATAACGTTCTTTGTGCCATACGGGCTTGGAGAAGGATACCTCCTTTCAGAGAAAGATGCAAGAGTAGTAGAAATATTCAGAATCGAAACGAGCTTTAGAGCTGGAAAGTACTGGGTTAAGAATTATGAAATCAACAGATTAATAGCACATTACAACGGATGCTTTCAGAAGGTCTTTATTCCATGATAGAAGGAAAAGCGTTATTTACCCATCGTAAAATATCCGCCTATGAAAGTTGTGCTTGCATACTGTGAAAATGAGGCGCTGAAACTTGCAAGGAAATACCTAAAAGGGGCTGAAGTCAGGTGTATAAACGAATCAGATGAAAATTTTCTGAAAGATGCGAATGTGTTAATTACTTTGCACTGGAAAAATGTGAAAAAGTACCTCCCCAAGCTTAAATCGTTGAAGATGATTCAGGCGCTCTCCGCAGGGGTGGACCACATACCCATTGAGGAAATTCCGGATGATGTTATATTGTGTTCAAATGCGGGCTCAAACGCATGGGCCGTGGCAGAGCTGGCTTTTACGCTTTTAATGATATCCTTGAAAAAATCATGTTACAGGCACGAGCTTATGAAAAACGGAAAGTTTCCACAGATGATAGAGAGCAAGCTTCTTAGAGAAAAGAAAGTGGGTATTCTTGGGTTCGGGCACATCGGGCAGAGTATAGCGAGAATGCTATCTCCATTTAACGTAAAAATATATGCTTTTAACAGAAAGGGAAAATACAACGGAGACATAAAAATTGAGCAGGTTCATAAAGTAGATGAACTCGGGAATATTGCTCCTGAACTTGACGTGCTCATACTTGCTTTGCCTCTTACCAGAGAAACAGAGGGTATAATAAACAAAAATATACTGAAAAACATGAAAAAGGATGGAATACTGGTTAATGTTGCACGTGGTAAGCTGATAGTTGAGAAAGACTTTTTTGAATTCTTGAAGGAAAACAGTAAATTCACCGCCGCACTGGACGCCTGGTGGCATTACGGACGAGGATTCACACAGAAATTTCCATTTGAAAAATTGCCTAACGTGGTAATGAGTCCCCATTGCGGAGGGATATACGAAAACTGGATAGATGATACCATGAGAAATGCCACAGAAAATGTAATGAGGTATTTCAGAAATGAAACTCCAAAAAATATTGTGAGATAATTTGATAAAAATCAAGAATACATATTCCACAGGTGCTCAAAATAGTTTTCATATTCATTAGCCACTTCCCTGCTTTCAATGAGTGCGTTTGCTTCGTGATTGTACTTTAGTGCGCTCTGGCTCCAGTTAGTAGAACCAACTATGACTATGTCATCATCAATTATTATGAGCTTATCATGGGTTGTTTGGTTACTCCAATCAAACTCAACAGAGATTCCTTTTGATTTAAAATATGCTGACCAGTTCTTTGCAGCGCTTACAATATCTGGATTTGAAAAACCAAAACCGTAGCCGTCATCCATTATGACTTTAACATCCACTCCGCGGTTATGTGCACTAACCAGAGCTCTACCAAGCTTGGAGACATCGTGTGAATCATCATCTGGATTGCCGTACCATCTTATCTCATACATGACCATATGTATGCTCTTTTTAGCATCATTTATTTTGCTAAGCACTACCGGATAATAATTTCTGTCATTTATGGCCATTATCTTGGTATTATTGGAGACAATAACATTGCCTTCATGGAGAGGATAATTGTGCACCCCCATCATTTCCGCAGACATGAATCCCGCAGAAAACGCGAGCAAAATGGCAATACTTACTATAGCGCGATTGTTCATAGATTGAGGATATTAATGAGTTATTTAACTGTTTTTGCGTATATCAAATATTCACCCCTCGCATCATCATACTGGAATTCTCCGATTATTTCTTTCATTCCAGAGATTATGACCGGAGAATCTGCATAGACCCTGAGCGAGTAGTTGTCCTGTGACAGGTAAAAAGACAGGCCATAATCCGCAATTCTCCCATGTACACATACTTTTCCGCTGTGGTTTTCAAGTTCCGATATATTCGCCAGTTTAAACCCATCTGGAACGGTAGTTGTGGCAAACTTTATCAAAAACCTATTATTCTTAAACTCTCCGCAGAAATAAGCCTCTCTGGCTCCTTCATAACCGTACCTCACATAACCTATCACGTTACCTGTTTTATCTGTTATATTTAAATAATTTACCTTTAAATAGGTCACTCTTCCGCTAATATCCACATTCAACCCAACGTACTTGGCGGGATTTTCCATTATGACCGGAAGAGATGTAAAATAGGAATCACTTATTACCTTAACATCGCTCTTCTTTTCAGTCTGAATCTCTATTGAAGAGCCATGCTTAACAACTATACCGGATATTTTCACTATCTCGCCCGGAGCCAACTTGCTGTTGAACTCCACAAAAACATGTATGCTATTTTTGAACTTTTCATCAGTAACTGTAACAAATGAATAGCTATCCCTAAAACTGCTTTTTATAACCACCCCCTTCACAGTTACATATTCTCCAACGTAATTGCTGCACTCGTTTATTGGAACCGGTATTGGCGACACACTGTCAATATACATGTACAATCCAAGCAGAGAGAGGATGATGGCCAGGTTTAGAATTATTAATGATTTGCCCTTCAAGTCCATAAAACTGTATTTTTGCGACATATAAAAATATTATTATCTCATCAGGTATTCAAACAAATATTTATCATATGAAAATATACCGCACATGTATGGGTTTTGTTCACGTTTATACTGGCAACGGGAAAGGCAAGACTACCGCCGCATTTGGGCTTGCATTTAGAGCAGCAGGAAGAGACAAGAGAGTTTGCATAATTCAGTTTATGAAACCGGATAAGGGTTACGGGGAGCAAGTATCTGCAAGGAAATTGGGCATAGAACTCCATGCTTTTGGAAGCAATAAATTCGTAAATAGGAATCACCCGTCTAAGGAAGACTATAAAAATGCACAGTCCGCGATGGACATGGCAAGGGAAAAAATAAAAAGTGGAGAGTACGACGTAGTAATTTTAGATGAAATAAACGTTGCCGTTGATTTCAAACTTGTAAATCTCCAGGATGTGCTTGAATTAATTGAAGATATACCCGATCGAACCGAGCTTGTGCTCACAGGCAGGTACGCTCATGATGAGATCATTAACCGGGCAGATTTGGTTACTGAAATGTGTGAGGTGAAGCACTATTTCAGACAGGGTGTGATTGCACGGGAAGGAATAGAGTATTGAGTAATGCGGTGAGGTGATTGTATGGGAGATATTAGGGAAGAACTGCAAAAACTTGTGGAAAAATTCAATATGGCTGAAAATAAGAAGAAGGAAAAATTGGAGAATTTGGATAGGAAGATTAACATAGTGTTTGAAGACGACGGCTCTTACAGAACACATCTAAAAGGGGGACGTCTTTCTGAAATAGAAGACGGAACCTTTGAACCGGGAGACATTACCATAATTACCACCACTGAGACATTTACAAAAATACTTTCGAAAGAAGAAGACGCAATGACTGCATACATCACAAAGAAAATCAAGGTAAAGGCAAAGCTAATGGATAAACTATTGCTAAGCGATATACTGGGTTAATTTTGTAACTCTGAGGTGTTACAAATGGTAAATCCCCCATGCAACCCGAACACTGTCATACGTCTTACGAACGGCAGTTCAACAGTATTTTTTGTATGTACGAAAAGTACAATGTATGGCAAAAAAATGTAACTTTACGAAAGTATTATATACTGCTTGAACCATACACATCATGTAAATGGGTGTATGCCATGGGGGATACAAAAATAACACTGAGGATTAGCGAGGTGGAGCTTGACGAGATAGATGATTTCGTGGCAAGACACCCAGAATATCATAACCGTTCACAGCTGATAAGGCACGGTGTAATGGAGTTCATGAAGATGGTCGAGCGCGGTGAGTTCAGGAGATCAAAAAAGGGATTCTGCGTGGAAATGGACGGGATGCTCATAAGAACCCTTGAAGATTACGTGGAGTACGGGTACTTTGATAGCATTGACGAACTGATTAAATATGTCCTAACAATAATATCCTCCAGTGGGATTTTAGGACATATACTAAAGAGTTATGTAAATGCAATACACAAAGATTTACGCCTTGACCCCGAACTGTTGCGGAAGGAGCGGGTTGCAAGAAGGTATAAAGATTAACGATTTAAATAAAAGATATGCCAGGAGCGTGGTTGGGATGCCTATGTATATGAAAGACGAAATAAAAGAAAAAATTCGTAGGGCCATGAGAGAAGAGTTTGGAATAGTACCCCGGGTGAAGGTGCTTGCGTTCGGTGGTGGTGCAGGGAAAGTCGCAGAATACATTTCCGCTCAAAAAATCTCCGGGGTGAAAATAATTGCCCTCAACGTTGACGAGAGGGTAAAAGAACTAAACATCGATAAAAAGATGTGGATTGGGAAAGAGGTCCTGGGCGAGCACAGGGACACTGCAGGAGAGGTCAAAGTTGGAGAATACATCGCCAACAAGTCCAAATCGTGGATTATCGAAGAAGCAAGGGACTCAGATGCAGTCATACTTGTTGCCTCTCTGGGCGGGGGCATGGGAACCGGCGGAGTTATTGAAACTATGCGGGTGTTAAAGGATAAAACCACTACACCAACGATGGCCATATTTATACTGCCTTTCTCGGTGGAAAAAGATAGAAGAAAGAGAGCTGAGGTTGCCCTGAACACGGTTAGAAAAGAAAATCTTGGAACATACATAGTATTTGATAGCGATACCATGCTGAGTAAGCAGAATTTACCATTAAGCGCCGGTTACATGAGTATGTACAAGGAGATATTTGGAGTAGTTGAAAAGATTGCAAATGTCACCAGGGCAGCAATAGAGAGAAAATTTGACGAGTTATACCTTAACACCCTTGACATAGATGTGGAAAACAAATACCAGGAAATACTTAGCAGTGAAGAAGCTCTCGCACTTTGATATTTAATGAATTATATTTTTATATTTTTTTGATTTTGATAGTTCCCAGACCTTTTTTCGTATGTTTTTTCCACAGGGCTTGATAGGTTGATAAAGCATATCTGAACAAATTTATCATTCACGGAAAGTTCAACTTCTCCTGTTGCATATGCACCTATGGTAAGAATCCCCTTAAATCCTGAATCTACGAGACCAAATGACGCCATAACTCCTCTTCTTGCCCATTTGCTTTTGAGCCACAGCTGAGCCACGTGTTGCGTGTCCACATATACTTCCTCCAGGGTGCCTATAAGAAAACGTGTGCCACTACTGATTTTTATTTTACCATTTCTCAAATGCACATTTTCCTCGGGTATGGATATTTCTCCGATACGTAGGTCATAGCCGTTAGGAGTTAGCAATTCCTCTTCGAAGGGGGCTATAGATATATAACCAAGTTCAATGGATTTTTTTATATCCCTGTCGGAAAGCACAGCACCCATGCTGTTTGCACTTTGCTGAATCATACCTTGATAATGCCCGCTTTAATTTAAAAATTTATCGTTGCTTTAATTTTGTATGTACAAATCGTATGACATCTGGGAACTGGTGTTTTTTATTAATGAATCACACCACAATAATTCTGATGTCCTATTCTATCTCATATCAAATGCAAGATGATATTGTTTTGTTTCTGTTAATCTGCATTCTCTCAGAGAACATCAAGCTCATTTAACTTTATTTTTATATGTTTGAAAATCAAGAGATATAACATATGGCGCATAAAATAACGACTTACCGGATGAAATAAACCCTTGTAATTCTGAAAAACACTGAAAAACGAAGAAATAAGGGATTCAAATGAGCATCATAGATGTGCGATTACTTCTCTCCAAGCATGGTGTAGTGCGGGGGGCCGGATTCGAACCGGCGAACCCCTACGGGACCAGACCCTGAATCTGGCACCTTTGACCTGGCTCGGTAACCCCCGCTCTCCATCCGGTATATTACCATTATTTATTTATTTTTTTCCAGTGTTCGGTGTTGAAAATTTATCATTTCCCTTTTTTTCCTTTTTCAGCATGAATGTAGCAACAAGTATAACAATCAGCGGAATCTGTAAAGTTAAAAGACTAAAACCTAATGCAGTTAAAAAGATTTTATAAGAAAGAGGAGGAACATGTGCTGGTGGGGGATACATCCACGCGTATGATGCGTAATAAAACAGGTACACCCCCAATATGAAAGTAACGGACATAACGGAAAAGAAGTATATTGCTGAAATACGCAGTCTTTTTTCTTGCAATTTCCCTCCATATTTTTCGTGCTTCCTCGCAGTGATATAATAAAAATAGAACAACCCAGTGGCCACTGTGGCGAAAAAATTTAAGATAGTAGCCATGGCTACAAGTTTAAATTTGTCTTTCCTTCCAAAATAACTTTTTCTATCATAGATTATAAGAACCGCCATGTAATAAATAAAAAACCAGAGAAGTGTCGTAGTAAGTATCCCCGCCACAAACCCAAGGAAATCTCCGTAATGGGATAACCATATTCCTGCATGATCATGCACATCTCCCATGAGAGAAGAAAAGCTTAAGTTAGACATGCTAACCTCAATATCTTTATCTGGCAGCTGGTTATCCAGTTTCCAACGGTAATAGCGGTATCCCCTGTAAGATATGGCAAGATCCGGACTAATGTTAGGATGCAGCTCATGGTCACTTTTTACCTTAAACCAAACCCTTATTTTTCCGGAAGAATTCCAGGCAGGAGAAGTACCTAAAGGATAAAACGCCTTATCATTATAAAGAGGCAATGTCATGTTGAGAACCACTCCACGCATATCTCCGTATCCGTAAATTGCAAGAACTACCTCAGTAAAGTATCTTATAAGGGTATGATTACCATGCGATTCGTTTTTAACAAAATCGTACAATTCCGAGTACTCAGGCATATTCAGTATGTCGTTGTATATGAGAGTAATGTTTACAACTGGATGCGTGTTCACATACTCTTTTAATTTTTCTATGCTCTTTGGACATTTTTCCTGAAGAACCTGATATTTTTCCTCAGATATCGGTGCAAGTGTTCTTGCATTTAAGGCTATCAGATGATAAGAGCTGTACCTGTTTAAAGTGTTTTTGATATTTTCCGGAAGCGTGGCATTGTACTTTTCGTATATTCTATTTATATCCTTTTCAGATGTTACATTGTAAACAGTAATAGTATCCCCACCTTCAAAATGTATTGTTTCTTCTGATGAGGCACTTCCTCCCGCTCCCGTGGACATTAAATACATTGGAATGTAAACTCCGCCATAAAAGAAAAATGGCACAATGGTAAGCAAGCCCGAACCAAACAGATAATTGTTTTCAAACTTGTAGTACCCTGCATTCACCTCGTCGCTGTAACGGTTTACCTGAGTCATGTTCTCCCACCATGCAAATTTCCAATCAACAGTACGGACGATGCTAATGTTTGAAGGCTCAGTTTTAACCGGAATAAGTATTGTAATATTGCTCCCTGGATCCAGAGACACAACGCTCAAAAAAAGGTGAATGCGCTCATAGTTTTTATGAACATCAATCATTGCAATCTGCCTGTTTTCATGCGTAACACCCAGCAGTTTCTTGGTGATTAGAGGAGTACCATCCCCGCTTGATAAGGGTATCATCATTACCACAACAACCATGGCGGCAAGAAACAGTGCCCCAAGCTTCATAAAGCAGTATATATTTTTCTATTACTTAAAATTAATTATCCTTTTTGGTATGGTTTCAAACATTTACCAAGATTAAGTTTTAATACTGCATCTTTTTTCCATAAACCATGATGAATCCAAGAGAGATGCGCCGGCTCATGAGACAGCTCAAGGCCCAGGAGATAGATGCGTACCAGGTAATAATAAAAGCAAGGGACGGTGATTATGTTATAGATAACCCCCAGGTAATGGCCATGGAAATTCAGGGGCAAAAAATGCTTCAGGTAGTTGGAGAAATGAAAAAAATGGATGTCGAGGAAAAAGAGGAGGATGCTTTCAACGAGGAAGATATACATCTGGTTATGCAGCAAACAGGATGCACGGAAGAGGAGGCAATAAATGCACTTAAAGAGGCAAACGGCGAACCTGCGGAGGCGATAATATCAATAATGAGCAGGAAATAATAAAAAGCGTATTGAATGACATCAAGCCTTCTCCTGATGAGGAAAAAAGGATAATTGGCATCTCTGAAAAGCTGCTTGAAAAAGCAAGAGATGAAATAGAAAAAAGAGGTGTGGATGCAAGCCCGATATTGGTTGGCTCTGTAGCAAAAGGCACGTTCTTGAAAGACCCGGATATAGACATATTTATCCGCTTCTCACCCAGCTATTCAAAAAAAGATATGGAGAATATAGGTCTTGAAATCGCAAGGGAAATAATACCGAATGGGTACGAAAGCTATGCGGAACACCCGTATTTGAGAGGAAAGATAGATGGCTTTAAGGTAGATATCGTACCATGCTATCATGTGGAGAATGCGGCCAATAAATTGAGCTCGGTAGATAGAACACCATTCCACACAGAATACGTAAGGGCACATCTTGATGATGAGCAGAGAGATGAAGTTCGACTTCTCAAGTCGTTTATGAAAGGCATCGGTGCGTACGGGGCAGAGGCAAGGATAAGGGGGTTTTCCGGATACCTTTGTGAATTGCTTATAATAGAATACGGTTCTTTTTTAAATGTGCTTAAAAATGCTGCTAAGTGGAAAAGACGAGTTTACATAGACTTGGGAAATGGTGGTAAAAAATTCAATGACCCACTCGTGTTCATAGACCCGGTTGATTCTTCACGAAACGTGGCATCGGCGGTATCTGAAGAAACTAAAGCGCTCTTCACACTGGCTGCAAAGAGCTTTATTAAAGAGCCAAGAAGGGAGTTTTTCTTTCCTAAAGAAATAGAATCGCTACCAGTTGATGAACTGAAAAAAATAATTGAAAGTAGAGGAACAAGCATATTTGTTATTAGATTTAACAAACCTGATTTGATAGATGATGTACTGTATCCTCAAATATCCAGAACACAAAAAGCTTTCAGAGACATATTGAGGGACTTTAATCCGGTAAATCTGTTCTATTATGTAGATAAAGAGGTGGTGTTTGTAGTTGAGCTGGAAAGGAATACACTGCCTATCATAGAAAAACATGAAGGACCACCCGTTTGGCACGAAAACGCGGATAAATTTATGGAAAGGTGGAAAAACAACGCATTCAGGGGACCGTACATAGATGGTTACAGATTGATTGTAGAGAGGAAAAGGAAGCTCAGGGGAGTGGAAGAGGTACTGAATAAAGGGCTTAAAAATTACAAGCTTGGCAAGTACTTTGAACAGCAAAAAGAACTGATAAAATTGGAGAAAATGGAAGAAGTAGTTGAGGAATTAAACAGAAGGGAACTGAGCTATTTCTTTGTTTTTAAGTTCCCGTGGGAACGCTGATACTCATAGTATTCCTGTGCCCGTTCACATCAGTTGCAGTTATTGTTATCTCCGAACCAATATTCAATGCATTAACAACGTAATAATTTCCATCAGCGGTTGCTTCTTTACCATTGATATACACGGTACTCACGCCAACGTTATCCGTGACCAACGCACGTATCTTGGTTATATTATTCCAGTTAAGAGACTCTTTATTCTTGGCTATCTCCTTTGCAAGCTCCTTGTTGTAGTTCGCTGCATAATCGTATATGAGTACCCATGTGGCATTTGCAGAAGCTCCAGTGTATACTTCCACCATCCTTATCTGTGGCGGAGAAACATCATTGAAAGGAGGATTCAACCCAACTGACCAGAACGCAATCCACAGTATAATAAATGCAAGTATGGCAAACGTCCAGGTTTTCTTATCTTTAAATTCGGCATTGATTGCCTTTAATGCAGGTTTTAAGGCAAATATAGTTGCTATACCAACTAAATAGGCAAGGTAAGTATCCACGTTAACCTGAAGATATGCAGAAAATATGCCAAGCACAGCAGCAATCACAAATACCAGAATTATGCCCTTGCCCTTTTTTAACTCAGACACTAAAAACTCTCGCTCATCAAATTCTGGCTCTTTAAATAACTCTGTTTCCTCCTCAATCTTTTTTCTCTTAGCCATATTCACATCAACCCCTTTACAAGGTCAATAATCGCCTTCCTGGGGTCTTTGGCTTTGGTAATTCCCGAAGCAACAAGTACTCCCTTAGCCCCAAGCTCAATTGCTTTTCTCACATCGTCTCCAGTTTTTACCCCTGCACCAACTAAAACAGGGACTGGATTGACATCATTTACAATTTTTATGGTTTCCGTAACCGCCTCAGGCCTGGCTCTCGATACTGAAACATCTCCTCCAATTAATTCAGGAGGTTCCATTGCAATGAAATCTGGAGAAAGTGCAGCTATAGATGCTGAAACTTTTGCGTTGTTCGTGCAAACAATGGTATCCACACCTACAATTTTTGCCCGGTGCACAAGGTACTCAATATCCGCTATAGTTATCCTTCTCTCCGAATGATTGATAAGTATGCCATCTACCCCATGCTCTTTTGCAAGTTCTACGTTTATTCTTCCAGTTTTAGCACCAAACTCCACAGCATCGACATGCTGCAAGAACACGGGTATCTCTACAGAATTCTTAATCATTTTGAAATCAAGGGGGTTTACAGCAACAGCGATGGATGCACCGGTCTCTTTAGAAACGGTATCAATTATCTTCGCAAGATTCAAGCCATTTTTACCGCTTGCCTGTTCGTATAATTTGAAATTCACAACTATCACGGGAGTTTTCAGCATAAATGGAGATTGGAGTGCATTAAATAAACTTTTTTGTGAAAAAGCATATATCCAGATGAGCAATACCTCAATTATGAATCTTGATAGGATCGGGATGGAAATTGAAGCTGAGCTTGATGAGAAAGATTCTGTGCGAGAGATAGCGATAAAATCATCCCGGGAAATAATCAGAATGGCATCCAGGATAATAACAGGATTACACAAACGCAGGGACGTGAAAGAGGAGTTGCGGCGCATGAAGGAAGAGGTATGGCACCTGAAAAGCTTACTTTTGAAAGAGTATCCAGACCTGTTTTACGCGGGATTTGTGCAGAATGCCCTGCAGGAGTATGTGGAAGCAATGCTATTTTACATGATAATTAGCGAGAAGGACATTCCATCTCATAAAGAGCTTTATGTGAATCCCGGTGCATATCTTTTAGGCGCGGGGGACCTGGTTGGAGAGCTTAGAAGGGAGGTACTGGAGTTCCTGCGCAAGGGAGATTTTCATAAGGCAGAAGAGTACCTTGAATTAATGGAGAGCATATACGAGATGCTGTTAAGGTTCAACTATCCATCCGGGTTAGTACCAATAAAACAGAAACAGGATTTGGCCAGAGCGCTCGTGGAAAAAACTCGTGGAGAAATAACCATTGCCACAATGAACAAAATGCTGCAAGACAAACTGGAGAGTTTCGAGAAGAAAATGTAAAATACACGTTTTAATATGGCTTGTCGTGGAAATAACCAAAGTGCTGGTCGTTGGAGATAACCCAGAGAAACTCGCCGTAGAATATATGGATTATCCATTAATAGTGATATATCCAAAAAATAGGGCTCCAACGAAAAACATTCTGACTCAAAAAAACGTCACTGTGCTGTACTCAGAATATACAACGTATCCAGATATAGAAAGTTTGAAAATAGTGAGGGACATGCTCTTTTACCTTCTTAACACATCGTATCTTAACTCGAATGACGTGGTTCTTTTGCTATTTGAAAAAAACGGTGAAAAATACCAGATAACCCTTGATTTGAGGGAGATGCAGTATCCTCTTTTAGTTAGTAGGCTCGGAGACCTCCTTGATGGAGAAATAATAGAAAATATACTGCGTTTGTCGATGGAAGTCATAAGAAAAGGAAGGGAGGGCATGCCCACAGGGGCGCTTTTCATAGTGGGCGATGAACAAAATGTGAAAAAATACATCATTCAAAAAATAGCCAACCCAATAAAATCGCTAAGTAGAAGAGAGAGGCTGGTTACAGACCCAGAAAATATGGACACTTTAAGGGAATACGCAATAATGGACGGGGCAATGGTTATTGATAGCATGGGTTACGTGGTTACATGCGGCGCGTACGTTAAAAGCCTGTTTGTTGATGAGGCAAATGGAGAAGGATTCGGCGGCAGACATTTAGCAGGTCTATCCATAACAAAGCTTACCCGCGCGATAAGCTTCGTGGTCTCAAGCGAGGGAACTATAAGAGTATACAGGGACGGAAAGATAGTTTATCAGCTGGATTCTTTTTAAATCATCTCAATGTTTATATTCACACAACCATGGTTGTGAATAACCATTAATTTCCCCCATGTGTGCGATACTCGCAAATTCCAAACTGCATTTTTATCAAAATCGTAATGTCGATAGATTTTTTAAATGAACCGCCAAAATCTTAAATATGGATAGGAACATCACCCGCCAACCTCGGAGGTTTGTGGTATGAAATACACAATCAAAAAGGATCCGCATGAGGACGAAAGGGTCCAGAAAATTATAGAGATCAGCGGGCAGAACATTTTTTCGTGTTACCAGTGCGGTCGCTGTTCTTCTGGCTGTCCAATGGCAGAGTTCATGGATGTGCTACCAAACCAGGTTTTCATGTTTCTCCAAGAAGGAGACGTGGACACTTTGCTAAACGCAAAAACGCCATGGATTTGCGCCGCATGCTTTACCTGCACAGTGCGCTGCCCGGTAGGGTTAGATCTTGCAGCCGTAATGGAAGCAATACGCGAGCTTCAGCTCAGAAAGAATTACGATTACGTTGACCCGTACAAGGTTGATGAGAGGGAAGAGCTGCCACCAATAGCCATGGTGAGCAACTTCCGCAAATTTACGCCGTGAGGTGGAATCATGGGAAAAAAGGTTATGTTTTATCCAGGATGCACTTTAAAGGGAGTGGCTAAAAATCTGGAAGACAGCACGGTTGAAAGTGCCAGGGTTCTTGGGTACGATTTTATAGAGTTGCCCGGCTGGACATGCTGCGGAGCTGTTTATGGACTTGCACAGGATAGCGTCAAATTTACAATTGCTAATGTGAGAAATTTAATCAAAGCTCAAAACTACGGAAAGGAGATAGGTGATAATCGCCTGATTGCAGTTTGCTCAATGTGTTACAATAATTTGAGAAGGGCACACATAGATGTGATGAAAAATAAAGACAAGCTAAAAACCCTTGACCTGTTCATGGACGAGGAGGCAAATTATGAGGGAAATATAAATGTTCTTCACTATCTTCAATTCCTCAAAAACGATGTTGGATTTGATAATATTAAAAAAATGGTGAAAAAGCCCCTTAAAGGATTGAAGGTTGCACCTTATTACGGGTGTCTTTTGCTTAGACCTGAGGAAATCTCAATAGATGATAGAGAGGACCCGCATATACTTGAAGACCTCCTCCAACTTCTGGGAGCTGAGGTTGTCGATTACCCACTGAAGAACGAATGCTGCGGCTCTTATCACACAGTTGACAAGAAAGAAATCGTAGGAGAGAGAACGTACAAATTGGTAAGCGTTGCCAAAGACATGGGGGCAGATGTAATCGCCACCTCTTGCCCGTTGTGCTTCTTCAATCTGGATAAAAGGCAGGAGATTGCAAAGAAGAAACACAGCGAGTTTGAGCACATGCCCATCGTGTACTTCACCCAGCTAATGGCAATAGCTTTCGGATTGACCTCTCAGGACGTGCTGCATTTTGATAAACATTACATATCGCCAGAGGAGGTGCTTAAGAAATGGCTATGAAAAGGATTGGTGTGTTCATCTGCCATTGCGGTAGAAACATTGCAGGAACCGTTGATGTTAAACGTGTTGCTGAAGAAATTGGAAAAAGAGAAGACGTTGTGCTATCCACCACATACGTTTTCATGTGCTCCCAGCCAGGTCAGAAATTGATAGAAGACTCTGTGAAAAAATACAACTTAGACGGTGTGGTAGTGGCAAACTGTTCCCCCACGCTGCACGAAAAGACCATGAGAAACGCGGCGGCCCGTGCAGGGCTCAATCCATATCGCGTGGAAATTGCAAATATAAGAGAATGGGCTGCATGGCCCCATGAAGATAATCCAGAAGCGGCCACCCGAAAGGCAATAAGGATTATAAACGCAACCATAGAAAAATTAAAGGCAAATGCATCTCTGGAGCCCATTGAAGTCCCAGTCATAAGGAGAGCACTGGTCATCGGGGGTGGTGTTGCTGGTATGCAGGCCGCTCTGGATATTGCCGATTCGGGCATAGAAACAATTCTAGTTGAAAAAGAGCCGACCATTGGGGGAAACATGTTCCGACTTTCGGAAACATTCCCAACTCTGGATTGCCCTCAGTGTATTTTAACTCCAAAGATGAACGATGTTGCTGGTCATCCCAATATAAAGCTTTACACATACAGTGAAGTTGATGATGTTGAGGGATTCATGGGTAATTTCAAGGTTAAAATAAAGAAGAAAGCCACATTTGTGGACTGGAATAAATGCACAGGATGCGGAGAATGTTTGAGAGTTTGCCCGGCTCATGCAGATTCTGAATTTGACTTGAAAATGGCAAAGAGAACATCGATTTACATTGCAAATGAACAGGCAGTACCCTTGAAAGCACTTATTGACGAGAATTCATGCATCCGTTTGCAGTTTGAAAAGAAAGTGAAAGAAGGAAAAATCAAACCTAAAAAGAACGTGAAAATATGCTCCAAGTGCGCCGATGTTTGCGAACCAAATGCCATTCATTTTCAGAATAACGAGGAAATCGTTGAAGAAGAAGTTGGGGCCATAATCGTGGCCACAGGTTACGAGGTAATGCCAGCAGAGGCGTTTCCTGAACTGGGTGGAAAGTATCCAGATGTGATTACCTCGTTGCAATTTGAAAGATTGCTGGCACCTTCTGGACCAACCGCTGGTATCCCCCGGAGACCATCTGACGGTAAGGTTCCGGAGAGCATAGCATTCGTGCACTGTGTTGGCTCGAGAGACCCGCAGAACGGCGTGCCTTACTGCTCGAGAATTTGCTGTATGTACACCATCAAGCAGGCAATGCTTGTCAAGCATGCCATGCACGATGCAGCTGTTTATGATTTCTACATAGATATCCGCTCTAATGGCAAGGGGTACGAAGAGTTCTACCACCGTGCCAAAGAAGAGTACGGTGTTAATTTTATCAGGGGCAAGGTATCCAAGGTGTACAGGGTAGGTGACAAGTACAGAGTTCAAGGGGTTGACACCCTTACAGGAAGAATAGTTGAAGTAGATGTTGACATGGTCGTACTTGCCACAGCGGCGAAAGGCTCTTCCACAGTCAAAGAAATAGCAAAGAAACTGCGCATTCCTTACGATGAGTGGGGCTGGTTGAAGGAGACGCACCTTAAATTAAAGCCCTTGGAAACCCCCGTGGGTGGTGTATACATTGCAGGAGCGGCACAATTTATAAAAGACATAACGGATAGCGTGTCTCAGGGAAGTGGCGCGGCGGCAAAAGTAATGGCACTTCTCTCTAAACCGGAATTGGAGAAAGAACCACTACTCGCAAAGGTTGACCCGGAGATTTGCGCAGGATGTGGTCGCTGCAAGGACCAATGCGCTTACGATGCCATCACAATTGATCCTGTGAGGCATGTATCTGTGGTAAACGAGGCGCTTTGTGAAGGATGTGGAGCTTGCAGTGCAAATTGCCCAACTACCGCGATTCAGGTGGTAAACTTCAAGAAGGGTCAGGTAATAAGAGCAGTGGATGTGCTTGCGGAGGTGTTCTAAATGGGAAAAGTTCTTATTTATGGTACAACTGTTGCATCATATCGCGCTGCGGTAAATTTCGCTCGCTCTGGGCACAAAGTAATTTTTCTGAACAGGGGCGCATTTTTGGGAAACAAGCCCACGCAGATGCAGATACAGCATCCCCGTGATATAGTGAATGGATATGTGAAAAATATGCTGGTAGCCGTGGCAAATATGACCGGAAATGTGGAAATATATCACAACTCGGAGCTTTTGGGTATCGATGGCAAACCGGGAAATTTCAAAGTAAAATTCAAACATAAGCTTCAGAGCGTAAATGATTTAAAATGCATTGGCTGCGACCTTTGTGTGGAGAAATGCGATGCTGAATTTAAGCCAATTCCGGGCAGCATTGGGATATATACAATACCCGACCCGGAAAGCTGCGTGGACGTTTGCCCCGCGAAGGCCATTCAGATTCCAAAAGAAGAGGAAAAAGATGAAACTGTGGATGCCGTGGTACTCTCACCTGAGTATCAATCACAGGAAATCGATGAGAAATACGGTGGAAGTTTGAAAAATGTCATGCACTTTGGAAAATTCGCCTTGCTGTTCAGCGGTAAGGGTGTGGATAAGAGATTTTTGAAGAGAGAAGACGGTACAACGCCGAAATCCATCGGATTCTTTAATCCCGCAGGATTTGATGGATATCTGGGTACCTATGAGGAGCAGTTTTTGATATTCAGGGAAGCAATGTTTATGAAAGAAATGGATGAAAGTTTGGATATTCACATCTTCTTAAAGGAGGTGCGGCTTTACGGGCACAATCAGATGGCCATGTACGATAAAGCTGAGAAGAAGGGAATAAAAATCCACCTCATAGATGACATATCCGTTAAGGAAGAAGGCGATGGAATAGATGTAAACGGCGTTCATTTGGATCTCTTTGTTGTTCTTCCTGGACTTAAAATACCCGAAGACTGGCAGAAAATTGCGGAGCTTGCGGGTATTGAGTTGAGCAACGGATTTGCCAAGACGAAGCCATTTACGTTTGAAACTGCCCGTGATGGGGTGTTCGCCATAGGCGAGTTCGTCAAACCTCTGGGAAGCGCGGAGGCGCTTTATCAGGGCACTGCAATAGTGCCTCAGACTTCGAAGTATCTCAAACCTCCGGAGATGCCTCAGAGACCCGATATGAAGTTCAAGCAGGATGATTTCAATCCAAAAGTAGGGGTGTTCATATGCGAGTGTGCGGCCAAAGAGTTTGATATTGATGTGGACGCTGATTATGTGATTAAGAAGGATTATCTCTGCCTGCACCCTGAGGAAATCGTGAAAGAGATAAAAGAGAAAGGAATAAATCGTGTTGTATTCGGTGCTTGCAGTCCTTCGCTTAGAGGAGCGATGCTTGAGATGACCGCAAACAAGGCAGGTGTGCATTCTTCGTACGTAGAAAATGTTCAACTGAGGGAATACGCATCGAGAGTTGGTGCAGACAGCAGAAAGGCAAACGCAATGCTTCGGGCCGCGATAGCTAAAGCGCGCAAAGATGTTTTTGTAGAAGTTCCCACCGTGAAAACGATTAAGAATATAGCCATCATTGGTGGAGATTTGGCAGCGTTAATTGCGGCGGATTATCTCGTGGATAAAGTCCCGCTGGTTTACATTGTCACTCCTGAATTTGACGAGCCCATTCTTGCAACTGGAGTGAAAGAGAACACTTTGAATATGGGCGATGATGAGCTCAAAGAATGGTATAATACGATTAAAGACAGGGTTCTCAAGAGGGCAAAGTGGATAAAGGGAGATGTTGAAAGCATTGAGGGAAGCTTGGGGAATTTCAAAATAAGAGCCAGTGGGGGAGAAATAGAAGCAGGAGTTATCATAATTGCCACTGGTGGAGATGTTATAGGTGATGGAACTCACATCGTTTCGAGAATTAACGGCGGAACAACCATGCACGCTGCTCTTTCTGCTCTGTACGCAAAGAGGAAAGGAATTGAAGCCACCTACGACTTGATGAAGTCCTACTCTCTCTTAGACCTTGATCCGCCAAATGCAAAGAAGGGAGTGGGTGAGCCACTGGCTTACGTGAAACCTAAAGACATAAACAGGAAAATTGCCGAGATGCTTGGCATGGAACTGGATAAGGATGGTTTCTTCTTCTTTGCAAATGAGCCATTGCATAGAGTAGAAAGTGCGGGCATCCAGTTCATGCTCTTCGAAGAACCATTCGGCGGGATTTTTGTTGCTGGTCTTGCCCATAGGCCCATGAGCATAGAGGAAGAGGTGGAAGAGGCAGGATTTGCTGCTCAAAGCTCCCTATTCCTCATGCGCGATATAACATCGCCTGCGGGTAAATTAATAAGCGTTACCAATCCGAGAAAATGTGCAGGCTGCGGTATATGCGTGGATGCCTGCTTCTCAGGAGCAAGATATATTGACGAGGAAGATCATATAGCGAAGGTGCGTCCTGCGCAGTGCGTAGGATGTGGGGCCTGTGCTAATGTTTGCCCCAGTGGGGCGGCGATAATAAAAGCGTATAGTCCAACAGGAGTGTTTGAAATGTTAAAGGAGGTAGTAAAATGACCGAGAAAAAGTTTGATCCAGTGATTGTAGGATTCTTCTGCAACTGGTGTACATCCGCAGCTGCGGATCTTGCAGGAACTTCGAGACTGCACTATCCTGCGAGCATAAGACCCATTAGGGTTATGTGCTCTTCGACCGTAGACCCTGTGTATTTGGTAAGAGCTCTTCAGGAAGGCGCAGATGCAACAATACTGGGAGGATGTCACCCCGGTGATTGCCACTACATAACAGGGAACTACAAGGCAAGGAGAAGGGTTGCTATCGTGAAAACGGTTTTGAAATCCTTAGGATTCGACGAGTCCCGTGTCCTTCTGGAATGGATTTCAGGAAGTGAAGGTCCCAAGTTTGCAAGAGTAATGAATGAATACACCGAATACATAAAGAACCTGGGTCCGTCAGACTTTAAGTACCTCGACTCTTTGGGAGGTGAAAAACTTGACTGAAAACGATATACTTGTAAAATTTATAAAAGACGCATTTGATAAGGGATTGATTGAGGCGGTTATGGCACCTTCAGCAACGAAGGATTCATACACCTATGCGCTTATAACTAAAAAAGAAGACGTGGATAAAATAACCCCCATAGCGCCGGTAATGCAGTGGAACGGCGCGGACATGATTCGCAGAATAACCAAGTTGAAGAAATCCGAGAGAAAGCTTTTGGCAATTTTAAGACCATGCGAGTCCCGCACGTACAAAGAATTGGTAAAGTTCAACCAGATCAATCCGGAGAATATAATAGTGCTAACATACGATTGCCCGGGTACAGTACACGCTAGAAACTTCAAATACGAGCCTACGAGCGCGGACAAGTTGATTGATGACATGAAAAACGGAAAAATAAGCAATAAAATAAGAGAATCATGTAGGGTTTGCGAGTATCCAACACCAATAAAAGGTGTTGGGGACATAGGATTGGGCATAGTTAACACAAACGAGCCTGTGTTTTTCTCACTTAGTGATAAGGGCAAGGAATTTCTTGCAGAGATGAACATAAATGAAGGGGAGAGAGATGACAGCACCTGGGTAAAATTGCATAGAGATAACAGGGAGAAATGGCTCAAAGAGGAGCGCATCACAGGCGGCCGCAAGGGCTTAGAAGAATTCCTGTCCTCTTGCTTGAATTGCCACAACTGCAAGGACATGTGCCCAATTTGTTTCTGTAAAGAGTGCTTCTTTGAAGATCACAGCGTATTTGATTATGAATCAAATAAATTCTACAACTGGGCCGACGATAAGGATGGAATTCGTCTTCCAACAGATAAATCCCTGTTCCACGTAGGTAGGTTGATCCACATGGGTACCTCGTGCATCGGCTGCGGTCTCTGCCAGCAGGCATGTCCGATGGATATCCCGCTATACAGGCTCTTCGGAATCGTAGGCAACGACTTGCAGAAGGTATTCAATTACAAGCCAGGTGTTAACGATGACTTGCCACCTGTTATGGACTTCCGCGAGGACGAATTGCACGAGTTCGAAGGCCTATTTGGGGGTGAAGAGTAATGGGAAAGAAGATAGAGATATTAGATGTGGATAGCAGGCAGATAATGGATGATATCAAAAAGGCGGCGTCGCCGCCCGAAGATGTGGAACACTGGGTCACAATTTACGTGATGGGAAAACCTTACAGGGTGCCCGCGGGGCTCACAATAATGAAAGCTTTAGAGTATGCAGGATATAGATTCATTCGCAGTTCCGGATGCCGCGCTGGTTTTTGCGGTGCGTGCGCAACCGTGTATCGCAAGAAAGGGGAGTACAGATTCAGAACTGCGCTGGCATGCCAGACAACCGTTGAAGATGGGATGTACCTCTCCCAGATTCCCTTCGTGCCTGCTAACAAGGCCACATACGACATTGACAAGATAGAGCCCACACCTACAACCCTGCTGGAATATTACCCGGAGATAGCAAGATGTGTCTCCTGCAACACATGTACAAAAGCCTGTCCCCAGGAACTGGATGTGATGTACTACATTCAGTACGCGATTCGTGGGGACATAAAGAAAGTTGCCGAGCTCAGCTTTGACTGTATCCAGTGTGGGTTGTGTACGCTTAGATGTCCCGCGGAGATTCAGCATTACCACATGGCACAATTTGCACGCAGGCTCTACGGCAAATACTACCAGCCAAAAAGCAAGTGGCTGGAAAGAAGATTAAAAGAGATAGATAGCGGAATATACGAGAAACCTTATGAGAATCTTGAAAAGATCAGAGAGGACCCCGAGGCCATTAAGGAACTGTACTACAAGATTCTTTATGAGGGTAGAGAAAAAGAAAATAAGCTTGTTGAAGACCCATTAGAACTTATGGGAGAGGATTAAAATGACTCTGAAACTTATTGGAGGATATCCCGAATACATGAGAGAAAGTATTGAGATGGTAGAGAAGACAAGGGACCAGAGAATAAAGGAAAAAGAGAAAGAGAAAGAACTCGCACTCACCGACGAAGAAAGAAAAGAAGTCCTGAGCAAGTTCCATCCTGATTACGCACCGGGTGGAAAGAGGGAACTCAGGGTAGGTGTTAATCAAGGCGAAATAGTGCCCAATGAAGTGGCAGATATCCTTGAGGCATGGCCCGCTCTTAATCCTGACGAGGTTGATTTGAACGACATCGATTACGATGTGGATGTTCTTGTTATTGGTGGAGGTGGCGCTGGTACCGTTGCTGCACTCTGGGCAAATTACGAAGGAATACCTGCGGAAAACATACTTATTGCAACAAAGCTCAGGCATGGCGATGCAAATTCAATGATGGCTCAGGGGGGTATTCAGGCTGCAGACAGGCCTTGGGATTCACCAATTATCCACTACCTGGACGTGCTCGGCGGGGGCCATTTTGCAAACAAGCACGAGCTGGTGAAAGCACTAACCGAGGATGCACCCAAGATAATAAAATGGCATGAAGAGCTTGGAGTGATGTACGACAAAGACGAAAAAGGCAATTTCATAGAGAGATGGGGCGGTGGCACCTCGCGCAGAAGAATGCACTCTGCAAAGGATTACACCGGAATGGAAATCATGCGTGTCATCAGGGACGAGGCCAGAAATCGCGAGATTCCCGTGCTGGAATTCAGCCCTGCCGTTGAATTGATAACCACAGAAGATGGAGAGATAGGCGGTGCAATTCTCTGGAATATGGAAACAAAAGAATACTACGTAGTAAGGGCAAAATCCACAGTTCTTGCAACTGGTGGCTGGGGCAGGTTACACATAAGAGGATTTCCCACGACAAATCACTATGGGGCAACAGCGGATGGACTCGTAATGGCTTATCGCGCCGGTGCAAGGCTTAGGGACTTGGAATCCGTGCAGTACCACCCAACAGGCGCGGCGTACCCAGAGCAGATTGTTGGACTTCTGATTACTGAGAAAGTGAGAACCATGGGTGCTACTCCTGTTAATAAATACGGTGAAAGATTCGTGTTCCCTCTGGAACCGAGAGATGTTGAAGCATCCATGTTTATACGGGAATGCTTTGGCAAGGGCAATTGTGTGCAGACACCTACAGGAATGCGCGGAGTGTGGCTGGATTCTCCAATGATAGAGGAATTGCAAGGAGAAGGAGCTATCCGCAAGAATCTGGATGCAATGTACCGTATGTACAAGAGATTTGGCATAGACATGACCAAGGACCCGATTCTGGTATTTCCGACCCTGCACTACCAGAACGGAGGAGTAGAAATAAATGCAAACGCACAAGTTCTCAGAGGAGATGGTTCTCCGTATCCGAGATTCTTTGCAGGTGGAGAAGTGGAAGGCGGTGTACACGGCAAGAATCGTTTGATGGGAAATTCGCTCCTTGATTACAATGTGTTTGGAAGGAGAGCAGGTATAAGCGCTGCAAAGGTGGCACGTAATTCAGGAAAACCAGGAAAGCTAACTTTGAGGCATGTAAAGGCATTCACAGAGGAAGTCAGGAGAATAAACGTGCCCCCAGAACGCAGGTCCCCAATTCTCCTGCCAGATTACCGCGGAAAGAGGGTGCTGGCAAGGAAAATCGACCTGCCAGTTATGCAGTAATGGGTCATATGTACATGCCCGTTTTCTCCCATCTTTTAATTTGTTTTTGTGTTGAAGACATAGATAGTAGCTGAAAAATAACTGCTCATTTTTGCACAATTTTCTAAGGCGGAAAGTATAAGATAGTGTAGAGCATACTCTTGGCCGGTGATCTAAATGGAAAAAGTAACAGAAGAAGAGCTTATTAAAAAGGCAGAAGAGCCAGCAAGAAAAGCAATGAAAATGCATCCTTATTACAGGGGGAAAATAGAAGTCATACCAAAGGTGCCCATTAACTCGTTCCAGGATTTTGGCGTGTGGTACACACCCGGCGTGGCAGAACCTTGCAAGGATATTGCCAAAAACCCGGACAAGGTTTTCGAGCACACTAACAAGTGGAACTACGTAGCTGTTGTATCCGATGGAACAAGGGTTTTGGGATTAGGGGACATAGGCCCACTTGCAGGATTGCCTGTTATGGAAGGTAAAGCGCTTCTTTTCAAGTATTTGGGAGGCGTAGATGCGTTTCCAATAATGCTGGATGCGAAAGACCCTGACAAATTCATAGAGACTGTAAAAGCCATATCACCAACATTTGGAGGCATAAACTTGGAAGACATATCCTCTCCAAAATGCTTCTACATACTGGATAGATTGAGGGAAGAATCAGATATACCCGTATGGCACGATGACCAGCAGGGCACTGCATCCGTTGAGCTTGCGGGTGTAATAGGGGCTTTGAAAGTTGTGGGCAAGAAATTAAACGAGGTTAAATTTGCAATTATAGGAGCTGGCGCGGCAAACATAGCCTTTGTGAGAATTCTCATAGCAGCAGGAGTGCCGCCCAAGAATATAGTAATGGTTGATAGCAAGGGAACTCTTCATCCCGGGCGTACCGATTTAGAAAAGACCAATCCATACAAGTGGAAGTTTGCCAAGATAACAAATGGTGAAGGAATAATTGGAGGCATTGGAGAGGCAATGAAAGGTGCAGATATCATGGTCTCTGCATCAAAGGCCAAGCCCGGATTGATTAAGAAAGAATGGGTAAGACAGATGAATGACGATGCCATAGTTTTCTCCGTCTCAAACCCCCTACCTGACATATGGCCATGGGATGCAAAAGAGGCAGGTGCAAGGATAGTGGCCACAGGACGCTCAGATTTTCCCAATCAGGTAAATAACTCACTTGGATTTCCGGGCATATTCAGAGGTACCCTTGATGTTCACGCAAAAACCATCACCGATGAAATGGCAATAGCCGCCGCTTACGAGCTTGCAAAGGTCGCCGAGGAGAAAGGTTTGAGCGAGGATTACATAATTCCAACAATGGATGACTGGATAGTGTTCCCGAGAGAGGCAACGGCAGTAGCAATGAAAGCCATAGAGCAGGGAGTTGCCAGAAAGAAGCTCTCAAGGAACGAAATTTATGAAAATGCAGAGAGAATAATAAAAGAATCGCGTGATAAGGTTCAGTTCTTGATGAAGAATGGATATATAAAACAATATAAGGAATAAAGGAGGAATAAGCATGAATCTGTACGAATATCAAGGAAAAGCACTATATCGGAAATTTGGCGTTCCGACGCCTGAGGGATACGTGGCTTTCAAGCCGGATGACATAAAGGATGTGACAAAGGACGTCGTTATAAAAGCGCAGGTTCTCACAGGAGGACGCGGCAAGAGTGGTGGAGTGAAATTCGCTTCCACCAGGGATGAAGCCGTGGAGAAAGCCAAGGAAATTCTGGCGATGGAAATCAAAGGCCACAAGGTTCGCGCGGTTTTGGTAGAAGAGAAATTAAAAATTGAAAAGGAGTACTATCTGAGCATCCTTATCGATCGTTCAACTCGTGCGCCTCTTATAATGGCCTCTCCGGATGGAGGAGTTGAAATTGAGAGCGTGCCCGACGAGAGAATATTCAAGTACCGTGTGAATCCGGAAATAGGTGTACAACCATTCGTGGGCCGTGCGCTTTCGAAGAAGATGGGATTCACCGGGGATTTAGCGAAGCAGTTCACGAAGATTTTAATGAATCTATATCGAATGTTCCGCGAGTACGATGCCGAGTTGGTTGAGATTAATCCTCTCGTGCTGAGCGAGGGAAAGCTAATCGCCGCGGATTCCAAAGTTGTGATAGATTCCGACTCCCTATACAGGCACAAGGACTTGGAGGAGAACGCAGAGGAGAAAACTCCACTTGAATTGGAGGCAAATAAAGCAGGCTACGCGTTCGTTGAATTAGATGGCAATGTTGGAGTCATAGCTAATGGTGCTGGGCTTACAATGGCCACCTTGGACACCCTTCTTCTCTACGGGCTCAAGCCCAGAAACTTCCTAGATTTGGGAGGAACGGACAGCGTGGATATAACCAAGAACGCGTTCACATATGTTTTGAAGGCAAATCCAGAGGCGATTTTAGTTAACATATTCGGCGGTGTTACGAAATGCGACACCGTGGCTCAGGGAATTATTGCGGCTAAGGAATCTTTCAATATCGATATGCCCATAGTTGTGCGCCTGAGCGGCGTGCATGAAGAAGAGGGCCGCAAGATGTTAGAAGAAGCTGGAATTCATGCCTTTGCAGACATGAGGCATGCAATTGAAAAACTCAAGACGATAATGGAGGGATCGCAATGAGCGTGATAATTGATGAGAACACGAAGATAATCGTGCAGGGAATAACGGGGCATCAGGGCTCTTTCCACAGCGGTGAGATGCTCAAGTTCGGTGCGAAAGTGGTCGCTGGAGTAACACCCGGCAAGGGTGGAATGAAGGTCCATGATGTACCCGTGTACGACACCGTTGAAGAGACATTAGTGCATGAGCCAGATGCAACCATGATCACCGTGCCCGCGCCGTTCGTGAAGGATGCAGCCTTCGAAGCTATGTACAACGGAATACGTGTTGTTTACATTCTGACGGAAAAAGTGCCCCTCCACGACGCATTGGATATAGTTACCTATGCCAGAAGCCACGGACATGTTGTGATAGGCCCCAACGGCCCGGGAATAACCGTGCCGGGAAAGACAAAGATGGGAATAATGCCGAACCACATATTCAAGAAGGGAACCGTGGCTGTTGCATCTAGAAGCGGCACACTTACCTACGAAATCGTGAACGCTCTCACCCTCAACGGCTACGGGCAGAGCACCGTAATCGGATTGGGTGGAGATAGAATCACCGGCTTGAATTTCGTTGATGTCCTTGAGCTCTTTGAGAAGGACGAAGACACCGAAGCCATAGTTTTAGTTGGAGAGATAGGTGGCACCGCGGAAGAGGAAGCGGCTGAATATATAAAGGCGAAGGTGAGCAAGCCGGTCGTGGCGTATATAGCAGGGCGCTCCGCGCCTCCGGGTAAGCGCATGGGCCATGCGGGAGCTATTATAACAAGAGGAAAAGGCACGGCAGAGAGCAAAATCAAAGCGTTCAACGAGGCAGGCGTGCCAGTGGCAGAGTTCCCGTGGGAAATCCCGCAGGCGCTGAAGAAAGTGTACAAATAATTCTTTTTCTTTTTTGTTTATGAGCTACAGATACAAAATTATTAGGCGTCCCGTCAAAAACCCCCGCATCGAGTTAGTGGATGGGGAAATAATTGTTATAGCTCCCCGTGGCGTGGACGTGGATAAATTAATTGCGGGAAAAAAAGAATGGATCGAGCGAAACCTAAAGAAAATAAACGAAGCGCGGGAAAAAGCGAAAAGAGAAATAAAAAAGAAAGGGGTGCGAATTTTAGACAAATACTACAAAATAAAAAGGGACTGCAATAACGTTGGAATCTCCGGAGCATACGTGCACGTGTGCAAAAAGGACAGCAATTCGCTAAGAAAAGATCTCAGAGAATTGCTCCGGGAGGATATGAGCAAAAGGGTATTGCGATTCTCATCGAAATTGAACGTTAAATACGAGAAAATTTTCATCAGAGAGCAAAAAACGAAATGGGGCACGTGCTCATCCAAGAAGAACATTAGTTTCAATCTGGGTCTGATTTTTCTGCCGGAATGGTATCGAGATTATGTCGCGGCTCACGAGGTAGCGCATCTCCTGCACATGAATCATGGTCGTGAGTTCAAAGCCACGCTGAAGAAATTGAAAGTTAGAATTCCAAATCGTAAGGAGCAGCTATACGCGTGGTACTACGCTCAGGAATCGAAAGAGAGATTGAAACTTTGAACTCCGTGCTTCTCGCAAACGCCGTTTATTTTCTTCAAAATCTCCCTCTTTCTCTCTTCGGAGATGAAGCTCGCCAGTATGGAATTGGAAGCGAGGGTGCATATTTCCTCCGGGGTGAGATTTAAAGCTCTTTGAATCGCAGTATAATTTTCATTCACGTATCCTCCGAAATATCCGGGGTCGTCGGAGTTTATGGTGGCCATGATTCCGCGCTTCAAGAATTCTCTAACCGGGTAATTTTTCATATCAGGGATTACGTTCAGCTTTTTGTTGGAAAGCGGGCACATGGTCAGCGGGATTCTCTCTCTTGCAAGGTATTCCATTAGATTCGGGTCTTCAATCGCCTTTACTCCGTGGTCTATGCGCTCAACGTTAAGAATTTCTATGGCTTCCCAGATGTAAGAAGGAGGCCCTTCTTCTCCCGCGTGGGCAACACGCAGTAATCCCATATCTTTCGCAATCTCGAAAGCTTTTGAGAATTTCGACGGAGGATTGCCAAGTTCGGCGGAATCTAAACCAACTGCTTTAATCTCATGAATATACGAGGTTGCCTCGTCTAATACGCGTATTGCATTCTCCTCCGGCAAGTCCCGAAGGAAAGAGAGTATGAGGTTTGAAGAGATTCCCAAATTTCTACGCAAGTCTTTCATCGCGCTGATTATTCCCTCAGTGATTGTTTCAAATTTTACGCCTCTTCTAATATGTGCCTGGGGGTCATAAGATATCTCCGCATGGATAATGTTATTGTTCATAGCACGTACCAAATAATTGTAAGTTAACCTGTAAAAATCCTCTTCATTCACAAGTGTTTTTGTTCCCGCATAATAAATATCAAGAAAACTCTGCAGGTTTTTGAAATTATATGCACCCCTTAGTTCCTCCACGGTACTGTATTTAATGGCAACATTATTTTTTCTGGCAAGCTCTAACATCAGCTCTGGCTCCAGAGTACCTTCCACATGAAGATGAAGCTCGGCTTTCGGGAGCTTAGAAATAAGAGTAGTAGTATCAATTTCCATGCTCAAAATACATGTAAACGGGTATAAGTAATTTGCCTAACCGCCGTTACCCCGCAAAATATTGCTTCAATTTTGATTCGTGAAACTATGCGATTTGAGAGCGCAAGCTCACAAAATACATATATATTAAATCGCATTTGTGTATATAATGAGGGAAAGAAGGCGTGGCAGGCGTAAATTCGCAAGGTGGGTATCGTACATACCACCAGTATCATCATACTCACCTGTTGGTGCTCCCTACAAAAAGACTGTGATTGTAACGTACTCAGAGCTTGAAGCAATGCGCTTGGTAGACGTGCTTGGCATGACCCAGGAAGAAGCTGCAGCGGAGATGGGCATATCGAGAAAAACGCTGTGGTTCGAGCTGAAAAACGCAAGGAGAAAGGTGGCAGAGGCAATACTTAATGGGTGGCACATAGAGATAAGAGGCGAAAACTACTTTTACAGGGGCGATGAAAGTGAGTGAGAAAGAAGAAGATTACATAAAGGTCATATACAAAATATCCTCTTCAAGGGGTTACGCAAGAAGCGTGGAAATATCGGAGGCGTTAGGAGTTAAGCCAGCAAGCGTGACGGACATGCTAAAGAAATTACAGGACAAGGGATTAATACATTACGAAAAATACAGAGGTATTTCAATAACCGAAAAAGGTGAGAAAATTGCCAAAAAGCTTGTTCACAGAAGTGATGTAATAGAAGAATTTTTTGCTGTATTCGGGGTAGACAAGAAAAACGCAGAGCAGATTGCAAACAAGATTGAGCACTACATAGACGATGACAGTTTTGAGCGAATTGAGAAATTTGTAGAATTCATCAGGAGCTTTGGTGAGAATCCAAGATGGATGGAGCACTTTAAGAGATACATGGAAACAGGCAAGCTTCCAGACTGCGAGAGAGCCTCTCAAAATTCCAGGGATAAACCGGCGTAACCATCCTTTGCCCGTTCACCGAGTTTTATCTTAAAATAATCTTGAGCAATACTACCGGTACAATGTATCCCGTATAATTCCTGCACATCAAGATTTTTGAACACACTTGCTATATTCTCAAGGCGCCGCATGGGTGCATTAAGTAAATGAAAACCCCCTACGACAATATCTATATGTCCCGCAAGCTCATATGCTCTTTTTACCATATTCTCAATTCCTGGATGCGAGCATCCTACTATAAGTGCGGTTTTGTTATCTCCAAAAACAACAAGTCCCTGCTCCTTTATGGAAGAACCCATGACACCTGTGGTCAATCCCATATTATCTATTTTCGTAGAATAATTGCATATATTTCCATTCAAATGACTAATTTTTTCAGGAACGCACAAGCTCTTAGCATAAACCTTAGCGTATTTAATTCCCCCAACATGGTCCCAGTGATTATGAGAAATTATAAGGTAATCCACTTCCCCTTCCATGTTCAATTTTTTCAAGTTGTATTCCAGCACCCCTGAATCCGGGCCTGTGTCAAACATTATTCTTTTATTCCCTTCTATTAAGATACTCAGACCCCACGCGCTTCTTAAACCACTTTTAGCCTGATTATCCACAATCACGGTAAGTTTTACCATGCTGTACAGATGTACTTCTTCATATTAAAATTTAGTACCATGCCCCAAGAAAAAATTTTAAATACCTCTTGATAATAACCGGCATGTTCCCGGCTTAGCTCAGTCTGGCTAGAGCGGCGGACTGTAGTTGGGATAATGCCTTAGGGAAGGCATCAACGCCGCTCAGCAGAGATCCGCAGGTCCCCGGTTCGAATCCGGGAGCCGGGACTTGTATCCAGTACCTTCTCATAATTTTAGGGAAACATCTCAATAGCAAGCTCAGATTGAGCATAAAGTTTTATAATTGTAAGATATAATCCTTGCAGAGAGGTGATGAAAAGATGCAACCAGCGCAGATGGCGTATGATAGGGCAATAACAGTATTTAGTCCAGATGGAAGGTTATTTCAGGTAGAATATGCTCGTGCTGCTGTCAAAAGAGGTTCTACCACAGTTGGTATAAAGTTCAAGAATGGTGTTGTTCTGATAGCAGACAAGAGAATTAAAAGCAAGCTAATTGAAGAGGATATGATGGAAAAAATTTACACAATTGATGAACACATAGGATGCGCCACATCCGGACTGGTGGCCGATGCTCGTGTTCTAGTCGATTACGCTCGTATTATTTCCCAGATAGAGAAGGTCACTTACGGAGAACCCATTACCGTTGAGCAGTTAGTCAAGAGAATTAGCGATTACCAGCAGCAGTACACACAATATGGAGGAGTTAGGCCATTCGGTGCCGCTCTTCTGATTGCTGGAGTGGATGAAAAAGGTGCATTTCTGATGGAAACTGAACCAAGTGGAGCTATTATGGCCTACAAAGCAGGCTGCATAGGCTCTGGAAGAGAGACCGTTATGGACATACTGGAAAAAGAGTACAAGGAGAATATGAGCATGCAGGAAGCCGTTGAGCTTGGAATGAAGGCCATTGAATCGGTATCTGAGGACCCCCTGGACAGGATGACCATAGAAATTGGCATTGTTACCAAGAAGGATGGGTTTAAAAAGCTCTCCAAGAAAGAAATCGAAAAACACATAAAAAAATACATGAAAAAGAAAGAGGAATCCAATAAGGGTGAATCGTCCGATGGTACGTCTTGAAGATGCAATAGTGGCAAGATACGAGTACAAGGGTCATCGCTTTGAAATTTTGGTGGACCCAGATGCGATAGATGACATAAAAAGCGGGAAAATAGAGAACGTAGTAGATCATATGGTAATCGATGCCATCTTCAAAGATGCAAGAAAGGGGGACCACGCGGGAGAGGAGACAATCAAGGAGGTTTTTGGCACCACGGATGTAAATGAAATTGCCAAGACAATAATCAAAAAGGGACAGGTTCAGCTAACAACAGAGCAACGCCGCAAGATGCTTGAAGATAAAAAGAAGAGAATCATCATGGAAATCGCAAGGAATGCAATTAATCCCCAGACAGGCGCACCACATCCCCCAAAGAGAATTGAACTTGCAATGGAAGAAGCAAAGGTTCATATTGACCCGCTGAAATCAGTGGAAGAACAGGTTCCCATGGTGCTAAAGGCTCTCAGGCCAATTATTCCTATAAGATTTGAAAAGGTAAAAATTGCCGTTAAACTCAGTGGAGAGATGTATGGAAAAGCATATGGGGAGATTACAAAGATGGGAACTCTCCTGCAAGAAGAGTGGCAAAAGGACGGTTCTTGGATAGGAGTTGTGGAAATTCCCGCGGGTATGCAGGGTGAGTTTTTAGATGCTCTTAATAAGCGTACTCATGGTGAGGTTCAAACAAAAATACTAAGGAGGTAATGTTATATGGAAGAAGAAAAAAAAGTGCGTGATATTGTTGTACCTGGAGAAGAGATTGTTGCAGAAGGAAAGCCTGGAAGGGGTGTTTTTTCAGAAGGAGGGAAGATGTACTCCATGTATCTGGGCATAGTGGATGTGAGGTCTGGATATGTTAACGTAATACCTCTATCTGGCTGTTATATTCCCAAAAAAGGAGATAAAGTTATTGGAAAGGTCATAGACCTTGCTCCGATGAACTGGGTAGTTGACATAAATGCCCCGTACTACGCACCGCTGCATGTAAATGATGTACCCTGGCGCGTAGGGTTTGGAGACACGGGAAGGTTTCTGGAAATAGGTGATGTTATTCTCGCAAAAGTGAGCAATGTCAATGAGATGGGACAGGTATGGATTACACTTAAAGAGCAGGGTTTGAGAAAGCTTGAAGGGGGACATTTAATACATATTTCCCCGTCCAAAGTTCCAAGGGTAATAGGCAAAGGCGGTTCTATGATTCAACTTCTGAAAGATAGCACTAACTGCCGCATATACGTGGGGCAGAACGGAACTATATGGATATCAGGAGAGCCAGATGGTATTGTAAAGGTTATCAAAGCAATACGAATGATAGAGAGAGAGGCACACACATACGGACTCACCGACCGTGTTAAAGAATTTTTAGAGCGAGGTGATGAGTGATGGGAATGAAATCAGATATCAGGCTCATAGATGATAACGGGTTGCGCATAGATGGGAGACTGCCAAATCAGCTACGCCCCATAAAAATGGAAGTAGGGGTTGTGAAAAGGGCGGATGGCTCCGCGTATATAGAGTGGGGCGGTAACAAAATAATAGCTGCGGTATATGGACCGCGAGAAGCGTATCCGAAGCATGTACAGGAGTCAGACCGGGCAATTGTGAGAGCAAGGTATAATATGGCCGCATTCAGCGTGGACGAGCGTAAAAGACCGGGCCCTGACAGAAGAAGCGTGGAGCTCAGCAAGGTGATTAGTGAAGCTCTTACAAGCGCCATATTCGTGGAGAAATTCCCGAGAACAGCAATAGATGTGTACATAGAGGTACTCCAAGCAGATGCAGGTACACGCGTGGCTGGGATAACTGTTGCATCTCTTGCTCTGGCTGACGCAGGGATACCCATGAGGGATTTGATAGTCGGATGCGCGGCTGGGAAAGTAGATGATGTGGTAGTGCTGGATTTGAACAAAGAGGAAGATAACTTCGGACAGGCAGATGTCCCAATGGCAATTCTACCGCGCACCGGGGAAATTGCACTTCTGCAAATGGATGGTGATTTGACATACGATGAGCTTACAAACGCTATGGAAATGGCCATAGACGCTGCCAAGAAGATATATGATATGGAAATAGAAACCTTAAAAGCAAAATATGGAGGCGATGTGAATGAGCAGTAAATTTACAGAGGGCGTGGTTGCCGAATCAAAAAGGAGTTACATTCACAAGTTAGCCAGCGAGGGTACACGTATTGATGGTAGAGATTTTGACGAGGTTCGTACAATAAAGATAAAAACAGGATTCATCCAGAGGGCGGATGGTTCTGCGCTTGTAGAGCTGGGTGATACAAAGGTTTTGGTAGGCGTAAAAATTGAACCCGGGGAGCCGTTTCCAGACACACCTGACATGGGAATTATGACCACAAATGTAGAGCTCGTTCCCCTTGCGTCGCCAACCTTTGAGCCCGGGCCTCCCAGCGAAGAAGCAATAGAGCTTGCAAGGGTTGTTGACCGGGGCATCAGAGAAAGTCATACCATTGACATGGAAAAGCTGGTAATTGAAGAGGGTGAAAAGGTATGGGTTGTATTCATTGATATGCATGTGCTGGACTATCACGGTAATCTGTTCGACGCCTGCGGAATAGCAGCCCTGGCAGCCCTGAACGATGCCACCGTACCTGCGGAGCGGTTTGGATTTGGTGAAGATTTCAAACTGCCAATCATACATTATCCCGTGCCAGTAACCTTTGCAAAAATAGGCGAGTGGATTGTTGCAGACCCGAATTTAGATGAGGAAAGCATAGCAAGCGCAAGGCTCACCGTTACAACCAACGAAGAGGAGAAGGTAAATGCAATGCAAAAGGGGCTCTTTGGAACATTCACATACGAAGAAGTGAAGAAATCTATAAATAGAAGTTTGAGTATCGGCAAGCAAGTTCGCAAGATAATTTTAGGTGATGAAAATGGCAAAGAGAACTAAAAAAGTAGGTGCCGCTGGGCGTTTCGGGCCCAGATACGGCGTGCCCCTGAGGTACAGGTGGGCAAAAATATATCAGGAGAAGAGTTCAAAGCATGTATGCCCCAGATGCCATCACAATTCAGTGGTTCGTGATGCAACAGGAATCTGGGTCTGCAAGCACTGCGGACTCAAGTTTGCAGGTGCAGCATACACCCCTGATGTGTACAACGAATGGAAAGAGGTGAAGTAATGTATCGCTGTGTCAGGTGTGGAAGACCCCTCGAAAGCGAACTTGGAGTTCAGCAATTAGAGTGCGAGTGCGGTAGCAGAATGTTCTACAAAGAGCGCCCCAACATGAAGAAAGTGGTGTACGCCATCTAATTTTTTATCATTCTAATCCATTCACCCGCTGTTTCTTTTTCTTTGAATCCCAGTCTTTTGTAAAACTCTATGGCACGATTGTTTTCCCTTCCCACCCACAATTCAATTTTATCAGTATGCAACTCTTCCATAGCCATTTTAATTAGCTCACGACCAACACCCTGATGATGGAACCTTGGCACGACGACTATTTCGTTTATCTCGCCAACATGGGAATGCTCGAACTTGCTGTACCAGAATCTATTGCAGAATATAAAGCCAACAATGTCACCATTTTCTTCTGCCACAAAGAAACAATTAGGGTCCTCATCGTAAAGCTCGTCAATGTATCTTCGCGCCTTCTCAATGCTCTCTTCTCCATACTCCTCTATTCCGGAATAAGCAGCCATTAGAAGCTCTGGGAGAAATTTCAGGTCCTCTCGATTTCCCCTACGGATTTTCATTGCATCACCCATTTAAATCTACTTTCAATTTTTTTCTTTTTTATTAGGTACTCTTTTTCGTTTAATTTATCCTCAACAAGGTCTCTGTCAAGGCTCATTAACTCATATTTTCTACGTTTTTTCAGGTCAATAACTAAGTTATCTACCAGATCCACAAAATTCTGAAGAAAACATTCACCCTCCTGAGATATAGTATAGTATGTCATCGGTCTCCCATCGTTTTTTATTATTTTATCCACCAAACCCGCCTGATATAAAATAGCAAGATGTTTATCCATGCCCTGCCGGGTCATTTTGAATTTTTTGGCGAGCACTTCTGGGTGACACTCACCCCTCAATTCTCGGAGTATTTTTATTCGTGTAGGCGAGATGAGTCCCGCAACATAAGAATAGGAATCCATAGTTCGGTATATATTTCCCATATTTCAACTTTTGAGTTGAAATGCAATAAAGATAATCTAAAAATTATATATAACTGTTAAGAATTAAAAATATAAAGAGTGAAGCAGAATATTCTACTTTTTCTTCCGTTTCCTCATAATTAGATATTCTATGGATAAAAAAGAAATTATAACTATTATAATTCCGGTAATAATCAACATATAGTACATTTGCATATTCATGCTCTCTGCAGCAGGGAGTACCTGCACCTTGTTGCTCTCTTTGCTCTCACCCACGCAGTTCACAGCAGTCACATAATAGGTGTATTTTTGCCCGTTTATTACATCTGTATCTCGGTAATATAAACAGTTTGCAGGCACGGTAGCGATGAGCGTACCATTGCGATAGATTTTGTATGCTGTGATCGGGCAACCCCCATCGCTGCTTGGTATGTCCCATGTAAGATTTATGTAATTACTTTCAGATTTCGCTCGTAGATTTAGGGGTGCAGTTGGTGCACATAACGGTGTTGCCTGCACCTCATCACTCTTGTTACTTTCACCTGCAGAATTTACAGCAGTTATGTAATAGGTATATGTTACGCCATTAATCACAGAGGTATCGTTATAGTATAACTGATTCGCCCGCAAAGTTATTAGCAGAGAGCCATTGCGATATACATGATAAGATGTTACTGGAGAAGTGCCATTTCCACGGGGTGCGTTCCATGTTAAATTAACATATCCTTTGCCCGCCTTAGCCATTAAATTAATAGGTGCCAGAGGGACTAATCTAACCGATGTGTGTTTAAGTGGATAGTTATCGCGAGAATCCGCGTAGCCGGCTATCTTGTATGACCAATCTACAATTCCATCGTGATTTTTATCATTCGTATTGTTGTTATTTGACCACTCATGCCAGTAATTTCCAATACCTGATGTGGAATTCCAATAGTTATTTATGCCATCGTCATAAGCCTGAATATGTGCTAAATCGTAATGATCTCCCGAACCGTGATTGTAAAAGAAAGTATTGTTATATATGCAATTGTAAGAGCCAGATACGATATATATTCCATATCCCCAGTCATTAACAAACAAATTATTTAATATAGTGTTTTCGAGTGATAAAGAGATATAGATGCCATTTCCATTGTTGATAAAAGTATTATCGGATAGTGTATTTGTGCTGGAAAACTCCATATCAATACCATAATAATGATTATGAGCACATGTGTTATTAAATATAGTACTGTTCATGGAGCCACCTATGTAAATGCCAACGTAACTGTTATCTGTACAGATATTGTTAGATAGTATATTGCCGTGGGGTGAATGATCCATGTCAATACCACCATACATGTTATATCTACACATGTTATCTGTTATTACATTGCTGGAAGAATCTTCTATGAAAATGCCATAGTTGCTTTGATGGTTACAGGTATTGTTTGATATGGTATTGTTACCAGATAAAAACAGAGCAATACCATCATCCAAATTGTTGCTACATGTGTTGTTTAATAATGAATTATTGCTCGATGTGTCCAAACTGATACCATCCCATTCGTTATTGATGCAGATGTTATCTAACATAGAGTTATTGTTACTGGAAGCCTGCAAAGATATACCAGCATAGTCGTTAGAACTTACGATGTTGTTTTCTAAATCACCATTTGTAACATTGTAAAGAGTTATGCCATCGCCTTCAAAGTACGGATATGCAGAATAAGGGTAATATGATGCATTATGCAGGTAGCAGTTCTTCACCACAAAATAGGCGGTGGTGTTTCCGATATATATCGCGTCTCCCTCACCGTGAGCATCAATATCATATCCTGAAATGATATAGGGATTGCTCTCTGTCCCATTCCCCTGCCAGCCCTCGGCAGCGGCGTGCTCTGCAAACTCCGTGTTGTTGTTTATCCTTATAGCAGCATGTTTGGTGTATATTGTCCCATTTATTTTCATAAACTGACCGAAATCACTTGATTTAACAAGCTCATTCATATTCAAATTTGCAGTATGTGTATTCATTGCCATAATCGCAAATAGCAGGACAAATAAAATCGCCATGCCCACTACCCTCTTATGCATGGCAGGATATCAGTTTGCAATATATAAAGGTATGTTGATTCATATAAGCAATTATAAGCAATGAATTGATTGATATCTCGCACACAAACACTTGAACTCGGGTAATTTTGAGAATTTATCATCTCAAACTTCAAAGTTGAAACATCAAAATTCAGGTTGAAATTGCAACCAAAAATTTTTATAAAAAGATTTAAATCACAATACATCCATGGGGTACTATGGAAGACGAATTCACAAGGAAACTTAAAGAGAAATACGAGAATGGGCAGATAAGCAGGGAGACATACGAGGAAATATTGAAGAGATATATAGATGAAATTGAAGAAGAAAAAGTTGAGGAAGAGCATGAGAAAATTATAGAATCGGAAGAGTATGAAAATTCCACTCCGGAAGGAGATGAGAAGACAACTGCTGAATACTTAGAAGAGAAAGTGTTTAAGAAGATAGATAGCAATGAAATTGAAAATAAAGCCGAGGATAAGCAGGGAAGAGATTATAAATGTGCAGGTGCTTGTACTATTCCTGCCGGTAGATATAACTACATATCGGCATCTGGGAGTGTTAAGGTAACGGGAGACATAAGAGCGAAGAAATTATCTGTGGCTGGCTCTCTTCATTCTGATGGGAATATATGGGCAAATATTCTAAGTATTGGTGGAAGCGCCAAGATAGATGGAAATGTTGTAAGCGAAGACATAAGCAGTGGAGGAGTTTTACATGCAAAGATGATTATGGGTGAGAGAATACGATTAGGGGGAGCCATAGTTTTTGAAAAACTCAAAGGGGAAGATGTAAAGATTGAGGGAAGCGTTAAAGGGGTAAATTTGAAGGCTGAAAACTTAAAAATGAAAATTGATGGCAAGAGTTCTTTGGAGAGAATTGTTGCAGAAAGGGTGGAGATAAGAAGTAAGAAAGGAGTGCTGAGAAAATTCCGTGGAACGATGAAAGTTGATGAAATCTTTGGGGAAGAAATCTATGTGGAAAGCGCTAGGGCTAAGTTAATAAAAGGAGAGAAGGTCATAATAGGAGATAACTGCATCGTGGAGAAGGTTAAGGCAGAGAGGGTAAAGGTGAGCAAGAAATCTAAGGTAGTGGAGGTGGTGAAAAAATGAGAAATGGAAGATTTTCCACGGGAAGAATCCTAATAGGTTCCTTTCTCATAATAATAGGAGTGCTATGGCTTCTGGAAATGCTGGGCATAATAAAGTTCAACGTGTGCATCATTGGCCCCCTTCTCCTGATAATCGCAGGAATAGGTGTGATGTTAAAAAGGCCATGGGACATATGGTAAAAATCCCAGTTAGGAAAAATATATAGTTTGACGTGCATTTAGCATATACACGGTGAGTGTATGGCTACCCTCGGCAAGAACTTCTGGCTCTTCGTTACGGGAAGATTTATTTCGCAGTTTGGCTGGGCAGTGCAGGATGTAGCCATACCTCTCTACATTCTCGATAAAACGCACAGCGGTGGCATGATGTCCATATTCGTGCTTGCCGAGATGCTTCCATTTGCCCTTCTCCCCCTTGCGGGAGTGCTTAGCGATCGCTACAATCGCAAGCATATGATGGTGGGATTCGATTTAATAAGAGGGGTGATTCTCCTCGCAGTTATTGCCTTTAACTTTCTATCCATCGGAGAGCTTTTATTGATAACCATCGTTCTTTCGTTTATGGGAGCATTTTTCAGCGCGGCAACCAACGCACTGTTTCCGGAGTTGGTGCAAGAGAAAGACCTGGAAAGAGCAAATTCGGTGTCATCAACATTTAACATAATAGCGATGCTGGTGGGCCCGGCCATGGGGGGTTTTCTGTATGGCATTGGAAGAATCATGCTTCCTGTCTTGGTTAACGGCCTGAGCTTTTTTGGCTCGGGACTGTTTGAGATACTCATACGCTACGACTGGAAAACAAAGAAGATAACAAGTTCAAAAGAGCTTAAAAATGACCTGCGAGAAGGTTTCAAGTTTTTGAGGAAAAGCAAATACTTACTGGTAATAATGCTATTTGCACTGGCCCTAAACGCCTTTGGCCAACCATTCGGGGCCATTTTGCTGCCATATGCCATAAGAGAGGTACTGAAATTTAGCAGCTTGGAGTTTGGAATTGCTGAAAGCGTATTCATGGGGGGTGCAATCGTCGGCAACATACTTATAGCATTGAAAATCATAAAAAATCCCGGTAAACATATATTCCATAGCCTTTTTATAACAGGAATAGTTCTAATCTTTTTCATATGGTTACTATACCCTGTCTCACCATTCAACCATTTTACCGCATATATTACTTTGATTTCCATATCTGCAATATGGGGTGCATCTATGGCACTTATGAACGTGCCAATTAACGCAAAAATACAGCGTGCCATACCTAATGAACTTCGTGGACGGGTCATTTCGATATTTATGGTCTTGGCAAATGTGCTCACACCCATTGGAATACTTATAGTTGGGCCACTTTTAGATGTGTACCCAGCATGGCTCATTGCAACGGCAATGGGCATCACTATGTCAGCAATAGTTGCATATTTCTGGATAGAGCACAGGTACACATTGATTTCCGAGCCAGATACACCGCAAAAAGATAACTGAGAAAAAAACAGCAAAAATTAAGATTATATCAGGGTTACTTCATTTACCACAACACCCTGCACATTCTCTATTCCACCCAAAATTTCCTCTATTTTGTCCGTAACTCCACCCTCATCTTTCACTATTACCCTTACTATCAGAGCCTTTAAGCCAAATGCAATATCTTCCTCAGAAAAATCATTTATTTTCGCAATATCCTTTAATTTCTCAGTAACATCATTCTTCATTTTTTCCAGGTCCACATCTACTCCCGTAGGCATTATTTTGTAAGTTATCAGCACATCACCCATTCAAATCACCTCACGGTCCTTCAAACCCGCAGTTGGGACACTTATAGGGTATACTTTGCTCCCTGCATCTATCGCACCTTGCAATAATAGCACCGCAGTTAGGGCAGTGAAACACCACGGATCCTTCGCCAAGCCCTCTTCCGCAAGATGTACAGAATTCAATGTTCTCTTCTTCCATGGCATAGGACATGAGGAGGTTATTTAAAAAAATTGTGTTTTCAGGCAAGCCATTTCACGATATTAAAGAAAAATGCTTAAATAATAGCTGCATATACCTCGGTGATTAATATGAAGATGCCAAGGAAAATTAAAAGATATTGTCCTTACTGCAAGCGTCATACAGTTCATGTGGTTGAAAAAGTCAAGAAGAGAAAGGCAAGCGAGCTAAAAGCGGGACAGAGGAGATTCCGCAGGGTGACTGCAGGTTACGGGGGTTTCCCAAGACCAAGGTTTGAAGGAAGAGAGAAACCAACAAAGAGAATTAATGTGAGATACAGATGTACTGAATGCAACAGAGCGCACACATCACCAAATATAAGGGCAAAGAAATTTGAACTGGTGGAGGTGAGATAACTATGAAGGGAGGAAAATCCAAAAACATTGATAATTCTTTTGTAAAAGTTAAATGCCCTGATTGCGGTAACGAGCAGGTTATATTCCTGCGCGCGAGCACCGTAGTAAAGTGCCAGGTTTGCGGTGCCACAATAGCCACACCGACTGGTGGAAAGGCAGAGATAAGAGGAGAAATAGTAGAGGTGTATTCGTGAAAAGAGGATTTCCAGAAGTTGGTGAGCTGGTAATCGTTACCGTTAAATCAATAAAGCCATACGGGGCATTTGTCACTTTAGATGAATATGGAGGTAAAGAGGGCTTTATACACATAGGAGAAATTGCAACAGGGTGGATAAAATACATCAGAGACCACATTAGAGAAGGACAGAAGGTTGTTTGTAAGGTTCTCCGTGTGGATCCAGAAAGGGGGCACATAGACCTTTCTCTGAAAAGAGTTAACGAGCACCAGAAGAGAGATAAGATACAGGAATGGAAAAACGAGAAAAAAGCCGAAAAGCTCTTTGAAATAGTGGCCCAGAGATTAAATAAAAAGGTTGAGGATTGCTACGAGGAATTTGGGTACTCACTGATTGATAGATTTGGCACGCTCTACGGAGCATTTGAAGAAGTGGCCATAAACGAAGATGTTTTGGAAGAAGAGGGATTTCAGGGGGATTGGTGCAAGGTTTTCGAGCAGGTAGCAAAAGAGAACATAACCCCCCCATATGTTAAAATTTCAGGATATGTGGAACTCGTGAGCTCTGCTCCAGACGGCATAGAGAGAATAAAAAAAGTGCTGTCGGATGCAGAGAGCGAAGAGGTAGTGATAACATACCTGGGCGCACCTAAATATCGCATATATGTACAGGCGGAAGATTACAAAACAGCGGAGGAAATACTCAGCAATACTGCAAATAAAATAATTGAAGAGTTCAAGAAATTAGGCGGAGAAGGCGAGTTTCACAGAAGGTTGTAATTATGCACACTCTGATAAGGAAGTGCACCTCATGTGGAAGATATACACTTCTTGAAACTTGCCCATATTGCGGTTCAAAAACAGTAGAAGCTCTACCCCCAAAATTTTCTCCTGAAGATAGATATGGTAAATACAGAAGAATGCTAAAAAAAGAGGTGAAAGAATGGAACCAATAATCGTAAAATTCATCGAAAAACCAGAGTTGAAAAATCCCGTGCTTGTTGAGGGATTACCAGGCGTGGGAAACGTAGGCAAGATAGCCGCAGAGTACTTGAAAGAAAATCTTGACGCAAAACTCATGGTAGAGATATTCTCAAAATACTTGCCCCCACAGGTTCTCATGAAAGGCGATGGAACCATGTACCTTGTTAGAAACCAGCTATGGTACTACAAAAACGAGAATGGTGAGCATGATTTAATTATTTTAGTTGGTGACTATCAGGGCATGAGCTCGGAAGGACAGTACGAACTCTCATACAAAGTTCTAGAAATTGTAAAGGAGTTTGGAGTTAATCTAATTTTCACGCTGGGAGGATACGGCACAGGACAGTTAGCTGATAAACCAAGGGTATTTGGCGCAGCAACGAACATGGAATTGGTTGAGGAAATGAAAAAGTACGATGTCTATTTTTCAGAGACGGAGCCATCCGGAGGCATAGTTGGAGCAGCAGGTCTTCTTTTAGGACTGGGCAAGGAACTGTTCGGAATGGAAGGTGTTTGTCTCATGGGTGAGACTTCAGGATACTTTACAGATCCGAGAAGCGCATATTACGTTCTGGAAACGGTGAGAAAGTACTTCAACTTGAGCATAAATATGGAGGAACTGGAATTCCAATCAAACGAAATAGGCGAGATTACCAATCAGCTAAAAGAAGAAGAGAATAAAGTTGAAAAGAAAGATGACCTGGGATACATTGGATAATCTTTTTAATTTTCTTTACCCACAAATGTGTATTAACCCTTAAATAGTAAAGATATTTGTCTTACTTTATGAAACAAATAAAAGAAGTTGCAGATAATATGGGTATTAAGAGGATAATTCCTTACGGAAACAACAAAGCAAAGATCCCCCTTGAAGAGATATGGGAAAAAGAGCGCAGGGGTCGAGTAATACTTGTAACTGCAATAAACCCCACGCCATACGGAGAGGGAAAAACCACAACTGCAATAGGAACAAGCATGGCATTCTGGAAGATAGGTAAAAAAAGCATAGTTACACTCAGAGAGCCATCTCTTGGCCCCGTATTTGGAATAAAGGGTGGAGGCACGGGAGGTGGCAAGTCCACAGTGGAACCAAGCGATGAGATAAATCTGCACTTCACCGGCGATTTCCACGCAATACAGGTTGCCCACAACCTTTTAGCGTCGGTCATAAACAATTCTATTTTTCACAAGGTAATGCCGGATATAGATAGAAAGAAAATACTCTGGAAACACGTTCTTGATCTTAACGCCAGAGAGCTCAGAAATGTAATAATAGGACTGGGAGACAACGGTGGAGCAATAATGGAAGATCACTTTGAAATCACATCTGCAAGCGAAATTTCTGCGATAATCGCTATGTCAAAGAGCTACGACGAAATGAAAGAAAGGCTTTCTAACATTCTGGTGGGTTTCAGAATAGATAAAACTCCGATATTCGCTAAAGATTTTAAAGTTGTGGGAGCAATGGCTGCAGTTCTCAGAGATGCCCTTCTTCCCAACTTGGTACAAACCTCAGAAGGCACACCGGCGGTAATCCATGCTGGGCCATTTGCAAACATTGCCCACGGCCACAATTCGTTACTGGCCGATGAAGTGGGCATGCGTTATTCAGATTACCTTGTAACGGAGGCAGGATTCGGCTCAGACCTTGGCGCAGAGAAATTCGTTAATATAGTGTCCAGAGAAGGAAACTTTGACATTAGCGGTGCAGTTCTGGTGGCCACGGTAAAAGCTCTAAAATATCATGGAGGCGTCAAAAAGAAGCATTTAGACGAGGAAAATGTAGAGGCAATGGAACGCGGATCTGAAAACCTCAGGAGGCACGTGGAGATAGTTCGCAAGCTGGGATTTGAACCCGTTGTGGCCATTAACCATTTTCCGCAGGATTCAGAAAAGGAGCTTTCCAAACTACAGGAAATCGTGGAGGACTTGCATGTTAAGTTTGCGGTTAGCGAGGTATTTGCAAAAGGCGGTGAAGGAGCTGTGGAGATTGCAAAATACCTGGAAAATATAGAGCCACGCAAACCCAATTATATTTACAAGATAGAGGACGATATAAAGGAGAAAATAGAGAAAATTGCCACAGAGATTTACGGAGCAGATGGTGTGAACTGGATGCCTAAAGCCAAGAAGGATTTAAAACTCGTGGACAAACTTGGATTCAACGATTTCTACGTTTGCATGGCAAAAACACAGTATTCCTTAAGCGATAATCCCAAGCTTTTGGGTGCGCCCGAAGGATTTACCATTACCGTGAGAGAGCTCAAAATATCCTCTGGGGCAAGGTTCATAGTACCCCTGCTGGGCGATATATCCACCATGCCCGGACTGCCTACAAAGCCCGCTGCAGAGAGCATCGAGCTTACAAACGACGGAAAAATCGTAGGGCTAAAATGATAAAGAAGATACACAATACTTAAATAATCTCTTATTTTTCTCCACGCATGGAGCACAAGAAGGAAGATTTCAGCGAGTGGTACAACGAAGTGGTGGAATCCGCAGGGCTCGTGGACAAGAGGTACCCTGTAAAGGGGATGCACATATGGCGCCCTTACGGCTGGAAGATAATGCACAACATAGATACTTATTTCAGAGAGATATTTACAGATTATTCTCACGAGGAAGTTAATTTTCCGCTTCTTGTCCCGGAAACAGAATTTAAAAAAGAGGCGGAGCATATACGTGGCTTTGAAGACGAGGTTTTTTGGGTCACGCATGGCGGGCTGGACGAGTTAGATATAAAATTATTGCTCAGGCCCACGAGCGAAACTGCCATGTATCCCATGTTCTCCCTGTGGATTCGCTCCCATGCTGATTTGCCTTTAAAAATATTCCAGATAGTTAACGTATTTCGTTACGAAACAAAGCAAACCCGTACTTTCATAAGAATGAGAGAAGTACATTTCTTTGAAGCACATACTGCACACAGAACATACGAAGAGGCGGAGAAACAGATAAAGGAAGATATAGAGATATGGAAGAAAATAGCAAAGAAACTGGCACTCCCATACAAGATAGTGAAGAAAGCAGAATGGGACAAGTTCCCGGGAGCAATATACTCCTTGGGTGTGGAAACCATCATGCCCTCTGGGAGAACTCTACAAATTGCCACATTCCACCAGTACGGGCAGAATTTCTCCAAGCCATATGACATAAAATATCTCAAGGAAGACGGAGAGCACGAGTACGTGCATCAGACCACATTCGGAATGAGCGAAAGGCTTTTGGGAGCGATAGTGGGCATCCACGGAGATGATCGCGGCTTAATCATCCCTCCCGAAATTGCGCCCATACAGGTGGTTATAGTTCCAATAGTCACCAAGAAGAAAAAAGAGGTACTTGAAGAATCCAAGAAGATACGAGATGAATTAAAAAAGTCGGGAATCAAGGTACATTTGGACGATAGGGACAATTACACTCCCGGTTACAAGTTCTATGACTGGGAGCTTCGCGGTGTGCCCCTCCGCCTGGAGCTTGGACCAAGAGACATGGAGAAGGGGCAGGTAGTTTTAGTTAGAAGAGACTCGCGGGAAAAGATTTCTGTATCTCGTGAAGAATACATAGGAAAAATAAAAACTGTTCTCTCAGATATTCAGGACAATCTTTATAATAGGGCCAAGGAAAAGATGGAACAGAAAATAGTAAATGTTGAATCTCTTGATGAAATCAATAACGTTGAAGGCGTTGCAGCGGTACCTTGGTGTGGTTCAGAGGAATGCGGGCACGAAATAGAAGACAGAACTGAGAGAAAGATAATTGGCTCACCAATAGAAGAAGGAGATGTGAAAAAATGCGTGATATGCGGAAAAGAAACAGGAAAAGTTGCCTTTGTGGCCAAGCCATATTAATTATAATCTGATATTCCATTAATTCATTCTTTCTTTTCCACTTTGGCAAGGATAACTCCTAAAACGCCAAAGGTCAACATTGTTACCGTTATTGAGTACAACCCCACATCAGTCCATGCATTATACATAAACGCCCATGAGAAGTATATAATCAACCCGATAATTATTAGTATCCAGCTAAATATCCATATCCCACGATTCATAAAGGTGAATCTACCACGGGTATATAAAAATTCCCGGCGTCATTTACTCTTTTTTGAGTATTTGGCGATAAATATTTATCGGCGGGCATCATCGCAAGGTTTGTGATTGAAAAAGCAATAGAGGAAATTAAAAAAGGTAATCCCGTGCTAATATTTGACGCAGAGGGAAGAGAGGAAGAGACGGATATTGTTTTTGCATCTCAATTTGTAACACCTGAAAAAATAAGATTTATGAGAAAAGAGGGAGGTGGGCTTATCTGCACAACTCTCCCCATAAGAATTGCTAAAATATTCGGACTGCCGTACTTGCACGAGATATTCTACAAAAGTGGATACAAAATCTTCGACTACGTGTCTGAAAAAGTTAGATATGATTCACTTCCAGCGTTTTCTATAACAATAAACCACGTGGACAACTATACAGGGATATCAGATATAGAGCGAGCAAAAACCATAGTAGAATTTGCAAAATTTGTGTCATCAGTGGAAAATATGGAAAATCCCATGGCCGAGTTTGGTAGCAGATTCATCTCTCCTGGCCACGTGCATTTGCTAATATCATCTGGACTTGAAAGAAGGAAAGGTCACACTGAGCTAAGCACTGCAGTCATGGAATTGGCAGGTGTGGTGCCTTCTGCTACCATAGTAGAGATTCTGGGGGATGATGGATATTCATTAAGAAAAAAAGATGCAATAAAATTCGCAGAATCACACAACCTGATATTCGTAGAGGGAAAAGATATCATCAAGAGGTGGCAAGAATGGTCAGAGTAATGGCCACCGGTGTGTTTGACATTCTGCACCCAGGACACGTGATTTTTCTGAAGGAGGCAAAAAAGCTTGGTGATGAGCTGGTCGTAGTTGTGGCCCGGGATTCCACAGCGGCAAAGTTGAAACACATGCCCATTATGCGGGAGGAAGCAAGAAGATTTTTGGTGGAATCTCTTAAACCGGTAGATAGTGCAATATTAGGTAACGAAGACGACATGTACCGCACAGTAGAAGATATAAAGCCAGACATCATAGTTCTTGGATATGACCAAAACTTCAAGGAGGACGATATAAAAAGAGAATGCAATAAAAGGGGGATAAATGTCCAAGTCGTACGCCTTGAGAAATATGGTGAGAGCGATTTGAATGGTACGCGTAAAATAATAAACAAAATCGTAGAGAGAAAAGGTGACCTATATGCAAAGGATAGGAATCGTTGATACTACTTTCTCCAGAGTGGACATGGGCTCTTTTGCGGAGGATGAACTCAAAAAGATGGGCACTGGATTCAAAGTTATAAGGCGCACAGTACCGGGAGTTAAGGATTTGCCCGTGGAAGCGAAGAAGCTTATAGAGGAAGAAAGATGCGATATAGTTATTGCACTGGGCATGCCGGGTGGGAAGCCCATAGATAAGCAATGCGCCCATGAGGCATCCCTGGGACTTATTTACGCACAGTTAATGACAAACAAGCACATTATAGAAGTGTTTGTACATGAAGACGAAGCAAAAGATGAGAGAGAGCTTGCATGGCTTGCGGAAAGAAGAGCAAGGGAACATGCTCAAAACGCGTACTATCTTTTGTTTAATCCTGATAAGCTAAGAAAATTGGCAGGAACAGGCCAGAGACAGGGTTTTGATGACGTGGGCCCCGTAGGAGTTAGAGGATATAGGCATTAGGAGGTGAAAAAATGAGCGATATAAAATTGGGAATAGTGGTTAGCGAATTTAACTATGACATAACCATGATGATGCTGGAAAGGGCAAAAGCACAAGCGGAATTTTTAGGTGTGGAGGTAAAATACGTAGTCAAGGCACCTGGTACTTTTGATATTCCTCTCATGGTAAAGAAACTGTTAGAAAAAGATGTGGATGCAGTTGTAACCCTTGGTGCAGTCATTGAGGGAGAAACAGAACATGACGAAATAGTAATGCAAAATGCTGCTAGGAAAATAGAAGATCTTAGTGTAGAATACGGAAAGCCAGTAACCCTGGGAATATCCGGGCCTGGTGAATCAAGATTACAGGCAGAAGCAAGAATAGAAAAAGCAAGGGACGCAGTAGAAGCTGCCGTTAAAATGGTAAAGAGATTACGAGAACTTAACTAAAGGTTGAGATAATTTTAAATATTTCTTTTTACTAATAATAAATATGACACTCCTCATACGAGGAAATCAAAGGTTCGTGAGAATATTCTTAGAATATGAGTACATAGAAGAGATTGTAAAATACGAAGTTAGCATCACTGAGCAAATAAAAAGAGATAAAAATATTTAAACTATTTTTTGAGAGAGGTTAAATACACGCAGATTGTGATTTTTTAGGGGCATATTCCTCTTTAGAATATTTTTACCCTGTAATCAGGAACTCTAATTTATAATTGCAAAGAAGATTTGTTATCATTAGTAGGAGTTGTTTACACCATTATAATGGTCATTTCTGAAATCTTTTGATTCATAATATCGTCTATTATTCGCCATTACAAGCAGGTTATATTTTTATTTAAAGACTATTTGAATCATATGGAAGCTTAAATGGAATTTATCAGGCAACATCCAAAGAGAAGAACATAGTTCAATATATCGGTCGAAAAACCCCTAGAAGATTTTACAATGACCAACATTGAAAAATTTGTACAGCAGCCATTACAGAGTAAACGATTATCTAAAAACTTTCAAATCATATATAACATCCCTGTTGCATCATAAATGTCCGTGAAACGATTAAATATGGCCTATCTTTTCACCCACTATGGTTGTTATACTTCTTGCAGGCATGCCAGGAGCTGGAAAGGAGGAGTTTGTAAAAGTCGCCAAAAAAAAAGGTTATTCCGTGATAAGAATGGGAGATGTTGTTAGAGAATTTGTCTCATCTCAAGGGCTCAATTTGAATAATGATATCGTTGGAAAGATAGCCAGTAAAGAAAGAGATAAGCATGGAGAGGAGATATGGGCAAAACGGGCGGTGGAAAAGATAAGAAAAATGAATACGAGCAAAATTGTTATTGATGGAATAAGATGTCCCGAAGAAGTACAAGTATATAAAAAAGAACTGGGGGATGTCATAGTAGTAGGCATATTTGCCCCTCAACACATACGTTACAAGAGAATATTAAAAAGGGGAAGAGAAGATGATGTTAAAACCTGGGATGAATTCATTGCAAGAGAGGACAGAGAGCTCTCATGGGGCTTGGGTAACGTGATTGCAAGAAGCGATTATATGATTTTAAATACTGGAACCCTTCAAGAATACTACGAAAAAGTAGGTAAGTTTCTAAAAGAAATAGAAACAGGGGATAAATAAAGCAAAATTTTATATCCTAATAGTTATCCCCATATCACTTAAGAGGTGATTTGCATGAGCAAACTGGCAGATGTAGAGATAGTTAGGGAGGGTGATCGATTCTACGGGCGCATTATAATGCCTGACGGTAGCGTAACCAAAATAGAGAGCGAAAGATTTGAAGAGATTTTGAATCAAATTGCCACTGAGTTGCAAGACAGGTTTGGATTCCTGTAACCACATGGTTCCATCAATTTTATTTATAATTTAAAATTCCATTAAACATATTCTTTATTTTGTTAATAGTATAAGTTTACAAGTAAAACAAAATAAATGCAATTTTAATAAAGTACACCGTGCAATGGCTAACTCCCACTTGTTAATAAAACCTGTAAATTTAAAAGCAAGTAAAACATGATAGAAATGTGGAGACTACTGAGAAGAAAATAAGAACTGTTGTAAAATTGATTCGAAAAGGATATGACTGCAAAAAAATAGAAAAAAATATAAAAATTGGGAGTAAGATAGATGAAGTCTGCGAGATTGCAAAGCTAAGAATACGCGCCAGAAACAAGTTTAGCATTCCATATCTGTACTTCGATGAATATGGACTCAGATATTCCACACCGGAAATTGTTGGGCAGTACAGGGCAAATAGAATCAAAGAAAAAACAATTGCCGACCTCAGTTGCGGGGTAGGACTACAAGCAATATTTTACTCCTTTACAAACAGGGAAGTATTAGGTATTGACATATCTGAAAAAAGAATTAAGTATGCAAAACTCAACGCCAAGGCATACCACGCAAGTAATATTCGCTTTATCTCAGGAAATTCTCTGACCAAAGAAATATACGCCATAGTTAAGGATTATGATATATTGTATTCTGATCCTGCCAGAAATGAAACGGAAAATGAGAGAAGCTTAGAGTCTCTTTTACCCCCTCCTTTAAAAATTATGGAAATACATGGAAAAGAAAGAAACTACGTATTCGATTTACCACCGCAAATATCCCTCAAAAAAATACCAAAAACATGGGGTAAGGAGTTCATATCAATTAACGGTCGCATAAACCGGTTCACTGCATACATAGGAGATGCGAAAACGCATGACAGAGTTGCAGTAACTCTGCCCAAAGGAAAAATTTTCTGGAGCGACAAGGAGATTAACTGGAAATATTACGATAACTTGAAAATAAAAGAAATATTGTTAAGTGATTTTATTTACATTGTTGATGAATCTCTTTACTATAGCCATCTATTAGAAGAATTTTCGGAGGAAAGAGAGATAATCTATCTCCAAATTGGAAAAAGGAGAACGTTAGCCACGGGGAGCATGAAAAAGGACCCTTTCTTGCGCGCATTTGAGGTTATTTGCAAATCTTCATCACTTGAGGACATCATTCGCTGCATGAAAATGAATTCCATAGGTCAAGTTACGCTTAGATTTAAGGTACCCCCCGAAGAATACTGGAGCACGAGAAAAAAAATAGAAGAGAAATTGAATGGAGAGGTAAAAGGTTCTATTTTTCGCGTGGGAGACCTGTGGATAGGAACAAAAAATGTAACATAACATAGGTTATGTTTCATTATTTCGTTGTTTTCACGCATCACCATTTTTCAACAGTTTAGGGTGGGGTAAAAAACGAATAAATTGAAATCCGTAAGGTCGATAGAATTATTACCATCTTCCTCATATCTGTAGATGATGAGCCTTGAAGACTACCATCGATTAATATCCGATATTATGAGCTTTGATTCATTCGTAAAAGAGATTGAAAAGAGAAGGGATAGATATGGAGACCTATTGGATGATGAAGCGATTGGATACCTAATAGTTGATGAACTGGGCCGAAATCCGGGTAATAAAATGAAAATATCTGAGCTATATGATGGATTAAATGCAACCCTGGAGGTGGAAGTCACCAGCATAGGTCCTGTAGAAAATATAAAAAATAAGCACAGGCTTGTAAGGGTGGGAATTTCTGATAACTCAGGAACATGCCAGCTAATATTATGGAACGAAGAAATAGATAAAGCCATGCCTGTTTTGAGAGTTGGAAAAAAAATTAAGATTATAAACGCATATGTAAAAGAAAATATGTACGGATTGCAGGTTAGCCTGGGAAAGTGGGGCATATTAATTGCAGATTGATTTAGTAGCCATAATAACTTAACAAATTATACTTAATAAGGTGAGACATATGATGGATAGAGAAAGCGCAATAAAAAAATATGAAAAAGCCAAAAATAATGGAGAAGTAGATAAAGATATAATATCTCTTTTGGACAAGATTAACTCTCTTTCTGAATACTACACCACAAGCAGCTGCTCAGGGAGAATAGCAATCATGGAAATCCCAGATATAGGAGACAAAAAAGGCTCTTCTTTTTTGGGGAAATGGCACAGTGAAATCGATTATGAAGATGTTAAAAAAGCGATAAAAAAATACAACAATGGATTCCTTTACTTTTTTGTGCAATCATCAATATACCATGTGGTAGCCCAGAACCCAGATGCCGCAGACAGACTAATTCAAATTGCCAAAAATTGTGGGTTTAAATATTCATCAATAAGGGTCATCAAGGATCAGGGCATTTTGGTAGAAATATTAGGTACCGAGCACATGCAAATCCCCATGGGTTTAGATGGTAAAGTAAAAATTTGCGAAGAAGACATATTATTTTTTACAGACATAGCTAACATAATATTAAAACGCATAAAATCTAAGAATCGTTGTTTAGAGGAAAAAATCAGCTCCCTTCTTCTTTCCTCTTCTTAATTTTCCAGTATCTTGTCACGTACCCCGCAAGCATATTCCTCAATCTCTTTGTCTGAACATCCGTAAGAGTGGATACTACCTTCTTATTGTGATCAAAATCCCCACTAAATTTATCATTATACTCGTCCACAAGCTCTCTCGCTATTCTCTTTATATTTGAAGGTCTAATGCTTCCCATAATAAGCGAAATTTACTGCCTATTTATATACTTTTTCATTGCATGCAAGACAATATTGTTTATTAAATCAACTAAATAACGTTCTAATATTAACAAAATCAACATTTTGAAACAAAATCTGCCATCCCTCTTGCAACGGCAAAAACAGCCACGTAATCAGGAACGCACTCTTCCCCATCCAGAACATCAACATCAAAGGGAAGTTCTATTTTATTTTTAGTTATAATCTTACTTTCATGTATTTTAAATTCATCAGGAATTACATAGTTTAACAAATTTTTAGGATTTAAAGGATTAAAGTCTTTAAACTCTTCATAAGATAATTTCTTAACCATAAAACCAGTCTTTCCGTGAATTGAACCTATAAATCTAATTAATCTATGTATATCTGTTGTTACTGGTTCATCAGTTTCACCTTTAATGCTAATCTTATTTTTAATATATTGAAGATAAATATCTCTCGGATAATCTTCCAAAATCTGTAGTTTTGTAGACTCATTACTGATAGCAAGATCCACTAATTTCATAGAATTTTTCTTGGTTTTCTTTAACATTTCAGAAGTAAGTATCTTTGACAACTTTTTGTTTTGAAGAACGGAATTGAATTCTTGAAATAAGCCCTCTTTTCCAAACTCCTCAAACAGCTCAAGAAGATATGCAGGATTGTTATGCATTATTTCCCGGGTAACTTTCCTGTACCACCCTCCAGCGCTTTCTGGATACAGCACATACTTCTTTCTTTTCTTTCTCCGATAATACTCATCTTCCACCTGGATAAACTTTAAAACATCCGCTCCCTCCCCTGTTATATAGTTTACTATTTCCCTACGCTCATCGCTTTTCAAAGGAAAAACATCATCGCGCCGGACATAAATGTGAAACCCCCTGCCCCCTGAAAAAGTTATTACTATATCATCTTCATCAAAACCAAAATCATCGAGAATGAAATCCTTCACGAGACGGTACGCTTCTTTTTTTACAACACCCAGCATTTCCTTGTAACTCATGCCCTCGGTCTCAGGGATGTGGTCCGCATCCAAATCAAATATCAAGTCAGCACCCAACCACTTCTTTTCTTCCATACTTTTGTTTCCAGGATCCTGATAATATGCTGTGGAATAGTAGGCGTGACGCGGCACCTTTTCTAAAAAGAATAACTTTATCTCCTTCTTACTCTTAAAAGAGATATGCCTCATCATGTATTTCTTATCAAAAAATAGAAATCCGTATTCCCTCATTGTGAATCTAGGAGGTAAAGATATATCCGCATTCTTGTAATAACTCCGAAAACGCCCTATTAGGAATTCTTTATTTCCCACGCTTAAAGATTACCTCCATATTTAAAAACTTTTTCAAAAGTTAAAGGGAAAATTAGACAGATAACAAAAATCAAAATCGAAAATGCCCAGAATATACCCCGTGCAACCACAGGGTACATAACCGATAAAAGTGTATTTTGGGAAAAATCAAAGAAGTGCGGGTGCCGGGATTCGAACCCGGGTCAAAGCCGTGGCAGGGCTTCGTGATACCAGGCTACACTACACCCGCATCGTTTCCAATTTCAGGGGGGTGATATCTCTTTTGATATATAAGGTTTTAGAAAGAGCCATGGAACACCAAACAACAATTTCACAAATTAAAAATAAAATATACATATAAAAATACTCAATTCAGAATGCACTCAGGTAATTTCTCCGTTAGGATACGTGAAATCCCTTTTTATCTTTTCAATATCCTCCCTTATTTGCTCGTATCCAGTTACCCTGTAATACTCTTCCAGGAAGTCAACAAGGGTAGATAAATTCCTATGTTTTTTAAGCCCCTCAATTACCCCCTCAAGATATGCCCAGTGCTCCTTTCCTTCCTTTGCAAGAACTATTACTTTCGCCATCCAAATCTCGTATTGATCATCTGAAAACTTTATCCTTACCACTCTCTCCATTTCTCCCAGTCCATCCTGACCAGTGCATCTGGCCAGCAAACCGTAGATGTGTGATGCCTCGTCTTCTATTCCCGCTTCCTTGTAGAGCTCTAACGCCTGCCTTGCAAGAGAAACGCAAGATTCCTCATCACCCATAGCATAGTGCACCTTGGCAACATAATAATGAGCATCCAGCATATCGTATATATCTCCATACTTTTTTCCAAGCGCTATAGCCTCTTTAGCATACTTCAATGCCATATCATAATAACGAAGCAGATAGTAAAAATTGGCAAAACGTATTCTTGCTGAAATCATAAACTTTATGCTTTCCATCTTCTCTGCGATATCCATTTGCTTTTTCAGATATTTATACGCGTCTCTAAAGTTCCCAGCATGCATTAGGATGCTTCCCAGATTACCGTAAGCATAATTCATACCATCTACGTTACCAGATAGAAAACTGTAATCAACACTTTTTCTATAAGACTCTACTGCATTGTAAAAATCACCCAAATACTCATACACTGCACCCAGATTATTATATACTGTAGCAAGTCCATCATAATCCCCCATGGACTCCGCTAACTCCAGACTTTTCTTAAAGTAATTCAAAGCACGATTGTGTTTGCCATTGTCATTATAAATTATTCCAATGTTATTATACACCGCAAATATGCCTCTCTTATCTTTCAACTTCTTAAACAGTTTCATTGCCTTTCTATAGTACTCCTCTGCATAATCGTACTGCAACATACCCATATAGACATTACCAAGATTTTTATATCCAACGGCAAGTTCCCACAAATTACCCAATTTCTCGGCTACCCGTATATTCTTCTTCTGGAGCTTCATCGCTTTCTTGTAAAAACCCAGTCTCGCATAACAATCAGCCTCTATGCCATATGAGACCATATTAAGATACATATCTCCGCATTTCCTAACTTCTCTGGACTCCTTTATGGCATATTTTAGATCACCCATGTTCCTATGCACCCATGCACGTTCAAGTTCAGAAAATGAGTGAAGTTTATTAGCGTACCTCAAGCTTTTGTCACCGTTTCCAATCCTCGCCAAAGAAACAATAAGATTGGTGTATGTCCAGACCCTGAGAGAGTTATCATTACTCACATTCAATAAATTTTCAATGTGCTTCATGTAATATGTGGCAGATGAATAATCTTTTAGTTCCAGCGAATAATTCGCACAATCTTCAAGGTAAGGTATCGCCTTAGTCGCATTTTTTGCGATAATATAATGTTTGGCAAGTTCATACTTTCGCTCCCAATTTGTGTAAAGTTTCATTTTTTCAATTGCCCTTGCAACACGAAGATGAGCACTTGCCTTATCTTCAATTCGTGAATACACAAACTCTCTAAACCTTGAATTCCTGAACAAATAGCCATCTCTTCCTCCAAAATTATACACGCTACGAAACTCTATAAGTATGCCCTTATCAACTAAAGAAGACAGATCATCATCATTCAAGTCATCAATTACAGATTCTAACAGAGTAGTAGGTATAAAATTACCTATTACAGAGCCGTACTTTAGAATTTCTCTCTCTTTATCCGTTAAAGAAGAGTACAAACACAGGTATCCATCTTTCTTACTTCTTACTAACTTGTTTTTGACCTTCCAACAATTTATGAGAAGATCAAGGCTTTCCATATTGCCACCGGTTATTTTATAAACCCTTTCAATTTCCAAGGGCAGATGAGTACCTTGAATGTACTGCATCACTTCATCCGCATCAATATTTCCCAAAACAAAGACATCAGCAGAAGATGTCATAGCCAATTTTTCAATAAGGTTGTCAAGTTCCCTCCTTTCCGAAGTCGTTGGAAAGCTAACCACTATGAGAATTCCCGGGACTGGATGCACTGAGAAATACTCCACAAATTTAAGAGTAAGATTATCTGCATGCTGAGAATTACTGATAAGCAGAATACCCGGCGCAAATTTTGAAAGTGCCTCTTCAAACCTATTGAAAATTGTGTTCACTCCCGCCTTTGAATTAAATATCCCTGGAAAATACATCATAGATACTTTCCTTATAATTCCTAAGGGAATATACCTATCCTCTTCTTCACAGCGATAATATATCAAATTTAATTTCTTCATTTCAGCAAAATTACGAATTAACGTGCTTTTTCCGCTACCATCAGGACCCATTAAAAGTAAAAGAGCGCCTTTTTTGCCTTTAGATTCCCAGATATTATCCAATTTCCTCAAATCAGAGTCGCGAGACACGAGCATAAAGAGAGATAGGCACAAAACACATATAAAGATTACTTAAAAAAAGGGGAGAAAATTCACTCCTCATCGTTACCCATATCTCCAGATTTGCCTCCCTTGCTCTCGCCTTTGGAGGCAACCACATCGTCTATGCGCAGTATCATTATGGCAGCATCGGTAGCACTGTTTATTGCCTGCTTGCCAACACGGATTGGCTCTATAACACCAATGGCTTCCATATCCTCTACCTTGCCACTGTAAACGTTTACACCGTGGGTAACCTTTCCATCCTTGTGAGCCTTGCGCAGCTGTATCAGCATCTCAATGGGATCAAGCCCTGCATTCTCCGCGAGGCTCCTTGGCAGTATCTCCAGAGAATCGGCAAACTTCTCTATTGCAAGCTGCTCCCTGCCACCCACACTCGGTGCATACTCACGCAGTCTCAGGGAGAGTTCTACCGCGCTGGAACCTCCACCGGTCACGTACTTTCCATCTTCAATGGCCTTGGCCACCACATAGAGTGAGTCCTTTATGCTCCGCTCAATCTCGTCAACCACATGTTCGGTACCTCCGCGTATCAGGATAGAAACGCTCTTGGGATTCTCGCAACCCATAACAAAGGTCATGTGGTCATCACCTATCTTTCTCTCCTCCACCACTTTAGCGTGGCCAAGGTCCTCTGCGCTGAGATCATCAAGGTTAGTAACAATTCTTGCACCTGTTGCACGAGATAGTTTCTCCATATCGCTCTTCTTTACACGGCGCACAGCATATATGCCCGCCTTGGCAAGGAAATGCTGCGCAAGGTCATCAATGCCCTTCTGACAGAGAACTACGTTCGCGCCAGTGGACTTTATTTTATCAACCATATCCTTTATCAATCTCTCTTCCTGCTCAAGGAACTCGTGGATTGCATCCGGGCTCTTGATCTGGATGCTTGCATCTATTTCGGGCTTCTTCACTTCAAGGGCAACGTTTATGAGCGCAATCTTCGCATCCTCTACCTTCTTGGGCATTCCAGGATGCACTTTCTCTTTATCAAGAACAACACCATCTATCAATTCAGTATTGTCTATAGAACCACCCTGCTTCTTTATTATCTGTATTGAATCCACATCTGCAACCCACCTGTCACCCATCTTCTCCGCAACCCTCTTAACTGCCTTCACAGATATGTCACCTAAAAGGTCCTTTGCCATACTTGCACTTTTGCTGCTAAGTGCAGTAAGTGCAATTTTCTTCAAGACCTCTTCATTATCCAAATCGATAGGCTTTGCAATATCATCCAGTATCTCCTTGGCCTTCTCAGCAGCAAGTCTGTATCCCTTTGTAATTACCGTGGGATGCACGTTCTGGTCCACCAACTCCTCAGCATTCTTAAGCAACTCTCCCGCAAGAACCACCGCAGTAGTAGTACCGTCACCAACCTCCGTATCCTGGGTCTTGGCAACTTCCACCATCATCTTCGCCGCAGGATGCTCCACGTCTATTTCTTTTAAAATAGTAACTCCATCGTTGGTTATTACAACATCACCAAGGGAGTCCACGAGCATCTTGTCCATTCCCCTTGGACCCAGAGTGGTGCGTACAGCATCGGCTATTGCCCTTGCAGCCGCTATGTTATTCTTCATTGCGTCCCTGCCCGTTTCCCTTTTTGTACCCTCCTTTAATATGAGAATTGGCTGTCCACCCATCATTTTACATCACCTCAATTCCCGTAAAAATATTCTTCTATAAAAAGCTTTCTGAAACTACCTGTGATATGTAGTGCCCTTAAATCTCAATAAAGCACGGTATATCTGTTCCAGAAGAACAAGGTATGCAAGCTCATGACGCATAGTCAACATAGATAATGATATCAAATATTTTCCTTTTTTCTGTTCTTCGGAAAAACCTTCGGGGGGACCCACGGCAAAACGTATAATTTTTCCGGATGCCGTATAATTCATTATTAGTCGGTAAAATTCCTCACTGTCCAGCATCTTTCCATGCTCATCAAGCAAAATAGTACCATCTGCAAGAGCACCTCTAAAATTGATTCTGTATTTTATTCTTGCCATGCTGGAAATTCTGGACTCGTAAAATGATATCACTTCGCGATACTCCCTCTCTACCCTTCCAAAACTGGTTATCTCTATCTTTATCGGAAGCACGAAAAGACGAAATCCTTATTACCATTTAAACATTGCCCACTCCAAGGTGATTTAATGGTAGAGGTAGTTCTTACTACTGATAGAACAATGATGTCAAACCACCACCACAAAGAATTTCTGGGGTTTGGAACAACGGGCCCTCCTCTTATACTTCCAGAAAAAGCATGGCTATGGCTTTTTGCACCAAAAATGAAGGTGGTGGATAAGGTTGGGAGACCTTTGGAGGCTCCCTACGGTCTGCGTAAAATAGAAGCTAAGCTCATAGATGAGGGATTTGACGCAGCTATAATCGATCCGGATCATTTGCACAAGCATGTAGATGATGCAAAAGTACTGCTTCTATCACATCACGATTACTTCGGATTTGGGCCTCCATCAAGCACATTTGCGTCAATTTTTAAAACGGAAACCGTGAATGCGCGCTCCTTTGCTCGCCTGATGAACTCCGAACCTGTAAGAAAGATGAAAGAAAACGGAGTGAAAATAATTGCAGGAGGGCCAGCAGCCTGGCACTGGAAGTACAGGGAAGACAAGATGAAAGAGTGGGGTGTGAATACGGTGGTTGACGGAGAAGGGGAGCTTGCCGTGGGTGAGATAGTGCGAAAGGCATTAAACGGCGAGGAGCTACCAAAATTTGTGGACTTGAAACCTTCACAGTCTCCGAAAATTGAAGAGATATCCGAGATAAAGCTTCCCAGCGTTAATGGTCTTGTGGAAGTAATGCGCGGATGCCCTCGCGGATGCAAGTTCTGCTCTGTTACCCTACGACCTTTAAGATACCTGCCTTTCGACAAAATTGAAAAGGAAATCCTTGTAAATGTTAGAAACGGCGTTGAAAACGGAATAATACACAGCGAAGACGTTCTACTTTACGGAGCAAAGCCACCGTCATACATCATACCAAACGAAGAAAAACTTATAAAACTGCACAAGCTGTTTAAAAAGCATTACAAAAAAGTAGTATGGGCACATGCAAGTCTTGCCGCAATAGTGAAGGGACAGCAGGATTCTAAACTAATGGATAAACTTGCAGAGATTATAATTGATGAACACCAGTCGTGGTGGGGAGCCGAAATTGGCGTGGAAACCGGCTCACCGAGATTGGCGAAGATTATAATGCCCCAGAAAGCCAAACCATTCTCAACTGAAAACTGGCCTGAGATAGTTATTGAAGGCGCAGGAATAATGCAGGACGTGGGCATGGAACCAGCAATGACACTTATAGCAGGACTCCCCGAGGAGACTGAAGATGATATAATAAAGACTTTGGAATTGGTAGATGACCTCTGGGATTTCAAGGCGATAATAATGCCCATGTTCTTCGTGCCCATGGGATTGCTTAAGGACAAAGATTGGTTCCAGGCATACGAACTAAGCGATATACACATGGAACTGTTAAAGAGATGCCTGACTCACGGAATAAGACAGGGAAAAAGAATTTTGAAAAATTACTTTGAAGAGCGCTGGTATGGAATGTTTCTCATGCCGTTCTACCACGTGTTCATTGACCTCATAGAGAGACAGGCAAAGAAACGGGGGTACATAAGCGAGCCGGGAAGCCACGTGGGCAAGAAGTTTGGAAAGTTAGACAAGGATAAGGTGATAAAGGAAAAAGGCGAGAACGTGGACTGGGACAAGACGTGCAGATAATTACAGTTTTATTACCTTTCAAGCTGTTTTCTAATCATTTCTTCAACAATATTTAGAAACTCTTCCTCACTACCTCTGGGAATGGACGCCCCGGCGGCAATATTGTGACCTCCGCCGCTGCCACCAACTTTTTCCGAAGCCTCCTTCATTATTACCGAAAAATCCACTCCTTTACTTATCAAAGAGCGTGGTGAGCGAACCGACACCTTTATGTTTCCATCCTCACTGTTCGCAAATGCAATTATTGGCAGCTCTTCCTTATCTTCGTTAAGGAGCATTGATGCTACTATGCCCACAATATTCTCGTTTATTCTATCGCCAGCATGGAAGTACTCCAGGTACTTTCTCTTGGTTATACCTATTTCCCTGACAATATTAACACTGTTCACGAGATGCTTTCTGTGATTGTTTAGCATACTAAGCGCTTTTTTATAGTACTTATCTCTGTCACCAAGACACACATGAAATCCAATCTCCGCCTGCATATATCTACCGGTTGCATTTAGCAAAGTAGCAAATTCTTTTGCGTCTCTTAACGGAGTGCCGTGCTCCTCATTTACCAGCTCGTAAACTTCACCTATAAGTCGCTCTGCAAGCACGTGGCCGTAGCTCATACTCAAAATAAGCTTTACAAGCTCGCTTAAAATGAGTTTCTTCTCATCGTGAGTTAGGTCTATCCACCTGCGCCAGCGCTCTCTCTTTAGAGGAATACCAAGTCTTGTCAGAAACCCGCGGCATGCACGGTCGTCACCGGTCAATGTTGGAAGTATTGGGTCTGAAGAGTACTGAAGCATCTTATACACAGGACGAGTCTCTCTGCCAAAGAACCGAGCATCAATGTGGTAATTTATGTAACCATGCTCCTTTGCTTCCCCCAAAATAAATCGATTAGTTCCAGTGAGCCTGAGAGCATCGCTATCCTGCATATCGCCAACTGCACCCACTATCGCAAGAGCACTTAAATCAACATTTCTCAAATCCAGTTCCCTTGCAACTAAATAAGTCACTCCTGCACCGCTTATGTCCACAGCCCCATCCTTGCCAAATAAATGGGGATTTAACTGCAAAACTTCACTCTTATTAACTTCCTCAAAAAAGGAGGTTAAGGTCTTCCTTGCATTCCGCGGAACTTCTGGAACTGTGGCACTTGGCACGTGATGGTCGGTAATTACCGCGTTCAGGCCGTACATTAAGTGAACCATCCCGCTTCCAAGGTCGGTAAACCACACGAGTGAAGGATTCTCGTTTTTAATCTCTTCAATTTTCTTCTCATCTAACTGCTTCACAAAATCTACCCTATACTCCTTCCCCAACCTCTCGAGTGCACGGGCAGCAATACTCCCCGAAGTTATGCCATCGGCGTCAATGTGAGAAACGATAACAACGTCATCCGCACCCTTAATTTTCCTTGCAAGTTCCGCCGCACGCTTTAAATATTCCGAATACACAAAAAGAGGATACGAGGATTGTAAAAAAATCTTTTCATTTTTTTATCGCTTGCTCTCCCAGCTCAAAAGCTTTGATGTTTATCTCGTGATGTCTTGGCGGGAATTTGTCCTTTATCGCAGCTATCACATGTTCTCTGTCCAAGGGAAACTCAGGCAATGCTGTAAGAGCACCCAACATGACTATATTCATAGTTATCACGTTACCAAGTTTGCGAGCTATTTCCGTGGCTTCCAGGGTATAAACATTTAATCCTTCCATAGCACTCAAAACTTCATTGACATCGGGATACTTTGCCTTGCCAAGAGAGGCAGTTATGGGCACTATTGGCTCGGTATTCACTACCACGGAACTGCCGGGATGCGCCTTGTGAAGCACGCGATAAGCTTCTACCGGCTCAAAGCCCACAATTATATCCGCCTCACCATCACCCACAAGGGTGCTATGCACATCACCAATATTCATCTCTGTAACCACAATTCCACCACGCTGGGCCATACCATGTACCTCGCTCATGGTCACGTTCACTCCAGCTTTCAGCGCCGCAACTCCGATTATACTTGAAGCGGTTAGGACTCCTTGACCACCAACACCAGCAAAAACTATGCCCGTCTTCATCTTATCACCTTCTTCTCAATGGCATTGAATGGGCAAATCGTCGCACACACTCCGCAGCCATCACAAAGGGCATCATTGATGTAAACCCGCTCTTTTCCATCTTCATCAACTTTTTTGAATATGGCCGCGCATGCAAGCCAGTCAGAGCAAAGACCACACTGCGTACACTTGTCCTGATTGATTTCGTAGACCCACCATTCATTCTGCTTTCTGCGACGGGCATCCCAGAGAAGCGCACACTCTCTCTTCGCTATAATCACAGATATGCCCTCATGCCGCAGAGCATCTTTGAAAGCATTAATTGTCTCCTGTACGTTGTACGGGTCAACGGTGCGCACCCAGTCAATCCCTATTCCACGAACCAGCTTTTCAATGTCCACATAAGGCGCCTTTTCGCCCATTCCGTTCATGGGCAATCCGGGATGAGGCTGGTGCCCGGTCATTGCTGTGGTACGATTATCAAGAATCACGTAAACCAAATCGGCATTGTTGTGATACGCATCAATCAGACCGGGTATTGCTGCGTGGAAGAAGGTGGAATCTCCCACAAAACCTATGACCTTCTGGTCAGTCGCCTTGGAAAAACCAACGGCTGCACCAATACTTGAACCCATGCACAGAAGGTAATCTGCCATCTCGTATGGTTTCTGTATACCAAGAGTGTAACAGCCAATATCAGTGGTTATTATTGCATCTTTAATCTTCAACTGCCTCAGTGCCATCATGGCTGCATAGTAAGTGGCTCTGTGGGGACAGCCGGGGCAGAGAACGGGAGGCCTGGATGGGAGTTCTATTTCCTTTGCCCTGTAACTATTATCGCTTATCTTCAAATCCAAAATCTTTCCAAGAGCAGTTTTGACCACATCAACGTTGTACTCATAAGCACGCGGGAAATACCCATCCAGCTTTCCATAAATGGGCACATTTATATTGTGCAGCTGCGCAAGAACCCTTGTATTCTCCTCAAGATACGGCTCTAACTCTTCCACAACGATTACCTTATCCACCGAGCTTATAAACTCCTTTACAAGGGCATCTGGGAATGGGTGAGTAAATCCAAGCTTGAGTATATTCGCATTTATGCCCAGGGATTTGACAACATCTGCCACGTAATTGTAAGATACGCCACTGGTGATTATACCTATCTTTCCCCCGTGAAGCTCAATTCTATTTAGCGGGGATGAATTTGCAAGCTCCTTCGCTTTTTCCATCTTCTCAAGCAGTTCCCTGTGCATTCTTCTGGCATTTTCTGGCACGGGCACATATCTATTTGGGTCTTTTTCAAAGTATCCCTTGCCCCTTTTTTTACCCAGCTCCCCGTATTCCACGATACCCCGAGCATGGTTGACCCTCGTGGTCGTGCGGAAAAGCACGGGTAATTTGAGTTTCTCTGACAATTCAAAGGCCTCTTTCATAAAATCTTTCATTTCCTGGGGACTCGATGGTTCTACCATAGGAATATTGGCGAGCATGGAATAGAGCCTGTTATCCTGCTCATTTTGAGAAGAGTGCATTGATGGATCATCGGCAGTTAGAACCACCAACCCTCCGTTGGTACCCACATAAGCAGTGCTCATAAAGGCATCAGCAGCTACGTTGAGACCCACATGCTTGAAGAAAACAAGAGCCCGGAGACCTGAAGCAGATGCAGCCGCACTGGTCTCCATCGCAACCTTTTCATTCGTAGAAAACTCAAAGTAAAGTCCTGCTTTCTTTGATATGTAAAAAAGTACATTGCCAATCTCGCTCGAAGGAGTTCCAGGATAGGTACTCGCAAAATCCACCCCTGCTTCCAGGGCACCCCTAACCACCGCCTCGTTACCCAGGAGAAACTCCTTTCTCCCGGGCTCGTCGGCAAGTATATTCTCGTATTTCGGCATGCTCACTCCTCCTGTGAGCAGCGTTCTTTCTTGAGAAGCGCTTTCCAGTTCTCATCCACGTTCTTCTGTATCATCTCTATTTCATCTTCGGTAAGGTGCCTGAATCTTCCCTGCAATCTTAGGTACTCTTTGACGGGCTTGGGATTCTTAGGCTTGATTGAAATCTTGTACTTTCCGTTTATGACCTCGTAAAGCGGAAACATATTGGTCTGCACCGCAAGCCGGGATATTTCCACGGTTTTATCCGGAGGATGTCTCCAGCCGGTTGGGCACGGAGAAAGAATCTGGAAGAACTTGGGGCCCTTGATTTCCTTCGCTCTCTTCAATTTTGCAATCATATCCTCTGGATACGCTATGGTCGCAGTTGCCACGTAAGGAATATTGTGTGCCACCATAATCTCAGCCACGTTCTTTTTCGGTTCCCATTTGTACATTCTCTTCTTTCCCCCAGGGGTAGTGGTAGTCCATGCACCCATGGGCGTTGAACCGGACCTTTGAATTCCTGTGTTCATGTACGCTTCGTTATCGTACATAATGTAAAATACGTTGTGTCCTCGCTCCATTGCAGCACTGAGCGCCTGCAAGCCGATATCTGCCGTACCACCGTCTCCTGCAAAGCCCACCACATTAACATCTTCTTTACCCATAGCGTCCAAAGCCTCTCTTATTCCGGATATTGCCGCCCCAGTTACCTCGAATGCAGTGTAAAGGAGAGGAACATCAAGTGTGCGGTGGGGATAAACCCCCGGAATCACCGCCCAGCAGCAAGCAGGAATCGACAAAATCGTATTCTTGCCAAGGGCTTTAAGCACGTATCTCATTGCAATTGTAGCACCGCAACCCAGGCAAGCGGTATGCCCGGAAAGCATGTGCTCCTCTTCAGGTATGGTTAATTTCTTCATCATGACCACCTCTCGTCTCCTTGAAGACCAACCCATTCAACTTCCTTATCCACCACTCCATCCTTTGCCACACTAAGCATATCATCAAATACCTTCTCAATTATCCTCGGTGTTATATCTCTTCCTCCAAGTCCCATCACATAGTTCTTAACAGGAATATCAGCATGGCCGTAAAGCACAGACTTTGTCTCCGCGAACAGGTCAGCGCCAGGGCCGAAAGAATAGCTACGATCCACAACACCAATCATCTTTGCGCCCTTCGCAATCTTTCTTAGCTCTTCAGCAGGGAAAGGTCTGAAATAACGAACCCGCGCCACACCTACTTTTTTACCTTTCTCACGCATCCTGTCAACAACGTCTTTTGCAGTGGAGCCAATGGTTCCAATGACAACCATAACTGCGTCGGCATCCTCTGTTTTGTACTCCTCAACGAATGGAGCGTATTCACGTCCAAACACCTGGTTGTACTCCTCAACCACCTTGCGTATCTCACTGCGAGCATCTTCCATTGCAAGAGCCATCTTGTAGCGGAACTCCATGTAAGGGCCCTCAGGCATTATAAGAGAGCCAAATCCCGCAGGTTCGTCGGGGTCAAGCTTGAAAGCAGGTTCGTACTCCCCTAAGAAATCATCTACCTTTTTCTGCTCTGGTATATCTACTCCCTCCGATGTGTGAGAAAGTATAAATGCATCCTCTATCACCATCGTTGGAAGGAGTATATTGTGCTTTTCGGCAATTTTGTAAGACATAATTATAGAGTCAAGAACCTCCTGATTATTCTGCGTGTAAACCTGTATCCATCCAGAATCTCGCTCTGCCATGGTATCCAGCTGGTCCGTCCAAACACTCCAAGGCGGGGCCATGGCACGGTTAACCACACTCATCACTATGGGCAACCTCGCACCGGAAGCCCACATTAGAACCTCGTGCATCAAAGCAAGGCCATGGGCGCTCGTGGCCGTGTATGTTCTCACACCGGTGTTCTGCGCGGCAATACAGGCAGCCATGGCAGAATGCTCGCTCTCCACACGAATGTATCTGGCGTCCATCTCTCCATTTGCGATAAATGCAGCTATCGTTTCAATTATACTTGTTTGAGGTGTTATGGGATATGCCGCTATGACCTTTGGCCTTGACAAACGGGCACCCCACGCTGCCGCTTCGTTTCCCGTGAGTATTGCCTTCATTCTTCATCACCCTCCGCGGACTCTTCCAGCACAAGTTCTATGGCTTTGGCTGGGCATTCATTTGCGCATATTCCACATCCCTTACAGAAATCGTAATTTATTTCAACGGTGTCAAATTTGCTCAGTGCTTCCTTCGGTGCAGCATGGGCATCCGGGGACGCAAAGTAAATAGCCGCGTCCGGGCAGAACTTCCAGCATATGTAGCAGCGAATACATTTTTCGTAGTGGATAACCGGCCTGAATGTTCTCCACCCGCCGGTCTTGTTCTCGGTGCTCGGCACCTTTGCAATTGGAGTAGGATCCTCTGGTAACAATACAGACATTTAATCACCTCCCATATTTACACTCTCATACGCGTCCTTCGCCGCCTGCGCATTCTCCTCCTGCTTTGCAGGTGCAGACTCGCGAATTGCATCCATTACCGTTTCTATCTTAACCAGCCCACTAACTCTGGCAAATGCACCCAGGATAGCAGTATTCACTATGGGTGCGGTTTGCGAGCCGAGATGGTGCTTTATCGCAATGGTAGTTGCATCAACGGTCGCCACATTTTTAAATTTAAGCTCATCTTGCATTTCTTCAGGACTCTTTACCGTATTAACCAGCACGTACCCGTTCTCCTTCATGCCCTTGAGAACATCCACAGCCGAAATTAGAGATGGGTCCAGAACGATCACATAATCCGGCTCGTATATCTGATACTTTGCCCTTATTGGTTTCACATCCATTCTCGTGAACGCGGTCACCGGTGCTCCTCTTCTTTCCACGCCATAATACGGGAACGCTGATACGTACTTTCCCTCCATGAAAAACGCTTTTGCGAGGATTTTTGAGGCCACAACAGAGCCCTGTCCACCTCTTCCGTGAAAACGAATCTCGTACATTCTATCACCACGGGATAATTGCGTTATCATATTTATTGCCTTTCCTCACTCAAGCTTTTCTCCACATATCCCCCAGCACTTTCTGTTTCTACCGCATGCTTCCTCTATTCTCTCGCTCCACAGCCGCAAATCATCTATCCCATACTTTTTTTCAAATTTTTTTCCTACGGAGTTCACCAGTACCACAAAACCGTCATCTTCTTCTTTTAACACTTCTCCAAAGGCAAGCTCTGGAATAACATAAACTTTCTTTCCTTCATACGCCATTCAATCACCGCCGAGTAATTGCAATGAAAATTAAAAATGTTGCCACACAAAAATGTAAATCTTCCGAGCATTGCTCAAAAATGTACCGTCACATTAAAATGTGGGCACATATATCACCCAACCATGATTGCGATTATCGGACTTGGAACAGGAGGGCTTTACGCGGCAAGATGGATAGCAATGCATCGCAGAAGCGAAAAAATTGTCATCATTGAAAAAAGGGATTACGAAACATATTCACCATGCTCGATTCCAATGGTTGTGGAAGGGAAGATTAAACCGGAAGATATTGTGCATCCATTTCCAAGAAGCAGAAATGTTGAAATACTGCTCTCTCACGAAGCCGTGGAGATAGACCCTTTGGAAAAGAAAATAAAAGCAAAAGACCTAAAAACAGGGGAGATAAAGGAAATAAAATATGACAGGTTAATATACGCCCCGGGAGCAAGGCCGTGGGTACCCCCGATAAAAGGTGCCGATAAAAAAGGAGTGTTTACAGTACGCACTGTGGAAGACGCTGTGGCAATAAGCAAATATGCCGAAAACGCGAAAAAAGCGCTCGTGGTGGGAGCTGGAGCAATAGGAGTTGAAATGGCACATGCTCTGAGAATGAGAAATTTAGAGGTGACCATCGTGGAGATGATGGAACATGCCTTTCCAACAGCCATAGACAGGGACATGGCAAAATACGTTGATGAGAAGCTCATGGCTGAGGGAATTATCACAAAATACGGAGCAAGGGTGGAGGAAATCACCGGCAACGAAAGAGTTAGCGGGGCAATAATAAACGGAGAAAAAGCGGATTTTGATATGGTAATAATGAGCACGGGTGTTAGGCCTGAATCATCTCTTCTAAAAGGCAAAGTAAATTTAGATGAACGGGGATTCATATTAGTGGATGAAAAAATGAGAACATCTGATGAGAACATTTATGCAATTGGCGACTGCGTGAGGACCCCGTATGGAGTCATACAACTGGCAACAACCGCACTTAACCAGGCAATAGTGGCGGCAATCAATGCAACCGGGGGCGAGGCAGTATTGAAAAAACCCAACGGAGCTTTTGTATCCGCGTTTGGAGATTACGAGGTGGCCAGCGTTGGTACATCTGGAAAAATCACGGGCAGGGGTTGGAGTCGTCTGAACCCGTACAGTAACGAGAAAATAGTCATGAAAGTATTTGTGGATGAAGATGGAACAATAACGGGAGCTCAGGCAGTTGGAAAGGGTGCATCTTCAAGAATAGATATTGTTTCGGCGCTCATGAGAAATGGTGGAAAAATCTGGGACCTTGCGTACATGGAGAAAACATATTGCCCGGAAGTTTGCGAGCTCTACGACGTGATTAAAATAGCGGCTGAAAATGCCATGCGAAGAATGAAAATAGAAAAATACGAGGTCTGAGGAAAAATTTTTATTCTTTAAAATAATACACTTGTAAGAGGTGGTTTAAAATGCCAATTCTCAACAAGAAAAAGATCAAGCACACCGAAAGTTATAAAACCAGGGAGCCAAGAAAATATATTGATTTGAATGAGTACGATACGGGAATGGATGCGGCCGCCACCGGTCCTGTAATAAGAGTTGCCGAGATTTATCGCTATGAAGATGTGAGAAAACTCTCGGATATAATTTATAACGGTGACGTTCTCATGATTGATTATTCATCCATCGCTAACGATGATCTCACTCTTAGAAGAATAATAAGCGAGTTGAAGAGCATAGCGAAAGACGTGAATGGAGACGTTGCAGGTATCGGAAGGAGCTTTCTTGTAGTTACCCCGACAGGTATGAAGATTTCCAGAAAGAAAATTAAGGGGCTCTCCTGATTTTTATTCCAATTTCATCATTTTGTATTTTCCATAACCTACGAGTACACGATAATAGCCCCTCAAAAAATCGCCTTCTTCAATGTCCATTTTCAGTTTGGGGATGGAAGATATTTTTAATGGCGTAGCCACGATAATTATGTTTTCCTTGCCTATTCTCCTCAAGACCTCGATGCTTATTTGCTGGTTACCTCTGCCGAACACAAATCCCTGTGTCCCAATCGGAGTAACAACAAGCTTTGCTCTTGGATACCTGTCCAGCAAATCTAAAATTCCCCTTTCATCCAAATCCACACCCACAAGATGCCCGTTGAAATAAGCATCCACGCCCAAGAGCGTTTTATTCACTCCCAATTTCTCCGCAATTTTCGCAGTTGTGGTTCCGGCACCAAGTATGTAAAGGGTATCCGGCTCAACAATCTCGGAGAAGTATTCCCCTATAACCTCCTTATCTTCCTCGTCTTCATAGCCGTACTCCGTCTTGCTGCTCTGCACCAAGCTCTCAACGTACGGGGTTTTTGCAAATCCGAAGAGCTTTATCTTCAATGTATTGCGCCGGTATGCATCTTCATCAATATCTAAAATTTCAGCGTCCTTAATTTTAGTTTCCCCAGTTATGTATCTGTAAACAAGCTCTCCGCATGAAGCAGGGGTATTGCAAAAAACTGCGGAGTACATCTTAACTCCACTCGGTACCCCTACTATCAAAACCGAAGACCCCACCACATCTGCAACATCTCTTGCAGTACCATCCCCGCCAACAAATATTATCAGTTCCGCCCCGTTTTTCACCATATTCCTGGAAGCATTTTGCGTATCCTCACGACTTGTATTTTCTGGAGCATCATAAATAACCCGATATGCAAAACCGCACTCTTTCACAAAATCTTCACCCATATCGCCACTGGGAACGAGAAAAACAATATCTTCAACTTTAAAGGATTTGAGAGTTTTTAAAAACTGTCGGGCCCTCTCTGGGGCGACTGGCTTGGCACCGCGCCTAATTGCTTCTTCGTAAACACCGTCTGTACCTTTCAACCCAACTCTACCGCCCATTCCTGCAATGGGATTAACTAAAAATCCTATTCTTTGCATCTTTCACCACCTCGCAAATTTGCTCGGGCGTTAGCTCTTCAACCCGTTTATCGCCGTAAACAACCTCGCCCAACACATTCCTTATTTTCTTGCGCCTCTGCTGAAAAAGCAGGCGAACCACGGTCTCCAGCAATTTTTTATCCTCGCAAAATCTGGGATTTCTTAAAATCTTAACAATCGCAGAATCCACCTTCGGTACTGGCCTGAAATTGCCCCTTTTAACTATTTTCAAAATCTCGGCGTATCCATAGTAATAGGTCATAACACTCAATCTCCCGTATTTTTTTGAGCCCGGAGACGCAACCATGCGCTCGCCAAACTCCTTCTGAACCATCAAAACGCCTTCAGAAAAATTGCAATCCAATAACTTAAACAGAAGAGGTGAAGAAATATGGTATGGGAGATTAGCAACTACCTTCGTGAATCTCGGAAATTCTAATTTGAGTGCATCCCCGCATAATAATAACAGAATTCCTTCTTTAATTTCCCTTTTAAACTTAACATTCAGGTACTCGCAAAGTTCCCCATCAATTTCCACTGCCACAACCTTTCCAAGTTTCACAAGTCTCTCGGTAAGAATCCCACGCCCCGGTCCAATTTCCAGAATTATATCTGCTGGTGTCACCCTAACACTATTCACAATAAAATCCGCTATGTTTCCGTTTATCAGAAAGTTCTGGCTGTATCGAGGCACAAAGAGGTATACTCGCAAAATATTAAAAAGCAATGCAAAGAATTTGCGATCTAAATTTTTACTTTGCCACGAAAATCTTGTACTTTTCGTATCTGTGCTGCAGCTCGTAAACTATGCGATTTGCTATGAGCTTCTCGGGATGATGGGGCAATTTTACCCTCTCTGAAAGGTCTTCAAATGACTTGAACGGCCCCTTTTTCCTCTCATCCAATATTGCCCACATGGTCTTCTTCCCAAGTCCCGGGAGAAGTTCCAGCATGTGCAATCTCGTGGTTATCGGACCAGCTTCGTTGAAAAACTTCAGGAAGAAATCTTCTCTGGCCTTGATTATTTCTTCAAGGACGTAAGGAAGCTCGGCCTTGGCCGCGTTTGTGAGCTCGTCAAAAGCAATTCTGCGCTTCACATGAAGTATTTTCTCCCTTTTGTCCTTATCCTTTCCTATATACACCCGCTCTCCAATAATTAGAGAGACGTTAGGCTTGGGGATAAGCTCAAATAACTTGAACTCAGTTTCACCGATTGCTATGGCAAGAGGAGTTCTCTTAAAGCTTTTTTCTTCAATCCTTCCCTGAGGTAAAAAATCCAAAACATATGCATAATCTTCCAACTTTCACGCCCCCTTAAATGTATTTAGCCACAATGTCCAGAATTTCCTTTATTTGCTCAGGGGGAAGAACTATCTTCTCTTTGGCGTATATGGCTCGCACCTGGTCGGGACTGGTGGGCAGTATGTCCGCTATTTTCACGGCATGTCTCTCATCAACGAAATCAAGAGCCATTAGCTCGTCCACCAGCTTTAGAGTATCATCGAGGCTGAGCACCACAAACTCTTCCGCATGACCCAGGGCTGCTTTTTGCAAAGGGCTAAGCTCTTCCCTTTTCTCATTTTCTTTTATAAGAATGTCCTTTACCTCCGCCAAGGTAAGGTACCTTCTCATTTTACTGCACCTTCTCGACGGAAATCTTCCTGAGATGCACAGGATGCACAATCAGGATTTTCTCAAGGCCACCATCCTTTATCTTGAGCTTGTAGCAATCCCCCTGCATACCCACTATGACTCCAGTCCTTCCCTGGAACCTGTGGTGCGGAAATCCGTAATGCTCCGAGGGGTTTATAACCACTGCAGCGTAATCGCCCTCTTCAAACTTGGCAAGGTACCTTCTGATTGGAGGAAGGCCTTTCTCCCTTACCTTTTTGGTCATCTTCTTTCTCGAATTTGCCCTTGGACCATGTGACATCTTCATAGGAACCACCTTAAACTGCAAGGGTATAAAATATTTACCATATATAACTTTTCCTTGGCTTCAGGGAAAAATAGATTTGTTTATTAAAAAATTAATGTTTTTTGGAAACTATGATACAAACTAAACTGCCTTATCTCTAATTTACCACTATAGTGAAAATAAAAACACCACGGACCATAAGAGCATCGACACCTTTAAATCGTTATGCTCATTCAGGAACTTCGTGAAAGACAGATACGGTAGAGAAGTTAAGAGCATAAGGGTATCGGTTACCGAGAGATGCAATTTAAAGTGCTTTTACTGTCACAGGGAAGGAGAGTGGCACGAACACGTAAATGAGATGAAACCCGAAGAAATTGAAAGAATATTGAGAATTGCCAGAAGACTGGGAATAAGAAAGGTTAAATTCACAGGAGGGGAACCTCTTGTTCGAGGGGATATTGTGGATATTGTGAGCAGGGCATCGGCAATAATGGATAAAGATGTCTCCCTTACAACTAACGGAACTCTTTTAAAAAAATATGCAAGAGAGCTTAAAGATGCTGGGTTGATGAGAGTAAACATAAGCCTGGATACATTGAGAGAAGAGAAATATCTCAGGATTACGGGATTGCCCCTGCTAAAGAATGTCATTGACGGGATATACGAAGCTGTGGAGCTATTCAACCCGGTTAAACTGAACTTCGTTTTAATGAAAGGCTTGAACGATGATGAGGTGGAAGACCTGATTCGCTTCTCCTCGGATACAGGAACCGTCCTTCAAATAATAGAGCTGGAAGCACCCGTGGAGAGAGAAAAGGATGATTTCTTCAGAAAGTATCATCTAAATCCAAAATTCATAGAGGAGCATTTAGAGCAGGTTGCGGAAAGGGTTGTGTACAACGAGCTACATCACAGAAAAAGATTTGTATTTGATTTTTCAGGTAAAAAAGCAGAGGTGGAAATAGTGAGACCCATGCACAACAGCGAATTCTGCATGAACTGCACCCGCATAAGACTTACAAGTGATGGAAAGCTAAAACCATGTTTGCTAAGAGATGATAACTTGGTGGAGCTTCTATCACCTATGAGAAATGGAGCGAACGATGAGGAACTTCTTGAATTATTCAAAAGAGCAATCATGCTACGAGAACCATACTGGAAGCCAGAAAACTTAAAATGATAGGATACCATGGCAAGAAGCAATGAAAATAACCCTTGACTCGACCCTGCTGCTTATGCTAATTTTTCTGTTTATAATCATTGCAGTAGAGGTAGGTACTCTGAAAATAGATTACACGATAATATATCCCAACTACCATCCAGAGGTGGAAGCCCCACCGGGATCGCAGGTTGCTTATGGAAACTACTCATGGATTTTCATATCTCTTTTTTACGGTATAATTGTGGTTGGAATTATAGGGGCAATACTGATGCGCAGAAAGTTGAAAGATAGGATTTTGGAAGATGTAATATCCAATCTTATCGCTCTTGTAATAACAGTTGGCATATTTATGGGAGTGATTTTCCTTTCAAACAAGGTTAGCATAAACACAGGTGGAGAAAGTGCAAAACCGGTGGGCGGATTTCCCGTCAGCCTGGTTATTTTTTACGCAGCATTCATATTCATGATTGGTGTTTTATTCTACGCGATTCTGAGAAACATCAAAGTTGAGAAAAAGGAAATAGTAGAGAAAAAAGATGCGAAAAAGTACGTAGAACAGGCAATATACTCCGTAAAGTTAGGCGAAGATGTCCGCAGTTCCATACTGAAAGCATACTTGGAGCTGGAGAGGATGATTAGAGATATGAGAGCATCTGAGAAAAGGCATTACACTCCCAGAGAATTTGAAAGATTTATCATAGAAAATTTCAAAGTTTCCAGAGAGCCTGTGGAAAAGCTTGTGGGTCTCTTTGAAACTGCAAGGTACAGCACTCATGTGATGACAGAAGGGCAGAGAAACGAAGCCCTAAAAGCTCTGGAGGTCATAAAAAATGAAATATCTTAAACTAATCGGAAAATTCATCATTTATGCCGTGGTACTCATAATAATCATAGCGGGAGTAACACTTTTGATGGGTATATCGCTCGGCATAGACATATACCTTCTTTACATTTCAATCCTTGCAGTACTGTATTTTCCCATACTATTCATAAAAGACGCATGGCCCAGAGAGACGAAGAAAGGATATGATGACCCGGAGATAATAAAAGACAATGATGTTAAAGTGGCCAATGACATCGCTCATTTTAAAGATATCGTGAACAAAGCGATAAATGGCAGTCCCATAGCCCAGAGGGATGTGGAGATGCGCCTTCTGAACATGGTAGATATAGATCTGAAAATCCGCTTCGGACTCAGCAACAAAGAGTTAACGGCCAACATGGAAAACGGCAAGTTTTTAAAGAAGTATATGGGAAGTGCGGGAGAGGTTGTTGCCAGAATTTACAGGAGAAGGCATGACCTTACAAACCCCGTGCCAGGGGATAAGTTCAAAAAGGAGATTGAGGCAATTTTGGAGGCGATAAGATGAATGAAAAGGTAGAAGACATACTTAACGAGGTGAAGAAGGTAATAGTGAACAAAGACGAGGTTTTGAGGCAGGTCATGTACGCCATACTTGCAGGGGGACACATACTTTTTGAAGATAACCCCGGCCTCGCAAAAACACTCATAGCCCGTTCATTTTCTCAGGCAATAGGCTTTGATTTCAAAAGAGTGCAATTCACCCCTGACCTTTTACCAAGCGATATAACTGGCACGTATATCTACGATAGAAAAAGTGGCGAGTTTAAGTTCATGCGCGGCCCCGTTTTTACCAATTTGCTCCTTGCAGATGAGATTAACAGAGCACCCCCGAAAACACAGGCTGCGTTGCTCGAAGCAATGCAAGAAAAGCAGGTAACCGTAGAGGGCACAACTTATCCTCTAAACGAACCATTCGTTGTCATAGCCACTCAGAATCCAATAGAATATGAAGGTACTTATCCCCTTCCAGAAGCGCAGTTGGACAGGTTTTTGGTAAAGCTAAGCGTTGGATATCCAGATTTCCAGGGAGAGATGGAAATTCTAAAAAGAAGAATCAGGTGGAGAAAGGATGAAATCAAGTTAGGACAGGTGGCAAGCATAGAAGATATAATGGAGATGAGGCAAGAAGTTGAGACAGTGTTCATAGAGGATGATGTTTTAGACTATCTCCTCAGGATAGTTAGAGCCACAAGGGAAAACGCACAGGTGGAAGTGGGAGCATCACCCCGGGGTTCCATTGCAGTGATGAAACTGGCTAGAGCAAGAGCCTACGTTCTTGGCAGGGACTATGTCATACCTGATGATGTGAAGGAAGTTACACGCATTGCTCTTGTACACCGTATCATTCTTAAACCGGAACCGTGGATAAGAGGTGTAAGGCCGGGAGACGTGATAGAGGACATACTGAAAAAGATACCGGTACCAAAGGTGTAGCCATGCACACCCGTTTATTCCACGCGTTTTTGCTTTATTCGGTTGTCCTTCTGTTTTTAGGGCTTTTACTTCAATCACCAGTACCCATATTTGCAGCAATCCCGCTCCTGTGGATTATGGTAATGGCTCACCTATTCAGGTTTGAACCGGCCTCCGTTAAAAGAACCCATGAAAACAGGAGGTACGTGGAGGGCGATAAGCTAACTGTAAGATATGAAGTAAAAGGCCATGGGTACTTCGAAATAAAGGATGAGTTAGGCACGATCTCCGGCTTTGCTGAGAGCTCTAGAAAATTTAAAAGAAAAATAAATCTTGATGAGTTTGGCATAATCAAGCTGGAAAACTTAGAAATTATATCCGAAGACATCGGTGGAATGCAGGTAGTTAAGAGAATAATACGGGGAAAGGGAGAAATAAAAATATACCCGAAAATCGAATACGTGCGCAAGTTTGTAATTAAGCCAAAAAGAACCAGAAGCTTGCTCGGAGATTACCATTCTCGAAGAAAGGGACTGGGAATGGAATTCTCGGACATAAGAGAATATAATCCCGGGGATTCCATGCGATGGGTCAACTGGAAAGCCACGGCAAGAAAAAACAAGATGATGGTAAACGAGTACGAAAGCGAAAGGTCAGGAGATGCTGTAATCCTCTTAGACGTGCGCAGGTTCTACAAGGGCAGTGAAGAGTACGGAAAAATGCTAAGACACTCGGTAAGAGCCGCGGCCACACTGGTTACATACCTGTCCAGAACAAAGAACCGTGTGGGATTTGTGCTTTTGGGTGAGACCGTGGACTGGATATATCCAACTTACGGAAAAAGAGCGCTTTATCTGGTCTTGGAAAAATTGCTACACACGAAAAGCAGGAAGCTCAGCCACATACCTTTTGAATACGCAAAATTCATAGTGTCCAGATTTTTCCCTCCAAACTCCTTTGTGATACTAATATCACCACTTCTTTCATGGGACATTGACGATGCCATCGTGGAGCTCATGGCGAAAAATTACGATATACTGGTCATATCCCCTTCGCTTATCACCGAAGACAGCGATTTTGCCACCGAAATTTTAAAAGCTGAGAGATACGTGAGACTGCGTAGATTGAGACTGTATGCCACAGTCGTTGACTGGAACGTTGAATATCCACTAACCAAGGTGCTCATGGTGATGAGATGAAAATGATGAAAAATAGGAGTTTAGCGTATGTATATCTTGCCATATATTACATTCTCTCACTTGCGATTACTCCACCGTCGGTGTTCTTCCTTTCTGTGATCCTGATTTCAGTATCACTGGGATTCGTGGCACTGTACTGGTATATAAAAGATGAACTTTTATTTTACACATACATCCTTTTCTCCATGTTCGTTGTTATCGTACCTTTTTCAGCAATGCGAAACATTGATGCGATGGCCCTTGCAGTCATGTACACATTCATGGCACCCCTTCTATTACACATAATTGCAATACACTTTTCCAGGTACGGCAAAGCTACGAAAAACACGTACCTCGTATATCTATCTTCACTTCCCCTTTCCCTGGTGCTCGCGTACATGGTAATTTACCTTAACGTTGCGGGGAACGCGTACGTAATAGCAGCTCTGATTTTTGGAGTGATTATAATTTACTACCTACTATTAAAAGAGTCACTCTTTAAATCTGAGTAACGCTGCAACACCTCCCAAATTTTCAAGCATTTTTCCTTTTTCATGAGATGTGCTAATTATGTGGATTTTTGCACCTGTTTCACGGGCAAGGTTTAGCATATTTTCAAATTTTCTGTACTTTGTATCGGAAATCAAAAGAGTGGCCACCGCGCCCATGTTCAAATACTTCTCCACTTCACCGGGTCCATACGCGTAAAGTCCTTCTTTCTTTATCTCTTCTAACAACCTGTCCACCAGCTTCTCTTCCTTGGATACTCTGCTTTCCACCAGTAACCTATTAAGTGAGGATTTAAGAGCCTCGTGAACGCCACGCATATCCCCATGAGAAGCCTGTACCACACTGTAGTTCTTTAGCTCATTACCCGCAAATTTTATGAAATCTTCCTTGTAAAATCCGGGTCCTAAAATCACAAGTGGATACTCATCGCTTCTTATGCTCTTGAGCGTTGAAAGAACCTCTCCAAAAAATTCTTCGTCCTCATCTCCCCTCTTCCTTATTGACGCTATTCCCTGTATCCCGTATGCTCTCAACACTGCAAAAGTTGCCAGCCCATGTTCAAGTCCTAAAAAATACACCTGTGGCCTCTCTGCGTTTTTCACCGCTTCATCGAGCATCTCCCTATCTTCTCTGCTCCAATAGGTTTTCACCACGGAAACCTCATCTCCAACCCCCACGTTAATGGCCTGATACAAACCCACAACATCCTCAGGACCTGCCTTTATCTTGCCCGATATCCTCAAACGGTCTGAAAAATCCTGAAACTCTATTTTTTCCACTGCTATTCCAACCCTCATTCGTTTCCTAGCAGTTTTTTTTGCCCTCTGCATATCTCCACTTCTTTCCTCCTTTCTGAATACAGTACCAAACACCAAATCACCAGGAGAAATAACGTTTTTCAAGTACCACAAATCATCAATATTATCCACGTAAATCCTTATCTCGTTCCTCTCCTTTTCTTCTATTTTCATAGGCATCACCAATAGCAAGCATTATTTCATTCTTTATCCTTTCTGTATGAGTACCGTACCAGTATATTCTTTTACAAACAGGACACATATAAAATTCTTCGTGATGAGAATATACATAATCGGGAACCTTTCCAAAAACATCACCTTTGGGCACTTTAAACAGCAGAGAATTGCAAACAGAGCAACGGGTGAGCATTCTTTCGGCGGTTAACCCAAAAAAACCAATCACCTGCCGCAATTGCTGGCGATAATCCTCACTTTCCACATACAATCCCCCGCTACGCCGTGCAAGCTCTTTATCCCTTGTCAGAATTACTCGGCCATCTTTCCTGGCAATTTTCAGTATCTCATCATCACTCATATCACCAGAAGGATAATATGTATCATAACCCATAAATCGTAGATACCTTGCAAGTTTTCCTAACATATGGTCAGCGAGAAACTTCACAAAGAGGTAATGGACATCTGATTTTTAGTTTTATCGTGCATCTAAAGTTAGACATCAATAATTCACAATCACCACAAATAACCCGCGGATATCCCCCTCCAATTCCAATAAAAAGGTTTATCTCAAAATTAAACATTCACGTGATAACATGAGCATTATTGACAAAGTGATATCGCAAGTTGAAAATATGCGCGTGCCATTATGGCTTCTCATACTAATTATAATCGCGGTAGGAAGCCTCACAGGATACCTCGAATACCTGTTTTTTAATTACCATCCCGCATCAATACTATCCTTCCTTCAAACGTCATGCTCATACTACATAATGATGTTCATGTTCGTGCTTTTGTCCATGAAAGTAATCACTGGAGAAAAAATTGAAAAAATAACCTCTGCACTTTCAGTAGCAGTTCCTGTAATATTACTGCCACCAATAATAGATAAATTCGTATTCAACAGGAGCTCACCGTACTTGCAACCAACACCGCAAACTTGGGCAAACATGGCACTTAGTTTCTTGCAGAGTAACCCGGAATCTTATTATCACGGACACCAGGTTGCTTTTGGAATTTTAATCATCATGATGGCCATCTACATATATGCAAAAATTAAGAATTTAAGCGTCATTCAAAGGATTTCCATCGCGATTTCATCTACATTCACCCTCTACATAATGATCATGGCCATAAGTACCCCAGAAATCTGGCCAATATATCACGTACTGTATTGCAACTGCCCGAGCGATTATTTTGCCATGGAATACAAAGATATAGCGTATAATTTCGTGTACGTAGTTTTAGCATCGGTGTTTTTCTGGCTTGCTATAATTGTGGAAAATCCAAAAAAGGTAGAAAAATTGATGGCAGATGCATCACCCCCCAGGATTCTTCACTTCTCGTTAATGTACGTTCTTGGTTTTTTCGTGCAACTAAATTTTCAGGGTTTGCCTGAAATATATTTCAGGGGAAATATTCTCACTCTTCTAATTGGTATTCTCTCAGCGGCAAGCGGGTGGGCATTCGTCGTGGCAATCAACAACTACTACGACAAAAAGGATGATGAGATAACAAACTCTTACAGGGGCCTTGCCTCAGGAAAATACACGGACATTAACATAAAAGAGTTCATGATTCTTGCTCTCGTTACAGGCGCTTATACCGCTCTGGTAATTGGAGAAACTGCATTTCTAATTTACATATTGTTTACATTTTTAGGATTTCTATATTCCTATCCAAAAATATACTTGAAAAAATATGGCACTAAAACCATAATCATTGGTCTTGGCTCATCACTTCTATTTGCAATGGGATACTTCTCCCCATGGTACCCACATCTGGCAGCAGCAAATACAAGGTTCTGGATATATTTCATAGTGCTATTCATTGCGTTCTCAGCAGGAAGTGTTATGAACGACTTGAAAGACGTGGAGAGTGACAGGAAAAGGGGAACCATAACTATATTTACTATATTCGGAAAGAAAAACGGCAAGATAGCCGCGGCGGGATTATTGTCAATCGCTTTTTCATTACCCGCTGTGCTCGCACCCAGGGTCGCCATTGCATTCTTTGCTCTTGCAGCCATAGGCGCATTTTTCCTGTTCAAAGAGAAGGTGAAGTACATATACCTGGTTTATTTTGGCGAGTACTTTCTGATTCTACTGTTTCACTCATTGTAAAGATTGCAGGTAAATGTCGGAGATAAAAAATACTAAGAAGAAAGGCTATTAAGAACTTTACGAGTAGGAAACGCAATTACAAGCATAACAATACCAGAAAGGAAAATTACCGCTACTGAACCAAGCAAATCCACAAGGTATCCACCTGCCAAAATGGAGACCACATTAATTGCACCCCTAAATAAAGAACGCACTGAATAAAAACGACCCATTATGTTTCTGGGCACTGCTTTTTGGAAAATGGTCATGAACCCATCCATTTCAAGGGTAGATGCGAAGGTGGACATAACAATCAGAATGATAAACAAGCTTATTTTATAAAAATAAATAGAGAACAAAACAGGAATAATCGCAATAAGCATTGTTAAAATACCCTCGTACACCACAGAATTTACCGCATATTTATCTGCCATTTTTGGCTCTAAGAACCTGTGCATAATTAAAGGAACAATTACAAATAGGAGAGCGCTTAGAGAGCTGTAAGCTCCGTAAATAAAAGAGGACATTTTCAACATATCGAAGCAGTATGGAATGTACGCAGGTGTCTTTGTGATAACAACAAATGTGAATACCAAATCGTAAATCAGAATCAAGTGCAGAAGAGAAGGTCTCTTTTTTAGAACTTTGAAAATCTCGGAGTATTTTACATCTTTTTTATCACGAACATCGCTAACCTCCGGAACTTTGGCAATAGCCCATAATATAAGTGCAATAATGTAGAATGCAAATACAATAAGTAGCGCCACGGAAAAAGAGAGATACGCGTATAAATACGCTCCCAAAAGGTATGCAATAAAGTATGTGATTCCGATAGATATCACCCACAAATTGTTTGCGTACATTAGATTCACATCACCTACAACACTGCGCACGGATATCGTGTAATCCACTCTAAAATAGCTCTCAAAAAACAAGAGAAGGGAGAAAACAGAGATGACCCATAACAAACTGCTTGCAAAACAAAGAGGAAACAGAGATAATATTGAGAGAGAAATGGCCAACAATCCTAATTTGTATTTAGAACTCCTATCTACTAGAGTGCCTACCACAGGCGATAGAAAAGAAGGAATTGCCGACATGAGCAGGTAAGGAATAGATGCCATTAACGCAGAACTGTAAGTATGCCACAATGATAAGAGAATGTACATCATAAATAGCCCTATACCAGTGCTCAGAGATATATTAGAAAAATAAATTGCAAAAAATTTGGCTGGCAGTTTAAATTTCAAAAACCACCACTCCTTGAAAAAATACAACTATTTCCTCCGTCACACCAGAACGCCATCTCACCCATTTTAACCATTCATATAATCAATAAGACAACATATTAAATTTGCGTTGAGATTTGAGACATGCTCCAAAATATTAAAAACAAATTTGCGGGAAAACTTTTTAATATTATCTTTAATTCATGCAACTATGCTTGGAATGATGATGACGGCTCTCGTTGAATACATAAAGTACAAAGGAGGCTCCTTAGAGATGGACAAACTGGAAAAGGAATACGGGGCACCCATAAAATTTCAGTGTGAGAAAAACTATCCCGAGGAGGATTTTGTTAGATTAGCTGCGTCAATTCGCAAGGTATTGGGCTGTACGAGCGAGGAGGAGGTTTGTGAATGCCAGCACCAGTTCGCAAAGTTCATGCACCAAATTATTCTTAAAAGATATCCTGCCATAGTATCTAAATACAAAACTTATACAGATCTGCTTTCTAACATAAAAGAAGCTCACAGCCAGATACCCTTCATAAAGAACTCGGAAAAACTATGGTCAGAGAGAAGAGGTGAAGACCTAATAATACACTACCGCTCCCCCACTAAATTTGACTGCTTTTTCGACGGCATGTTAAAGGAATTCGCAAAGCAATATTCCACCAAAATTGAAATAAAGTACGAGAAAAAGATGACAAAAGGGGATGATGAGACTGTGGCTCTTGTGAGGATTATCAAGTAAGGGTAAAATAATTGGACACCATGGGGGTTTATGCAAGGCAAAGAAAAGCTCGAATGGGCAATGACCCACATGGACGTCCTCTCTGAGATAAGGGAAGAATTCTTAAAGAAAAGGCCTTTTAAAGGGCTGAAAATTGGCATGGCCCTGCACGTTGAAGCAAAGACGGGCATTTTGGCGCTTACCCTTCGGGACGGCGGAGCAGATGTGCGCCTGGCATCATGCAATCCTCTGAGTACCGATGACGAAGTTGTGGAAGCGCTAAGAGCCGATGGATTAAATGTTTACGCCAGGAAGGGAGAAAGCAGAGAGGAGTACTACGAGAATTTGCACAAAGTTCTGGAATATGAGCCAAATATTATAATCGACGATGGCGGTGACCTTACTACATTGCTTCACGGTGAGTACTCACACATTGAAATCATGGGTGGCAACGAGGAGACCACAACAGGAGTTATGAGATTGAAGGTCATGGAGAAAAAGGGAGTGCTTCGTTTTCCAATGTTCAATGTAAATGACGCAAAGATGAAGCACCTCTTCGATAATCGCTACGGCACCGGCCAGAGCACCCTGGACGGAATCATGAGCGCGACGAATTTATCCATAGCGGGCAAAACTGCGGTGGTAGCAGGCTACGGCTGGTGCGGACGGGGTGTGGCAATGCGCATGAGGGGCATGGGCGCTAATGTCATTGTTACGGAAATAGATGCAGTGAAAGCAATAGAAGCGCGCATGGACGGTTTTCGGGTAATGCCAATGATTGACGCAGTTAAAGAAGCGGATATTATTGTCACAACCACGGGAATGAAAGACATTCTGAGAAAAGAGCATTTTAAAGAGATTAAAGACGGGTGCATTTTAGCAAATTCCGGGCATTTTGACAACGAAATAAACAAAAAAGATTTGGAAGAGATGGCAAAGAGCAGAAAGAGAATAAGAAAGTACGTGGAAGAGTTTAGCCTCGGTGATAAAAAAGTGTATCTCTTAGGAGACGGTCGGCTGATTAACCTGGTAGCCGGGCAGGGACATCCCGTTGAGATAATGGACATGAGCTTTGCCATCCAGGCTTTGACTGCCGAGTACATCGCATCTCATAACTCTCTCGCACCCAGAGTGTACCCCGTGCCAGAGGAAATTGACGAGCTCGTGGCAAAATTGAAACTCAAAGCAATGGGCATAAAAATAGACAAGCTTACAGAAGAGCAAAAAAGGTACTTGGAAGAGTGGAAAGAAGGAACATGAAGTTAATTCAGTTTCACGCGCTCTACCTGAAGCCTATCCCATGTGGGATACTCTTCCACTTCGTACGCATCCCAGGGGATTTCGAGAGCTATTTCTTCAAGTATGTAAGGAGAGATTTCCACTCTATTTCTCTCTCTGTTTATTCCCATTAAATTCTCCGGCACCTGAAAATTCTCCCTGAGATACTGGTAAATTTCCTCTAAATTTTCGCCATGGATAACCCCCAAAATCAGAGTGGCATCGTCGGTGAGCTCCTCGTACTCCTTCTTGACATTTTTTCCTCTTCTCAGTAACCGCCGGCGCATCTGCACCCCATCCTTGAAAGAAGAGGAGCAATAATGAACAACTATGTCCCAATCCCTGTCCACAATTCTATATGCAACTTCTTCGCTGCCCTTGACCGCCGAAGACACGTCGTTTTTCGGCTCGTAGCCCCTCGCATTCAACTCGCGGTAATTGGTCTCCGAGAACTCGAGCTCATTTAGATTCACAAACACGCCTTTCTCGTTTGCGAATTTTACCAATTCCACCAGCTCTTTTTCCATGTCCGGAAGAACGGGAACTTCAATGCCCACGCTCATGCCTGATTCGAGAGCCCAGTCAATTCTCTTCTCGTATATGCTTCCCAGCATTTTTGTCCAGAGCTGTGGAGGAGGGTGAAATCGGATTTCGTCTAGACCCGCTGCGGATAATTTCTCTATCTTTTCTTTGCTTCCAGATGCAGTGTATAAGTGGATATGGTGCTCTTCCCCGAAATTATCCTTGAGAAGATGTATATAGTGCACCACGCGGTCCACCATCTCCATGGGGTCTCCCCCTGTTATTCCCGTGCCCTTCGCCTCTATGAGCCTCGCTTCTAAAAGAACATCTTCATCGCTGTGCACTGGCATCTCGTCCGCAAATACCACATCTTTATTCATTTTCTCTGCACTAAGAGGGCAGTAAAAGCACCCGGCATGGCAAATTCCCGTCACAAATAGAACCATTTTAGCGCCTTCTTCGCATAGCTTGCAGCCTTCCACCACTGGTTTGTTGGTGGCAGAACCATTAGGAAGCAGAATCATAAAACAAGCAAGAAAAGCGGATATATAAACCATGCGACCTTTCAATCAACCCTGCCAAATGCCCAGAAAGTTGGTACGTAGAGCAAATTTCCGTATCCTATATTCCCTTCCAAATTTAAAATCCTCTTTTCAAATTCAATCATTTCTATCATATCTTTATGTGATGTGATGAGAGGAACCGTACCCATCTCAAAATCGTCAAATAATTCGGAGAAAAGCCCGAAAAGATTGAGCCCCGCATCAGGATTCCCTCCTCTTTTCAATATAAACTCCCTGCTATTCTCTGCAAGACTTCTCAGAAATGAAGAATCGCATACCGCGCCGCTCCAGTACGGCTCGGCAAAAATGGCCACGTACTTTTTAGACACGCGACGCATTTCATTCAGGATAACCTTCGGCTCTTTGTTCCACATTAAAAGGTAATTACCGTAAACCAGATCGAAAGATTTATCAGGAAAAGGAATGCGCTTTGCGTCTCCAAAAAAAGCGTCCAAGCCCCGATTCTTTGCACAGTTCACCTCAGAAATAGCCGAGTCTATACCTGCAACATACTGTACGCCCTTCATATTTTCCATCACGTAACCACAACCGCACCCCACTTCAAGGGCAGATGTGACACCACGCATACGGCCAAGCAGGTACCTGTGCCAGTTCTTCATCCACTCCGCCTGAGCTTTCTGCAAATTAACCGGAATCTCGCCGCTCATCGCGAGGGATATCCCTATCTATATTAACATTCTCGCCCACAGTCAGAAATGAACTGTGAACATTCATCACAAAATAGAATATGCACCGGCTCAACATTAAGAAGAAACATAGAAAAATATTTTATCCATAATCTCTTTTTAGAAGTGTGAAATGCATAATATGTGGGCGTGAGTCCTCAAAGCCCATATGCGAGGTCTGCTCCAAGGCAATCGCCATGGATTTTCCATTTATACTGCATAGAGGTATGGCGCTTAGCGATGAGAGCAGCAATTTAGATGATGAAAATACACAGCGTAGTATTTTATTTCAACGCGATTTACAAAGGCTTAACGAACTGGCAAAACGCGCCCTTAATGGAGAAGAAGTAAACTTTCTGCTTTTAGCGAGATATGCACTACTCTTTCACGAGAAGTTCTCATTCTTCTTAAACAATTTTGAGCTGGGAGACAATTACTATTTGACTCTTGCAAAAAATTTTGCATCTAAAATAGAAGGAGATGATGGAAAATTTCTGCTGGCAAAAATACACGTGAACATGGGAGAGCTGGACGAAGCTGAGGAGATAATGAGCAAGATATGGAAAAAAGACAGGAAATTTGCCATGTTTTACGGAGAGATTTTGGTAAAGGGAGGTAAGTGGGGAAGAGCCATAGAGATTTACAATGAACTACTATCCAATTCCCCTGAGGATGAAGAGCTGTGGATGATGATGGCTGATGCAATATGCGCATCTGGAAACTACGAAGAGGCAGAACGTGCATATTTAAGAGTGCTCCAGTATGACCAGAACAACGCCCTTGCATGGTACAAGAGGGGAAAGTGCCTGATTAACGCAGGCAAATGGGGCGGTGCTCTGCAATCATTTCAGACAGCAACCAGAAAGGACCCCTCGTTGAAGGATGCATACGAGGAAATGCTGAAAATCCTGATGGACAGGGGAATGTACAGTAGAGCACTCGAAACACTCAAAAAGATGAAAGAAGCAGGATTTGACGTGGATGAGAGAATGGCAGAGGTGGAGGAGGCGATGCACTCTTGAGTGTTTTGGAAAAACTGAAAAACATGCCCATTGGGGAGTTTTACCGCGTGTGCAATCGCTTAGTAAAGGAAATGGGATTTTTAGTCCGCACAGGCGTCTATCGCGATAATGAGGTAGTAATAGATGCCATCATGCCCGTACCTGGCGGAGATATAAGGTACATAATAATATTCGTAAGAAAGGATATACTTTACTCCAGCGATGTGGAAGATTTGATAGATTTCGAAACAATGCAGATAAGGTGGATGCTCGTAACAACAGGCACTGTTGATCCGGACGCAAAATCAAGGATACCACATAACATGGATGTCACCATCATGGATGGTGGAGACCTTGAAAGACTCGTGCTTGAGTTCGGTATATTGGAAGAAGAGTCAGATAAGGGGAGCTACCTTCCGAGTGCGGGGAAACTCGACGAGGAGCTTGACTGGGCAGAGGAGTTTCTGAAAAACAAGAACTACGAAAAAGCGATGGAACACCTGGACAAAGCTCTGAAAATAAAGATTACATCCCGGGGTCTTAAGCTGAAAGCAAAGATTCTGGGTGAAATGGGAAAATACGATGAGGCAATAGAAATTCTAAAAAAAGTACTGGTTGAAGATGTAAGGGATGACGAGGCATGGTTCATACTTGCAAAGATTTTGGAAAATATGGGTCGTGATGAGGAGGCGGAGGAGGCATACGCCCAGTGCGTAAGGTTCAACCCCAGAAATCTCAACTGCTGGCTAAACAGGGGAAACGTTCTTTTTTCTCAGGAAAAGCTCGATGAGGCACTACTGTGCTACGACAATGCCCTTAAAATAAATCAGAACCTCCCCGACGCATGGAATAACAGGGGAATAGTGCTCAAGCACAAGGGAAAATACGATGAAGCGATGAGAAGTTACAACGCCGCACTCAAATATGACCCGGATTTCGCAAAGAGCTACCTTAACAAGGCCATTTTGTTCTACGAGATGAGAAGGTATGAAGAGGCGGAAAACGAAGCTTATGAATATCTGAAAAGGGAGAAAAGCGATGATGGATACGTGCTTCTCGCAAATATATACCTTAAAAGGCAAATGATGAACAAGGCAGAGGAAATGGCAAGAAAAGCGCTCGAAATTAACCCTGGGAACGTGGAAGCAAGGGAAATTCTGAGAAAGCTCCACGGTGAAGAGGAAAGTGCGGCAAGTGAAGAGGTTAAAAGAGGAATAGCAGAAATACTATCCAAAATACCCAAGGATTTGGAAATTCCCCGCAAACTGCTAAAAGAGGCAAAAGAACTGTCTGAAGAGGGAAATCTAAAAGAGGCAAGGGAAAAGCTCTGGGAGGCAAGGGAGTGGATTAACAGGTACGTGGACGAGCAGGCATCCAAGATGGCGCTTATAGAAGACATTATGGAAATCTCCACCGAAATTGGAGAAAAACCGCCAGATAACCTTGAAAATATGTCTTTAGAAGAGCTTAGAAACCTGAGAAGCGAAATGATTATAAGAATAAGGAGAAACGGCATGGAAGACCGCACGAAAGAAAAGCTCCTAAAATCTCTGGATATCATACGAGAAGACATGATTAAAGCAGGCATAATAAGTGATGATTTAGATTCACATATAGAAGAAACAAGGGCACTGATAAATGATGGAAAATTCTCAGAGGCCATTGAAAATTTGATTAAAGTGAGCGCAAAGGTTGAAAGAAAGCATCTTGACGAGTTGAAAGAATATCTGATTAAAGATACCATAGAGCTCCTTTCAGATGCGGGAATGAAACCACCTGATAATTTAGAAGATATGGATATGACCACCATTAGAGAATTAAGAAAAGAGGCTATTACAAAAATAAAAGAAAAGGGTGTGAAGAATAACAAAGAAGCAGGAGGAGACGTTGGAGACCTCAGGGGCATGGTTGCCGCATTGACAGGGGGTGCTATGAGCAGTGCCATGAGTAACAAAGCTCAAGGAAAGATAGACCTCAAAGAAGAGCTAATAAGCGATATAAAAGAACTCTCTGAAATATCCGAGCGCGGTATCCCCGAAGAGCTTGGAGCGCTTTCCATTGAAGAACTTCGAAATATAAGAAAATCCATAATAGAAGAGATAAAATCAGGAGCAAAAACAAATAATGAGCAAAAAATGGATTATCCTCGCGGGTTCGGGCAGATTTTGCTGGAGCTTGGTAAGACAGAAGAATTATTTAACAAAGATATAAACGAAGATGAGTTTCTTGCCAATGCACGGGGTATTACTTATTTTGAGAGAGGTGAATACGACAAGGCTCTTGAGCAGTTCAAAAGGGCAGTTATACTTAATCCAGATTTTGAGGAGGCAGAATTTAACCTTGGATACACATTGCTAAAGATGGGAAGAAATGATGAGGCTATGATCCATCTAAAGAAAGTTCATATGGAGAACATGCTTAAAAAGAAAAATCTAAATCCATGATTAATATAGGGAACTGATGGCTTTCACTTTAAAAAACAGAATCATACTCTTCGTTTTGATGGTCGTCTCTTATGTGCTCTTTGGCGTGCTGGGATACATACTCATAAGAATTTACGTGGAGCACCATCCTGCAAGTCTTACCGATGCTATATATTTCAGTGTGGCCACAATATCAACTCTGGGATATTATCCACCCGGGACAACTCTGACAAGCGAAATCGGTAAATGGTTCCACATAGCGTATCTCACCGTAGGACTGGGTGTCATCTTTGGCGGGATACAAACCGTAGTTGGACCGTGGCTGGAAATGAAAATAAAGAAGGCGGAGAAGGGATGGGGAAAACCTCTACCAAAAGATGAGCACGTGATCATATGCGGCAACAACGAGCTGACATCATACCTGACCTCAAAGCTCAAAATTTTAGGCATTCCATTCGTTGTTGTGGACAAAAATCCCCCCGAGAACATGCCCCACGTGGAAGGTGATTGCTCGGAAATAGTGAACCTCAAAAAAGCAAACATAGGAAGGGCATCAGCGTTAATCGCTTTGAAAGATGACAAGGATAACGCCATAATAGCGCTAACTGCAAGAAACCTAAACGAAGAGTTAAATATAATATCCCTTGCAAACTCCATGAAGAGTGAAGAGATACTAAAAAAATCAGGGGCTAATACGGTAATATCCAAGGATAAGGTCCTGGGAAGCACCATAGAGCTCTGGGCAAAGGGAGACTTCAAGTACGATATTTTCGCCTCATCGAACAGGTTACCCGTGAAAGAAAAAAGAATAAAAACCGCGCTGTCCGGCAAAAAAATTTCAGATTTGAGATTCAGAGAGAAATACGGCACAATTTTAGCCGTTCACAGGGGTGACAGAGTAATTACGGACCCGGCCCCGGGATTCACGTTAAAAAGCGGAGATGTAGTTATTTATGTACCAAACGAGGGTGATGCATCATGATCGTGTGCGGATACAACAGCATAACCAAAAACCTGAACGCAAAATTCATAGACCATAGCTTTGACGAAGAGAGAGAGAATTTCATATGGGGAAATCCAGAAGACCCGGAAACTCTGAAAAAAGCAGGTATAGATAAGGAAGATATACTAATAGCAGCTACAGACGATGACAAAAGAAACATATACATAACGCTTTTAGCGAGAAATCTGAATCCATTCCTAAACATAGGGGTAATCCTAAAAAGAAGGGAGAACGTTGAAAAGGCATACAAGGCCGGCGCCAATAATGTTTTGCTGGAGAGCGAAATAATTGGGAGAGAGATTCTAAATTCATTTCTAAATCCCAGAGCTGCAGAGCTGATTAACATGGTTATGTTCTCTGACACGGTTAACATGTATGCAATCCAGCTTCCAAGAATGTACGTGGGACGGAGGCTAAGAGACACAGACATAAGAGACAGAGTTGGCAACGTTGTGGCAATTAAAAGGGGCGAGAAAATCATAAAGAATCCAGGCCCAAAAACACTACTGAAAAAGGGCGACGTACTGATTTTCTTCAAGAAATAAAGGGAATTTCACAAATTTAAAATATTAAAACTGCTTATTACCTGCAGGTGCTTTCACATGGATAAAGAGGATGTGGACATTCTGGGATACGATTATGATAAGGATGAGTTGACGCGTCAGATCAGAGTGCTTGAAGATGAAAAAAGGTATCTGGAGTCAGAGCTCAGAAGGCTCCAGAATGAGATTAATAGGCTCAGAAAAGAAATTAGCAAAATGAAATCACCGCCCCTTTTGATGGGAGTTATAGAAGAAGTCATAGATAAAAACAGGATAATCGTACACAGCAGTGCTGGACCGTCATTTATTGTAACAGCATCCACGTTCGTATCTCCAGAGGAGCTGCGCCCAGGGAAGAGGGTTGCTTTAAACAAGCAAACTTTCTCCATAGTTCATACTTTACCAGAAATATATGACCCAGACGTTAGTGCTGCAGAGGTAATAGAAAAGCCAGAAGTTACGTATGATGATATTGGGGGTCTTGAAAAGCAAATAAGGGAAATAAGGGAAACCGTAGAGCTACCACTTCTAAAACCGGAACTTTACAAGAAAGTGGGTATTGAGCCACCAAAGGGAGTTCTGTTAGCAGGACCCCCCGGCACCGGAAAAACACTTCTGGCAAAGGCTGTGGCGCACCACACCAATGCCACATTCATAAGGACCGTAGGCAGTGAGCTCGTGAGAAAGTACATAGGAGAGGGGGCAAAACTTGTTCGCGACCTGTTTGCCCTTGCCAAGAAAAAAGCACCAACGATACTGTTCATCGACGAATTGGATGCCGTGGGTGCTAGAAGAATGGACATGGCAACCTCAGGAGACAGAGAAGTGCAGAGAACATTAATGCAGCTCCTTGCAGAGATGGATGGCTTTGAGCCGCTTGATAACGTGAAAATTATTGCCGCCACCAACAGGCCAGACATTTTGGATCCGGCACTACTCAGGCCAGGAAGATTTGACAGAATAATACTTGTTCCATACCCCGATATGACTGCAAGGCTGGAAATCCTCAAGATACACACCAAAAACATGAACCTGAAGGACGTGGATTTGGAGCTAATAGCGAAGAAGACGGACGGTTTTAGCGGTGCAGACCTGAAAGTAATATGCATGGAAGCGGGAATGTTCGCTATAAGAAACGAGCGCGACTACGTGGTGCATGATGACTTTGAGATGGCCATCAAGAAATTCCTACACGCAGATGAGATTCGCAAAGAGAGCCCGTCCGAGCAGATGTTCGCGTGATTGGAATGAGCGAAGTAGATAGCATAGAAAAACAGGAGCAAGACAATCCAGGACTTAAAAAAGCAGGAGTCATTTACGGAGACGTAGGCACCACGGAGTTCACATGTACAATTACAAGCGCCAAAGTTGAGCAGGGAGATTACGTGCAGGTTTTGCACGAGAAGTTTGGATGGGTGCTTGGAAGAATAGATGAAATAAAAAGGAAAACCAATCTCACCGTGGACAAAGCGAAAGAATTGATGAATGGAAGTGATGTAGATATTCAGGAGACCATACTTGCAAAAGTGGTTGTCATAGGATATCGAGATGAAAAAGGACTTTTGCAGTATCCGAGAATTCCTTTCAATGTTGGAAGCATCGTCTATCTGGCACAAGACGAGTTCATAAGAAAGGTAATTGGGTTAAAAGATATTGAAAAAAGCGGAGCTTACATTGGCAGATTGTTCAAACACAAGAACATAAGGATATACTTGGACATCAACATAATGGTACAAAAGCATGTAAGTGTTTTAGCCAAAACTGGAGCAGGAAAGAGCTATCTAACAGGAGTTTTAATGGAAGAGTTACTAAAAAAGGATGTCACTGCCATAATAATAGACCCGCATGGGGAGTATCCCTCTTTGAAGATACCTGCCAAAAAAACAAAAATCCATGATGAATTTGGAGTCACTCCGAGAGGCTACGCTTCAAAAATAAAAATATTCTCCCCGGATACCGAACTGAACGAAGCTAAACCCTTGAAATTTACCCTTGCCTCCATGACTCCCCGAGAATTGATAAACCTCATGAGCCTTGATACGAGGCAGTTCCTGATTCCCCTTAGAAAAGCAATGGATTTGCTTAGAACATCTCGTCAGTTTTTCGATGTGAAGGACATAATTAGGGTTCTTGAAAGTGAGGATTCACCTACCCTTTCACCACTAATTGCACAGTTAGAATATCTATCGGAGATGGGCATATTTGCAAGAAAAGGCACGAGAATAGACGATATTGTAACCAAGGGCAAGGTTTCCATAATAAATCTCAGAGGAGTTGCTCCAGACATCCAGGAATTGGTAGTACAGAGGCTCTCCATGGCTTTGTTTGAGCTGAGAAAGAGAAATAAAATACCGCCTCTCATGTTAGTAGTGGAAGAAGCGCATAACTATGTGCCCCAGCAGGGAATGGCCGCATCAAGTAAAATTTTAAGAACCATTGCAAGCGAAGGCCGCAAGTTTGGGCTTGGGCTATGCATAATCTCCCAGCGCCCTGCTAAAATAGATAAAAATGTGCTATCACAGTGCAACACACAAATAATACTACGCGTTACCAACCCAAATGATTTGAGAGCAATAGGTAATTCTGTAGAAAATCTAACAAAGGGCTCTTTGGAGGATATACAGAGATTGCCAATAGGCGTGGCACTCGTCACAGGGGGAAACATATCCATGCCTCTTTTTGTGGAAATAAGACCACGGGAGACAAAGCACGGTGGCGAGAGTGTGAAAGTAATCTAAATGCAGATTTTATTATTATAACTACACAACCCGCACTTTTATTTACATTGCAAAGGGTAACAAACGTCGAAAAATTCCCAATTTTCAGGTGTTAACAGGAAAACTTTATATTGTAGTGTGACAATATCTACCATGGGTGAGTCCATGAAAATGAACCGCATTGTTCCGATACTGGTCATAGTGGCAATAATTGGAATACAAGCAATGGCAGGGGTTTCCAGCGCGGTTAGCTACGGTTACCACCCTGACCACCATTACAATTTTTCCATGCTGAAGCCGGGAGACATAATATTCTGCTACAACCCGTGGATGGCATGGCTCCCCGGATACTGGACGCATGTGGCTATATTCGTTGGATATGACTCACACGGTCAGGGATGGATTATAGAATCTACTACCGGCTGGAATGGAGGACCAGCTGGCGTGCACTACTCAAAATTGCAGGAGCTTTACAAGTATCCTGTGATAGCAATAGGAAGAGTTAAAGCGAGCCAGTGGGTAATACACCATGCCATAGCTTGGATTAAAACCAAGGTGGGAGACCCATACGACTACCACATATGGAAGAAGGAAGTGGACAACGGTAAGTTCTACTGCTCAGAGTTAGTATGGGCAGGATACTACGTTTACGGTGTGAACCTTGACAGGCATCCAGGATTCTCTTGGAAGTACCTGTGGGGAGTGGCACCACAAGAGATTTACGACAGTCACCATGTTGAAATAATAAGTATACAGTGGGCATAATTTTATAATCTAATTTTTCATAACTTTTTTTATGACTAAAGAAATATCTGAGGAGATACTTGACCATTATTTTGAGGTTACAGATATTGCAATAAAAAAAGTGAAAATTGCAGCACCGGAGCATTCACATCTGAGACCAATTGCGGAGGATTTTTTGAACATGGCAAAAGCATACTACAGCGATGCGCACTATTTCAGAAAAAATGGAGATTATCCCAGAGCATTAGGTGCTATTTACTACGCTCATGCATGGCTTGATGCCGGCGCACGACTCGGACTTTTTGACGTTGGCGGGGACCACGAGTTATTTACTCTGGCAAAATAAAAACTCAAAGATTATTCACTGCCCGGTACAATCCCCCCACAGTTTTTATGATAACACCATCATTCCAAAGCCGCTGAAGGAGCCTGTATGTATCTTTTTCATATCCCCTTTCCCTGATTTTCTTATCAAAATAATCGTAGCTCCAACCACCGGGTTTAAGTGTATTAAGCTCTACCAAAGCCCTGTTTATCAGCATCTTCTCCCTGCTGCCCACATGCATGGAGTCTAATTTCAGCCTAACCTTTTTACCAATAACATCCTCTATTCTTTCAAATAGGCCAAGATACAACCTAACAGTTTCTTCAACAGGATCCCCATAACTCAAGCGCTCCATGGCATTTATCACCCTCGCTGCGTGCTCCCCAAAACCATTGATATCGCCCATGTCCATTATAATTCCAAGGTTCATGGCATCCACAATCAGAGGAAACTCCCTTTCAAGCTTCCACAGCAATTTAGATTTGACATTTTCGACGTAATACTCGTCAATCTCTGGATTAGAAACGTGCTTTTCAAAAACATAGAATCCAAGGTCAAGATTGTACTCCTGCAAAAGCCCTGTATCTCCTATTTTAACTTCTTTTGCCGTCGGGAAGTAGGGGATATCTGAATACATTATAACAGATTTTGCCCTGACACTTGCCTCTGTAATCGCACTTTTTTCCCATGCCTTTGATTTTCTCATACGATAGTATTTGGATGCCTGTTTAGATATCATATGTGCATATCTTATCTTAAATCCTGCATCTACTTTAATTTGCATATCATCCTCATATGTCAGAGTAACTGTAACCTTTCCTTTTTTAAAAATGGGATTTAGAACGCCAACAATCTCCCTAAATCCAGAAAAATCCGTGGCGTATCCCTTTCTATTTGCCGATAAAACAGATATTGCGTTTCCTCCTATCCTGTTTGCATAGCTCGCAGAAGAGAGAAAATAAGCAGTGAAAATCTCACCTGCCAATCCATCAAAAGAGGAAACAATCATCTCACGAATTATCTTGGGTCTCAATCCAGAATGCTCCATGGAGAAATACCTCTCAGGGAGCATGCTCTCCATTTTCTCAACAAACAAAAATCTACCACCAAGAGACGAGAACATAGAAAGGTCATAAACTTTCCCAGTAATTCTCACCACTCTTGCCCTCTTCCTGTACGTTTTAGGGATAAGCACTGGCATTATAGGAAAATTATCCATGGGAAAAGGGGTTATGCCCATTACGTCAAAATCACCACAAACCATTGAAAAACTCGGCCAGAGCGCATGGCGCAGTATATTTGCAGAAGGGATACTTACCAAGAACCCCTCCAATACTATTTCATCGCCAACCCTATCTGTGTCTTTCAAGAATCTGAATAAGTACTTATCCGATATCTTCGCTGGGAGATAATAATCAGAAATCATCTGTACACGCTATACTTATAAAGCAAGTCTATTAGCTTCCTGGATGTTCCCTCATCAATAACGCCCTCTTCTTTCTTTTTAAGGATGTAATCCCTCGCTTCTCTAATACCCATATTAGAGGCCTTCGCGTATATCGACCCCTTCAAAGCTCCCTGAACCCCCTCTGGCAAATCTTTCAAGAGCTGCCCAAGCAAGTACCTGAACTCATAATCCCTTCGCATATCCAGCTTTCTTCTTTTCACAGGCACCCCCATGAATTATGCCATAATATAGATTGCGGTTACCATAACACTAAAACATAGTCGTATTAAAAAACTACTCAAACTCCTCAAGATCACACTGGTGCCGCACACTCTCTCCATCTATTTTAACGGGATACTTTCCTGTCAAACATCCAAGACAGAGGTCATCAGCAGGTATGCCTATTGCATCAACAAGACCATCTATACTTATGTAACCTAAAGAATCCGCACCTATCAAATCCCTTATCTCTTCAATACTATGCTCCGCAGCAATAAACTGGTCCCTGGTTTTCATATCAATGCCAAGATAGCAGGGTGCAACTATAGGCGGTGAGCCTATCCTGAGATGCACCTCCCTAGCACCAGAATCCCTCAGCATCTTCACTATTTTACGCATGGTATTCCCACGTACAATTGAATCGTCAACAAGAACTATTCTCCTGCCTTCAACAACAGATTTGACCGGATTTAATTTCATGTTTATTTCCTTAACCCTGCTCTCCTGAGATGGCAGGATAAATGTACGCTCCACGTACCTGTTCTTCATCAAACCCTCCGCATAAGGTATGCCACTTTCCTCCGAGAATCCTATGGCATGCGCACGTCCTGAGTCCGGTACGGGCACCACAAAATCTGCATTTACAGGATGCTCCTTCGCTAAATTTCTACCTATTCTCCGTCTCACATCATAAACACTTCTACCATCTATTATGCTATCTGCTCTTGCAAAATAAACGTATTCAAACATGCAGTGTGCCTTATGCTTTCTCTTGAAAACGTGATGAGTTAAAAACCCGGCAGGCGTTATTTCTACAATCTCTCCGGGCTCCACATCACGCAACATGCGCCCGCCCAGCGCGTTGAAAGCAACGCTCTCCGAAGCTACACCGTATCCCCCATTTATTTCCCCAAGAACCAGCGGCCGCAACCCAAATGAGTCGCGGATTGCAAACAAGCGATTATCAACAAGCACCGCGAGGGAAAAAGAGCCACGCAATTTCTTAAAAGTCTCTTTTATTCCCTCGACTATTCCCCTCCGCGTTATCTCAAAAGATATTAATCTTGCAATCACCTCACTATCCGACCTCGTGGTAAAACCAGAGCCTATTGACCCCAAAAAAGACATGAGTTCTTTCACATTAACAATCTCCCCGTTGTGGGCAACCGCAATTTCATGGTTTATGGTATAAACGTAAATGGGCTGAGCGTTTTCCGCAACAGAACCTCCCGTGGTAGAGTACCTAACATGCCCGATACCAACACTCCCCTGCAGATAATTCAAATCCTCTTCACGAAAAACCTGATGCACTAAACCCATTCCCCTGACCATACGTATTTCATTATCGTATGTTGCAATACCAGCACTCTCCTGCCCTCTGTGCTGAAGCGCCCTTAAAGAAAAATAAATAAGCTCGGAGACGCCAGAATGGGCAACAAAACCGGCTACTCCGCAGTACTCATTTCTTTTTCTTTGCCCATGAATATGAGCGCATTCTCGGGGCAGGATACCCACAGTAAGAACACCTCTTGGTGTGTATATTGTATGAACGGTGCCCGCATCTTCTGCAAACGATATGAGTGTGCTTCTTGTTCCTTTTACCCATTGAGCTTGTTCCCTTCGTCATTTTTCATCACCTCATGGTGGAGAGATATATATGACCGTATCTCCTCTAACAATTAAAACATTATGCACACCCTTGGATTCTCCCCCAATTATCTCTTCCGCATTTTTCAGCACGAGATTCATATGCTGGTCGTATCCATCCAAGACTCCTCTATATTCCTTCCCGCCTTTCATCGATACCAGGACAGGCTTGTTGAGGCTCTCGTGAAGTACATGTAAAGGCTTAACCATCTCAACCATTTAAACCACAGCACTGAAATTCGCATCGCCTATTTAAATTTTGGGTTTCAGACAGGATTCATACACAAAGGTAATACTCAATCAAACCATGAGGATTTATGCGCACTCTAAAAATTATAGAAAAGCACGATGAATATAGGAAAGCAACAATTAATCTCCAGGCATCCGAAAACTATCTCATACCTGAAGTTAGGCAGGCACTTTCATCGGATATGGCCTCACGATATTCCATGGTTTTTGATGAAGAGGTTCACGGAACGATTGTGCACAACGCTTACGGCGGAACAAAGTATCAGGAAGATATAACAGAACTGGCTAAATCCCTATCCTCATCGGTATTTGGATTTGATTACACCTGCGTCAAACCAATATCCGGGCACATTGCGGCAATGTCTGTGTTAGTGGCCTTGCTAAACAAAGGGGACAGGATTATGGCCATTGCCCCGGAAGACGGTGGCTACGACGGATACTCGCAACCATACCTTCCAGACATGCTCGGCCTCAAGTACAAACCACTCATAATCGAAGAGATGCAATACATTCCCGTGGAGCAAATTATGGATTACAAACCAAATATGGTAATTCTTGGTGCAAGCTACATACTGTTCCCCTACAACCTCAGAGAAATTTTAGAAGTTTCAGAAGATATCGGTGCAAAAGTTGTGTACGACGCGTCACACGTGCTCGGGCTTATTCCCTCTGGATTTCAAGAAAACATATGGGATTCCCTTGTTGTTTACGGTTCAACACATAAATCCTATCCCGGTCCCCAGGGCGGCATAATAATGAGCAACGACAAGGAAACTTTAAAAGCAATAGAGAGGAAGATGACATGGAGGACTCAGGACAACTACCACACCAACAGGGTAGCCGCCCTCGCCGCATCCTTAGAAGTTTTTTCAGATGTTGCAAAAGAGTACGGAGTAAGAGTTAGAGAGAACTCACAGACACTTGCAAGAGAGCTGCACTCCCATGGTCTTGAGATTCGCTATCCTCCAAAATTTACAATGAGCCATCAGATTCTCATAGATCAAAACTCGCTCATTAAAGGGTTCAATATGGACACGGTAAAGCTAAGCAATACATTGGAAAATAACGGAATTATTATAGATGCCGTCGGGAGAATAGGCACCGCAGAATTAACATGGAAAGGCTTTACCGTGGAAGATATGAAAGAAGTGGCATCTTTAATCATCTCGGCAATAAATGGAGACAACGTCATAGATAGTGTCAGAAAATTATCTGCCAAGTACAATGGTAAAACACTGGGAAAAGGTTAAATATTTTCAAACACATATCTGACATGTGACTGACAAAAATATCAGCAAATACATAGAAAAAGAGGTTGAAGAATTTGAGGAATACATGAGAGGAGAGAAAAAAAGCGAGAACACTGTATCCGAGTATGTGCACTTTGTAAGGCAAATGCTTCAATTTACTCGAAAAAGGGTAGAGAACATCAAAGAGGGAGATGTGAAAAAGTACCAAATTTATTTATCAACCAAGATGAAATATTCAAAAAACACGATGTATCTGGCTTTGAAAGCAATAGGTGCGTATTTCAAGTTCCGAGGTAGAGACGATATCGCAAAGTCCATAAAGGCACCCAGAAGACCCAGACAGATGCCTAAATATTTAACAGAAGAAGAAGTTAGAAAACTGCTGGATGCTGCGAAAGACAGGCCAAGGGATTACGCAATACTCTCCCTTCTCGCGTACTCAGGGCTGCGCGTAAGCGAACTTTGCAACTTGAGGATAGAGGATGTTGATTTATCCGAGAGGGTGGTTTACGTACATTCCGGCAAAGGTGACAAGGATAGAATAGTTGTTATAAGCGAAAAGGCCGCTGAAGCAATAGAAAATTACATATTTTCCAGAGAAGATTCCCTTGAGTTCCTTTTTTCATCACAGAAAAGTGATAAGATAACAAGAGTTCAGGTTTTCCGAATAGTTAAAAAGTACGCTGGGAAGGCAGGTATAAAGAAAAACGTGACTCCCCATGTGTTGAGACATACCCTTGCCACAACAATGCTAAGAAGGGGTGTGGACATACGATATATACAGCAATTTTTAGGGCACAGTAGCGTTGCCACAACACAGATTTACACCCACGTTGACGATAACGCACTAAAAAAAGTATATGACAAGGTCATGCAGGAGTACTAACCTAAAGCGATGAAATTAAATATTCAAAAAACATTTTATCGTTCGTGAAATACATATTCTTCGTTTCCAGAGAGCCGTGGTCGTCTTTCAACTCAGTATATGCATATATGAGAAATAAGAAAAAGTATCCTGATGAATTCCTGGCGTTATATTCGGAGCAGAAAAATATGGAAACGGTGGAGCGGATGCTTAAAGTGCTCCACAACACCATGAAAATTACACTGAACTTAAAAAAAATAAAAATCTCGGAAGATAGGCTTGAAGAAATAGAATCTACGATAACAAAAGAGGTAAGCGAAGGGGATATCATTGATATCACCGGTGCAAGGAAGCTCATGATTCTATCACTGCTAAAAATTTCTGGAGTAAAGGTGAATGTAGTGTACCTGTACTTAAAAGATATGCGGTTTTCATCACTACCATACATGGCAAGGCCAATTCAGAGCCAGGAGCTCCTGGAGGTCGTGATATGATAATATCAAAAAACGAAATTTACATAGTACTTAACAACCAAGCTTTGAACGGAAGAGACAAAATTGAATTTTTCTATCCTTTTTTGAACATAAAACTTTTTGAACTAAACATGAAAGATGGCACGATAAGCAACATAATAACTCGGCATGATTTTGACAGCACAAGGAGAAGATACGCAAAGAGCGAATTTCTAAGAAAAGAATTGCCCAGCCACCACGATTTACTCGACATATTTTTATCTTCGGGAATTTTGAAATTTGAAAACCAAGAAGAAATTGACGAGAACTTTGAGCTGCTGAGAAAATCTGTGGATGACCGCACCATTTACGTAAAACCTTTATTCATAGGAATAGACACAAACATAGCATACTACCGCATAGTATCAAGAAGAATAAAAAAGCAGTTCAAGTATGTAATTAGTGATATAGTAGTTGAAGAAATAGACGCTCGAATACACAGTAAGTACAATTCAAAAATGGTGTGGGAACTGGAGAAATTGCCGTACAAAACCGTGGCAGGAGAATTTGCAAATGCAAGTACAAAAGACGCAAGAAAAGCTAAAAACGCCATGAACGAAATTTATTACATCACCAACGTACTGGACGCATTTAGAATCAACGGCACAACTGAAACAAAAGACAAGGAGATCAGAGATAGGGAAATAGTCAAACAGTACCGACGATTTTCAAACGAAATAAACGTGGAAGTGGTAATGCTAACTGCGGATAAGGATATGGTTTTTCACGCCCAAGCAGAACAGCTAAGCTCCATATACTTCAAGCTGCCACACGCCCTAAAATCCCAGTACAATGTAGATTTGGAGACCATACCAAACATTATCTATGACCTTGCCATAGTTTTTGGAGCGGTAAAACTGAATGCCACACTCATTCTGGGTGTATGGAGAGGTAAAACCTCCGAAGATTATTTTAACGAAAAACTAAAGGTATACAATCCGGAGGTTGACATGATTAAAGACTTGGAAATATGTAGGGGTGTTTTAAATGAACTTCAGAGAGATGAGAGCTAAGCTAATAGCCACCTACGGAAGGTTTGTATTTTTCCCAGATGACCCGGAAATCCCGAAAGTTATAAGCACAAGGGCATTCACGCACCTTGTAATTGAAAAAGAAAGCATAGTTGTTCACTCTCTAAAACCATTAGAGGAACAATTGGAAGAAGAAATAAAAGAGAATTACGAGGTGGTTTACGAACCTCCGAAGCTTGAGGGAACATACTACGTAAGTCCCAACGCAAAAACAAGGAATATACAATTCAAATGGCTAAACGGAGAAAATATCCTGGAAAAAGCCCTTAGAAAACCCTTTGAAGAAGAAATAGAGTTAATAAGAGAATTCAGCGAGAGGATAGAAGTGGCACTCAACAGAGTTTGGGAAAAAATGGAAATAGGAATGAAAGCAGAGACACTACGGTCATTAATTGATTGCGAGTTAATAAAAGAAGGTACAGAGGAATTCACGTATCCAACAATTGTGGCACCGGGAAAACACAGCCTCAAACCATATCCAAGCACCGAAGGAACAGTTGAAGAGGGAAAGATAGTTTACATCGACGCATCCCCTTCAAAAAACGGCTATTATCTTAACTTTTCAAGAGTGATATTCACCGAAGAGAGGGAGGGATGGATTAACAATCTTGAAAGAATAAACAAGATTTACAACAGAATTTCAAAGCTCTCCGCAGGAAATAACTGCGATGAAGTTGATATAATAATAAGAGAACTGGGTAATTTCCCTCATTACAGCATGGTTCCCTCCGGGGGATTTTACCAGCCATATGCACCGGGTAACTGCATATTAGAGGAGAATATGCTGGCCACTGTGGTACCTTCTGTATATACCCCTGATGGAGTAATTCGTGTGAAGAGAAACATCATTGTGAGGAAATCCGGGCTGGAGTTTTTGGTTTAGCTTTTATTATTCTCTTTTTCCAGTCACCCTTCAAATAGAATACAGAGCCAATTCCCGCGGAAATCATATTGGATATAGCCATCGCAAACCACACACCAGTGGAGTGCCAGCCCACAACAAAAGCTAAGTAGTAAGCCAGAGGAAGCCTGATTCCCCATAGTCGCACCACGCTTACAACCATACTCTGCATAGTGTGCCCGGAACCGACCAAAAGAGAGCTTTCAACCCTAAATATACCAAAGTAGGGTATGCCAATGAGCACTATCGACAAAAAAGTTTTTGCTCCGTCAATCACATCTGAATTTGTGGGTATGAAAAACCTGACTATCGGGTCGCGGAACACGTAAATAATCGCTGCAGAAAATAGCAGCATGTAGAACATAAGATTCAAACCTTTCCAGCCAATTTCCGAAACCCTATCTATTTTATTTGCGCCAAGAGCCTGGCCCAGCATTATCCCCAAAGATGAGGACAGACCATTGACAAACACGAACATTATATTAACGATGCGATTGCCTATTCCGTAAGATGCTATGGCAAGAGTCTGGTCTGGAAGATGCAGAAGAATGCTTTCCATAACAACAAAGCCAAACGCCATAGCACTCATGCTCGCACTGGATGGCAGACCCACCTTCAAGATAAATTTCACACTCTTCCACCTTGGCCTGAAATCCCTGTGCGATGGCCTCAAGCGGAGTTTGCCTCCAAGAAGCATGTGCAACAACCAAACAGCTGCAATTATTCTTGCTATTACAGTGGCCACTGCGGCGCCAATCACACCCATTGCAGGCAATCCAAGTAAACCAAATATGAGAATTGGATCCAATACAGCATTTATTAGAACAGATGTGCCGCTTATAATGAGAGGAGTAACAGTATCTCCCTCCGCAGATATAACCTGTCCCCCACCCATCACTATGAACATAAATGGCAATCCCAAAAATATAACAGCACCGTAAAGGGAGGCGGTATCCAAAAGCTCACCCTCCGCACCCATGACAGAAAATATGGGTTTTGATAAAAAAAATCCAAGTATTGCCATTACACTCGCAATTATTATAACAACAGAGAATATTTGTCCCGTATAATGATTCGCTTTGTCCCTCCTTCCAGCGCCTATATACTGAGAAATTATAGGAATACCGCCACGTCCCAAACCACCCGCAAATGATATGAAAAAGAACACAATTGGCCATGTGAGATTTATAGCTGCAACGGCTATCTTTGCCTCGTTTCCGGGCAATCTCCCAAGCCAAAACATATCAGCAAGGTTATAAAGGGTCTGAAATAAACTGCTCAGCATCATAGGCCATCCGAGCATAAACATGGTTTTGATAATATCACCGTTGAGAATGTCATCCCTGCTAAGCCTTAGTACCACAATACATCATGGATAAAGAGTATTTTAATGTTTTGCATCGATGTGCAAATATAATCTCCGTTTTCATGCGTTAGATTATTATCCCATCTCACGATATACGCCCATGGAACGTGAAATAAAGATGCTCATAAGCTTTCTCACTGAAGAAAATCCAAAGATGTTAGTCACAGATTGCACATCAAAAGAGATAATTGAAAAATTAATGAGGCATGGAAGCGTTCAATGTACAGCTCAAGACTGCGAAAAAAAAGAAAATTGCGTACCTTTTAACCAGAACATGCCCTTTTTACCTGTGAAAAAGTATGACGCGTGGATAGTGGAGAGAAACAAGCTTAAAATCAACACCGGATATATTTTTCACCTTGCTTCCATCACGCTGAAAATGCAGGGGATTTTGGCAATTACCGAGCACATAGAAGACGATATTGCCATTGCATACGGGTTTCAGGTATTATATCGCGGGAATTGGTATTATTATCTAAAGGCTTACGAAAAAAGCGGAAGCATCGTTGATTTCTCAGATGCGGTTTGATACGGATAAGATAAAATAGTTTGATTTATTTCCATAATCTATGATAAAGACATTTAGAATAGATGCCGTGGAGGCAAAGCGTTTTATAGAGCCGGAAAACGCACCCAAAGAGATAAGAATAGATAACAACAGCACGGTAGTATCAATCACGCAGATAAATAATGACCAGGCAAGACTGGATTTTAGATTTACCGTCACGTACACGGGCATAGGCATGATCGCCATAGAAGGTATTGTCATTTACGAGGGGAACATCAAGGAACTGATGAGCGAGTGGCGTAACAAACATAGGATGCCCGATCAGGTGGCTCAGGAGGTTCATGGCACTATCATCAATAACTGTGTCATAGAGTCCGTTGTAATGGCAAAAGAAGTGCATTTACCACCACCCATACCGCCACCAGCACAGTTCATGAACGCAAAAAAAGAGACTCATAAAAGGGATTTAGAAGGATATGCCTAACCCCTCGATAATTTTTCTACCACTCTTTTTATTGACAAGCAAATTTCTTTTGAAAGAACGTCTCTTCCCCTTAGCAAGATATTAAGTTTATCCGCCCTTAAAACCACTGACGAGCACTTATCCGCGTGAATCTCAGCTTTTTTATCAGAAATCACCACAACAGGCAAAACATTAACAGATATGCCCATTCTGTGAAGATATCCTTGCAAGTCATTAGCATGCCTTACTGCTTCCTCGGAGGGATTTCCCACATACCCCTCGTATCTCCCACCCCCTTTTCCAATCTTAATTCGGCTCCATTCATCTTCAATGCATCTTATTATGCCAGAGTAATTTTTTACTTCAAATGCAAAAACACCCTTTCTGGAAATCAAAAGAGCGTCAATGTCTCCACCATGAGGCAACTTTAAACTATAAAACTTGTACCCGGGATAACGTTCCAATATCCTCATGAATTGCTTTTCCCCTGCTATTCCCGCCTTGTATTTCTTCTCCTCTCTGGATGGCTTAATATAACGGAACATCAAACCAAAGGAGAGCACGGACACAATAAACATGAATGTTATAAATATAAAAACAAAGTTCATTCCAGCATCTATTTCTCCCGCCCTGCCTAAAACAACAGATATGAGTATAACAGAAACAACGCCTATCACCGCGGATTTTAAAGCCCTGCTTCTCCTCTTTCTACGAATCAGCAAATACTGTTTCTCTGGATAACTTTGCATCACTACCCCTTTCCACAGCAAAACAACAAAAGATAGAAAAAAGGATAATAAAAACTCAGTACTCTCTCCATCTATGCCCGCATTTTGGACATATGTAAAATCTTGTCTCGGGTTCATCAGCTGAACGGGTCTGCTGGAGCATCCAGTAAGCGCCCTGGTGCCCGCATTTTGGACATACCACCGACTCGTCATAAGGTAGAGTTTCTATGTCCTTTTTTATGACTATTGTCTCTTTCTTTTTCACTTCTTCAACAATCTCTTTATTTTCCTCTATAGGCATCTCGTAACCGCAATTATCGCAAACCCACTTCCCGTTGCGCGGGTGCATTAAAGAGCCACATTTTGGACAGAACATAATTATAGATTATGCTTCTACGTTATTTAAGACTTGTGTTATTACACGCCTACAGAGTATCATACCTATTTAAATACTATAAAAAAGATACCTCCATGTTAAAGGTGGTTGTAATGAGAGATAGAGGTATGGATACAAGAAATATTAGTTTTGAGAGGAAAGTATACAAAAAAAAGAGTGTGGCATATGGTAGAACCCTGAGCGTAATTGCCATGGTAGCAATAATGTCCATAACAGCACTGTATTTTGGCACGATGCAGCAAACAGGTGTGCATGGATTTATGGTTCCAATAAAAAACCAGCATCTTAGAGAAATTTTGAAAGATGGAACATTTATCAAATCTGAAAATCCCAAAGAGAAAATATATATAACAATAGCTTTGAAATGGAAAAACGATAACGAACTTACGGCATTTTTGAAAAGTGTGAATAATCCCAACTCCCCTAATTACAGAAAGTTTCTCACATACAAGCAATTCAGAGAAATGTATGCTCCACCAGATAGCGTGTACAGCGAAATTATAAGCTGGATTAAAAGCGAGGGTGTGCATATAGAACGCACATATCCACTCCACAATTCCATAACAATATATGATACTGTCTCCAATATATCCAGGTTATTTAACGTGCAGTTCGGATATTTCAAAAGCAATGGGAACACGCATCTTAGGCCATATTACTTCGCCGCCATGAGCGATCCAGAGATACCTTCTGAATTTGTACCGTACATAAAGGGAATAGACGGAATGGATAATTCCACCCAGTATCACCTCAACTTTCTGGATTACCAGGGTACCGATTATCTAAGCGGAGCAGATGTGGCAAGAATGTACCATACTTTCGAACTGTACAACGATTCCGCCACTGGGGCTTCAAGTTCTAAACACATATTTGCAACGGGATTGCGTGTAGCTACTGTTCTGTGGGAGGGCTCTACTTCTTCCGGAGAGGCAGCTCCATTTGACCCAGATGCTGTTAATTACTACTACCACCACGTTATACCATCATGGATTCAAAATTTAGGTGTTATGTCTCATGTATGGGGACATGGAGTGGATTCAGACACTGTTCCACCCGGCAGTAACACAGATGGAGATGTATCTACCGAAAACGAGTTGGACCTCGAAATGGTAGGCACTTTAGCACCAGGAGTTGATGTGGTTTGCGTATATGCAGACTCTTCCCAAACAAATTTTCCAGATGCAAATTATGACTACATACTAAATACACTAACACAAAATTCAACCTTGGTAGCAGTGAGCAACTCTTGGGGGGGCGGAGACACTGCTGAGTCCACAGACACTATGAACGATGTGGAAGCATTAAATGCCATGGGCGTAACAGTGTTAGCAAGCAGTGGTGACGACGGAGACACAAACACTCCGAGCGAACCTTCTACCGCGGCGCTCAGTTCTTATGGATTTATAGCAGTAGGAGGAACATCACCTACACCCAACGGAGTAGATAGCACCACACTGAACAATTATACAACCATGGGAAATAACACAGATTTATCAAACCCAAGAAGTAGTGAGATAGTCTGGTATGATTCCTCCAGTACTAATTCCGCGGGGGACCACTGGGGAACTCAAAGCGGTGTTAGTTCCACGTACTCAGAACCATGGTTCCAAGAGGATTATGTTGACTCCATAATTGCAGCCACAGGCAGTCACGGGAGGGCCACAGCAGACATCTCCGCAATGGGTAATCGCACATTAATATACATCAGCAGCAGCAATGGACTGGAATGGAGCAGCGTTGCTGGGACTTCCGTAGCCTGCCCGGTAACTGCAGGTATGATTACCGAGATGGACGCTTACGTTGGAGTTCAGTACGGCATCTCAGGGCATGGCTTTGGGTACTTCCTGCCCACACTCTACCAGCTTGGGAACGATTTTTACAATAACAACAAATATGCAAATTCACCACCATTTTTCGATGTCACAGAAACCCCCAATGGATACCACAATGGTGAAACTGCATACGATGCGCGTACAGGTTGGGACTTGGCAAGTGGCTGGGGCGTTATTAACGCATGGGAGCTAATACATGACATAGGATTTACACTGAGCTCTGCATCAACCTCTGCAACTATTACCCAAGGTCAAACCGCTTCTTACAATATCAACGTTGCATTCCCGTATATGTGGACATGCGAAGTGGGACATTTCACAATATCGGGATTGCCTTCAGGTGCAAGTGCCAGTACAAGCACAAGTTATGTGGTGCCGTCTGGCAATGGCACTGCTGCAAGTTTTACACTGAGCATTACCACCACAGATTCCACTCCAACAGGTACGTACCAGCTAAACCTTACTGCCTATACATATAACCACACAAATGGCCACTGGGGCAATCTTACAAATTATATCTTGCTCAACTTAACGGTGAATCCAGCAAACGGTCCTGATCTGACCATAACCTCAGTTTCAACCTCAGCATCTTCAGTAAATGAAGGAGATACAGTAACAATATCCGCAACGGTGAAAAACGTCGGCAGCGAGGAAGCGGACAATGTGTACGTTGGATTTTATTACGATTCAATATCATCTGAAACTCACATTGGTAATGCAAGCGCCGGAAATTTAGCAGCAGGAGCGAGCACCACCGTTCAAATAACGTGGAATACATCTGGACATGCTGGAACTCACACGATAATCGCCTACGCAGATCCGGATAACAGCATAGTGGAAACAAACGAGAACAACAATACTGCCTCGGTAAATATAACGGTAAATGGATACGGCGTAAAACTTAGTGTGGACTCCACAAGCAAGACCGTGGATGCAGGAGGAAGCGTTAACTACACAATAACCGTGGAAAACACAGGCACATTAGAGGATACCTATGATTTGAGCACAACCGCCACTGACAATGGCTGGAGTGCAGAGTTGTCAGAGTCGAAAGTCACACTCAACGCGGGAGATAGCACCACAGTGATTTTAAAAGTAACAGCCCCAAGCACAGCAAGCTCTGGAGATTATCAAAACATAACTGTCACGGCAACCAGCGAAAATGACACGAGCAAGAAAGATAGCATATATACAAATACAACAGTTGTTGAATTCACAATAACGTCAATAAAAATATACTCTCATCTGGACGCGGTAATAAACTACACCACTAACAAAGCAGTAACCACATATATAGAATACGGAATAGGCCCCGGCCACATGGACATGAAAACACCAGAAGAGACCAGTGCAAGCGAGTACCACGAGATAGCCATTCAAAATCTCACTCCTGAAGTAACGTATTACTTCAAAATATACATGAGTGATGGAACAAACTCTGCATGGAGCAACGTATATTCCTTCACACTAAATGGCACCAATGATTTTGAAACATCTGATAATCCTAATACACTTTACAACTGGCAGGTAAGTGCGTGGAATAGCTCAACTAATGATGCAGCTAATTCGATATGGCAATGGGGTCAACCAACAGCAGGGCCCTCAAGTGCTCATTCAGGTAGTGACGTAATTGCAACAAATCTTGGTGGGTATTATGGAGTTGATGACCATGTGGATGCTCTAATAACACCATGGATTGACTTGCAAAACGCAAGCTGGGCCACTCTATCATTCTATGCATGGTACGACTTAGAAGATGGATATGATGGCCTTTTAATAGCGTACCAAAATGATTCATCCAGTAGCTGGCACATGTTGGACTACAATAACAATGCCAGTCAGTATGATAAGCAAATCTCAAGCAGTTATGGGAGCGCAATAGGAGGGCTATATGCATTCACTGGAGATACAAACGGATGGGTACAAAAAACATTCAACACAACAACAATAAATGATAAATATGTAAACCAGTATCTTCTTGGGCATAAGGTTAGATTTATATTCTACTTTGCAACCGATGATTCCAGTCATGATTACTATGGCTTCTACTTTGACGACATACAGGTAAAAGCAGGCATACCGATCTATCACATTTATGGATACGTGAAGGATTCCAGCGGAAATGCGGTTAGCAACGCAACAGTATGGGTTAACGATACCACACTGGGCATATCCTACAAAGTAACCACGGATTCCTCTGGCAGATACGACGTCTACACATACAACGGTATAAGCGGAGATGATGTTAACGTGGACGCTTCCAGCGCACAGGGTAAAGGCACAAATACCGGTACATTGAGTACCAGCACAGAGGTAGATGTGACCCTACAGGCAATACCTGAGATTTCACAGTGGTTCATGGTTTTCATTGCATTTGCATTTTTAGCGGTGTATTTCCGGAGGAAGAGATAAATTACAAAATTTTTTAACCTTTTTTTCATTATCTTTTTTGTGAAAATTAACGACATAGATATGAAAAACTGGAAAGATTACGACGAAATAATCACCGATTCCCTGTGGATTTTTCCAGCACGGGATAATTCAGGTGCGCATACCCCGGAATATCACGGTAATTTCGTACCTCAAATACCACGGCAGGCAATGATGCGATACACCAAAAAAGGGGAATGGGTTCTCGATACCTTTGCAGGTTTGGGAACCACGCTAATAGAAGCAAAGAGACTGGGACGAAACGCAGTTGGTATAGAAATAAACCCAGAAACCGCAAAACGAGCAAAAGAACTAATTGATGCTGAAGAAAATCCGCATAATGTGAAAACCGAAATAATTGTAGGAGACTCAAGAATGGAAAAAACTTACAGAAACCTGGGAAAATTCCAGCTGATTATAATGCATCCCCCTTACTGGGACATAATCAAGTTTTCGGATATACCCGGAGACATTTCAAATACGGACTCATTAGAAGCATTTTTGGAAAACTTTGAAAAAATAGTAAAACTCGCAAAAAACCATCTGGACGATGGAAGATACCTTGTATTAGTCATTGGAGACAAGTATTCCAAAGGTGCCTGGATACCTCTTGGATTTTACACAATGGATATGATTATGAAAAATGGATTTAGCTTAAAAAGCATTGTAGTTAAAAACATAGAAGAAAACAGAGGAAAAAGGGGAAAATATTCCCTATGGAGGTACCGTGCGCTGAAGGATGGTTACTACATATTCAAACACGAGTACGTGATGTTTTTCAGGAAACTATGATTCCTCATGAACCACTTTTCCCTCGCCAATAACAATCTTAGGATAAGATTCCATACTAAACGGGTCTCCGCTCCAAACGACCAGCGATGCTTTTTTTCCGGCAGCTATCTTACCAATGTCTTCAGCACCGATTATATCAGCAGCATTTCCTGTTATTAGGGCTATACTCTCCTCGCGGCTCATACCAAACCTGCGGAAAAACCTCAGTTGCAGGTATAAATTTCTCTGCAAAACCACGGGGTGGTCGCTCATAACAGCAAAACGTAGTCCAGATTTGGCAATTAATCCTATATTTTTCCAGCTCTCGTTCTTCAGTTCTACTTTGTACGAAAAAGAATCCACAGGTCCGTAAATAACATCCATGTTCCTGCTCTTTACCTTATCCCACAGTTCCCCACGATGCACATCGCACCCATGATTTATCACGGCACGTATATTAAACTCATCAACCAGATTCATTAAAGTTATTATGTCATCTTCCTTATGCACGTGCACCATAAGAGGATACTTCCTGTTTAAAATGTCAATAAATATTTCAGTCAAGGGCTCAATTTCTTCCGCGTCTTTCTTGCCTTTTTTAAGCAACTCCATTGACTTTCTGGCCTTAAGTAATTCCTCCCTAAGCATGGCTATTGCACCCATACGCGTGCTTGGCCGGGTTCCTTTCCACGATGTTGTGCTTCTCGGATTATATCCAAGTGCTGCCTTTATACCAATATTTTTTATGAAAGCATCTTCAATGTCGGCACCAAAATTTCTTATCAAGGCAGTTTTGCCACCAACAATGTTTCCGCTTCCAGGCATAACATGGGAGTACAAAACTCCAAATTCCACACTTTCCCGAAATGCCTTGTCATCCATATAAACAGAGTGTATTGCATTCACCAGGGGATACAGTGAGCTCATTTCCTCATTAGTTTCATCTTCCTGATACGGCTCGCCACTTCTTGCCATTCCTATGTGGCAGTGCGGGTCGATAAATCCAGGTGTTACCACGCCTTCGGCAATAACCTCAGCATTTTTGCGTTCCCGGGATATTTCCACAATTTTATCTCCTTCATACAGAACATAAACATCATTCACTGCGCTGTTTCCAGCTCCATCATATAGAACATTTGCTTTTATGGCTTTCATAAACCCTCATTGCATCATGGTGCATTAATGTTTTCATAGGCTCACTTTAAATATCTCATCGCCATGTCCAAAAGTGGAGAACTTCAAGGAAGTAATCCGAACTTTCTCTCCGTCGTGGTTCGCAATGGTTATGGGCACTGGCGTATTTACATCTTCAATGTTTTTAATGGGTGTGAAATATCACCTGGAATACTTGATTCGCATCTCACACGTATTTGCCTTCATAAACTTCATTATTTTTTCAACAGTTCTCATCCCCTTCATCTTGAAACTTGTTGTTTTTCCAGAAGAGGTTAAAAAGGATGTTGAAAACCCAATTAAAGCAAATTTTTACCTGACATTCGGCGTAGCCATGCTAACACTGGCATCCAATTTTTCAGTTGTAAAACTGGTACAGCCATTTTATATAACTTTCTGGTTCCTAGGCACATTTACAGTTCTAACAATCGAGTTCATACTAATGTTCATAGCATTTATGGGGAGCCACGTGAAACTACACCACATAAATCCATCATGGTTCTTGGGCACCACAGGGTTATTATTGGTACCGGGTGTGGGATCAGGATTAATCAACATACATGGAATCCATGATTTTGTTCGCCTTCTATTTGACTTTTCATTCGGTTCTGGGTTCTTTCTTTACCTCTCGCTTTTTGCAATATGGGTGTACCGGTTCATACTGCACGAACCCATGAAAAGCGAACACATACCAATATTCTGGATAAATATGGGACCTGTGGGTGGAGCAATATACTCTCTAATGAGCTATTACTACCAATTACCTAAACTTGACGGAGTTGCCACATTTTTCTCTATGGTGTTCTTTGGCATTGGAGCGTGGTGGCTGTTTATGGCAATTATGGTAACTGCACACTACGCATACAAATCTAAAATAACCTACAAAACTGCGTGGTGGTCATTTACATTTCCACTTGGACAATTTTTGGTTAGTTCCCTGCTATTTAACAGGGTAAGCGATGATAAGAGCATATCCTTCTTTATATGCTTCATGTTCATTCTTTTAATAGCAATATGGTGCATTAATATCGCCATGACAGCAAGAGCGCTCGTGAAAGGCGAGATAGTCCTGGCACAGAATTTAGAATAACAAAGTTTTTGATAATTAAAAAAGTGGGGCTGGCAGGATTGGAGAGATAGATGAGATTGTTGACCGGATTTGCCAGTCTGCAGCTTTTGAAGGTGTAGAGAAAGAGAAAATAAGGGAACTTGTGAAAGACTGGTTCGATACCGGACACTGGTGGGAGCCAACGCCAGAGGATCTCCTGCTCTTTCTGGAGGGAGAACTATGATCGCGCTGGCGTACTCGCCCAGTTGTTGCACGTCTGATTCCTCAGAGAACTGCCTAATATTTCGGCGGAAAATTTAAATACGGAGGTGGAAAGCAATGACATCTGAGGAGTTGCGTGCACTTTTTGAGGCAGAGCCGGACATGGATTATTACAAGCGCAGGAGCGAG
>JALVVV010000019.1 GCA_027023265.1 DHVE2 group archaeon
GTCTTTAGTTATGACCTACACGAATGTGACGAACATCACCATCACCGTCCCGGAGAGCTGGAAAAACGGCATTCTGTATGTTGAGGTAGTGGACATTTACGGCTGGCGAAACTCCGCAACGATTAACCTTGCAGCGATGCAGTTTCAGGGCATACCGTTAAGCTATGACTATGATTATGCGCAACGTGAACCTTTCCGTTCAAGAGAACCCGCGTATATTATCCTATCTCTTGCACTCATTTTCGTTGCAGTCATAGCGTTAGGGAGGTGGAAGGATGCAAGATAACAAACCCCGCGGAAGTGTTTACCAAGACTGGAACGAAGATCTCCGCAAGAGATACATCCGCATCCTGGACATCGTAATTCAGAACCTCGTTGAAACGCCGTATTATCCTTTCACCATCACTACTACTGATGTGCTCAAAATAACTGAAGCTGCCAAAGCAATGAATATTGATATTTCCGATATAGACCTCACAGATAAGGATGAGTTCTACAAACTACGAGGGAAAATAATCCGTGCAGCGATAGAAAAAGTTGAGGAGTATCTGAAGCCTACTGATCCATATGCGCAGATCGTCAATACGCTTAGCGAACTTGACATAAGACAGATGGAGGGTGAGAAGACATGAGCTACACTTACATCTCTCAAAAAATGCGGGAATACGATTTTTATCTCAGGGAGGTAAGATTACTTCCCGAGGATATAAATCCAGAGATAAAAAAGATGATACTTCTAATTGAAGAGGGCTATAGGCGCGGAGACATAGACCGACGCAAAGCGGTAATTTTTGGAACGCTATTCAAAAAATTGGGATACAAATACCGAGTGATCTCAGATAAACACATCGTAATAATACCCAGCTCTAAAACCGAGCTTATGAATGTATTCGGTGCATATCCGCAATTAGTGGCAATAATAGGTAACCGCCATGCGGGCAAGACAATAACATCTTGGATGCTTGCGATAGAATTTCTGAAAAAATATGAAGATGCGATGCTGTATGTGTACGGCGATGTCGATGGTTTAGGGGAACAGATAATAAAAGAAAAGCCAGAGTGGGAAGAGAGGATAATAATCAAACAAAATTACACGCTTCCACCAAAGGATGGTAGAAAGAAGCTTGTACTTTACAATGAGTTGAGCCCGGAGATAATTTCTAAGAGAGCATTATCAACATCAAACCTTGAGGCAAATCTTCAGGCATTCCGTTCAAGGCACCTGAATACATGGGTTATCTATAATGTGATCCGTTTTTCATCACTGGAATCAGTATTACGAGAGACGGCGGACATCAAAATGTTCAAGTGGTTATCTCCAGAACTAATAAACAATGCAATAATGCACATACCTAAAGCATGGGGAGAGTTATTAAAAATAACAGCGACGCTCAACATAAATGAAAGTTTGGTAATGGCACCGGTGCAGGGCAAAGGAGTTAAGATTTTTCTGCATTTGACAAACCCCCCGCGGTGGCTCCTGGAGGCGCACAGACGGGCTAAGAAGAATACAAAACTCATGATGTTGAAGGACGAGAGAGAAAGATATCTTTTAGAGCGCATCGCACAACTATATGAGAAAGGATTGGGGCCTGCGGAGATCCAACAGATCCTGGCCAAAGAGGGTATAAAGTTAAGCAAACGGAGTATAAGGGCTAAGTACAGAAAATGGAAGGAGCTTACGGGGCTCCTGGATAACGAATCCGAAAATGATAAATAAAAGGGAGGTGATGTATATATGGGAATGAAGAAGAATGTTGGGAAAAATAAGAGAAACAAGACGAGGAAGTGGCTTACGGGTATAGGCGCAGCTATACTGGTATTGGGAATAGCCAATGCTATGGGCTACTTTGGAAATGCGGTTGCAGATATCTCACACCAAGGGATGTGGATAGGTATTGGAGTGGTGGTAGTAGGTTTAACTATGTTTGGAGAGTACCTAAAGGGGTGATATGGATGGATGGCAGAATAGCTTGGTTAATTGGAGCCATAATATGCTTCATAACTGGTGGGTATCTGATATTCACATCTCTGTGATCTGATATGAGAGCGATAATCTACGCCAGGGTTTCAACGGAGGAGCAGAAGCGGAAGGGGTACAGCATAGAGGCGCAGATAGAGGCGTGCAGAGCTTACGCTAAAGCCAAGGGCTGGGAAGTTGTGGGTGTATTCGAAGAACCAAAATCAGCGAAAGAGGGGAGTATAGAGAAAAGAAAAGAGCTTCAAAAAGCCCTTACATTTCTGGAGGAGGGCGGCTCAGATATACTGATAGTATGGCGTCTGGACAGGTTAACCCGTTCAATCATAGATTTTCAGAAGATGATAGAGCGGATTGGTGCCCGCATATCGTCCGTGGAAGAAGGTCTAGATATGAGCACATCCGCCGGGCGCTTTGTGGCAAATATTCTCGTTGCTTTTGCACAGTACGAACGGGAAAGTATAGGAGAGAGAACAAAGCTCGGTCTGCAAAGGGCGAAGAAAGAGGGAAAGTGCATAGGGAGACCCCCAAAATACTCCGATGACATTGTGAAAAAAGTCAAAGAATTATATCGCCGCGGTTTCTCCAGGAGGGATATATCCGAGCGACTCGGCATCCCTGACTCGGCAGTTCGCTCAATTCTTTATTACCGCAAATCTTGAGTCTCACGCTGATGCCCCTCCTCTACTCTTTTTTTTTCTTGCGATAATTTTTTCGCTTGCAGCTCTGCGGTCCTGTGAAAAAATCTTCGCCCTGGTCCTGCACGAAGGTTTCTTCGCTTCCAGTAACAGGATCCTGTACAGCTGCAACGATAATTTTTTCGTCCGGGAGAGTGTTAAGAAAAAAATTTCCGCCCTTTTTCCGCCCCATTTGTCAGCAAAGGAACCTTTCATGACAGCTCTCAACTCACAGACCCAGTGTAAAACGCAACTTTTCAAAACTGCATCTCCGCGCCCGACGATGGGAGAGCGGAAGCTTTTTCGCTTTACCATGTAATATGTATATTTACATATAACAATGAGCGATGGAGGACAGACGGCGCATCAGCGAGAGCATATGTTTTTCGAAGTTTTATCTCTTCTATTAGTTTGCCGATGAGGTTGTACCTTTCCCGCGGGTAAAGTTCTTATTCTCAAAAGATATAACCACCTTAATGGGTCATATGGTAACAAAATTTCCGAATATCTCCCTAACAAGAGAATATACGAATTACGTATATTCTAAGTATTTACGCAATTGTGGTTTTGCTCTTCGGACTGTGGCTGAT
>JALVVV010000020.1 GCA_027023265.1 DHVE2 group archaeon
GATATGGATATAGATTTTGTATCTCTGCTTCTCCTTATTCTTCTTGGCAGGACACTGGGTCTGGCATTTGCACGGTATAAATTTCAAAGCCTTATTGGTGAGATACTTGCCGGGGTTATTTTAAGTCCTCTGATATTTGGGCTTGTACCCAATGATACCTTGAAACTGTTCAGTCAGTTTGGTATCATAATGCTCATGCTTCTTTCTGGATTGCTCACCGATTTCAAATCTTTCAGTGAAAACAAGTTATCGAGTATAGTGGTTGGCGTTTCGGGAGTTGTGTTTTCAATAATATTTTTGTTTTTCACACTCCGATTTTTTGGTGTGAGTTTAGAAGCGTCTCTTTTTCTCAGCGTGATTCTTTCAAATACCGCCGTGGAGGTATGCGCCAATTTGCTTATGAAAAGTGAGAACGCAAGTAAGGATATACATGCAGTGATAATGGGAGCGAGTTTTGTTGACGATATAGTTGCAGTATTTCTCATAGGTGTTGTGGGCTCAATAACGCTTAACGGCGAACTGAAATTAGATATCCTTGCGTATTTATCCGTTAAGGTTGTTGCGTTTATACTTATCTCTCTCCTTGTTATTCCCTATTTATTCGAGAAATTTTCGGTGGTAGACAAACTCATAGGCTCTGGACCTAGACGGGAAAAGGTTCTGTTGTCATTCACTATACTTTTTGCTATATTTATGGGATTGATAGCTCAGTATGCAGGGCTGCAGACCGTGATAGGCGCGTACATCGCAGGATTGATAATTGGCAGATGGGGCTCGAAGGTCGGACCGCTTCTCAAAAGAAGAATTGCGTATGAGGAACTTGTGGATGACATAGATCCTTTTCTACATGCGCTTTTCACACCACTGTTCTTCGGCTATGTGGGTCTTAAGCTTGGATCCGTGATATCGCAGTTTGGTATAGATTACTGGGCAATGTTTCTTGTGTTAGCTCTAACTGCTGCAGCCATGCTTGGAAAGCTTATGGGGTGTGGATTTGGTGCGCGTATCACAGGCTTTGATGCGAAATCATCTTACTTTGTGGGCATTGCGATGGGTGGTCGTGGAGCACTGGAACTTGTGCTTCTTACAATAGTTTATGACAGAGGAATAATAAGCGGTACTCTCTTTGCCTCAGTGGTTATGGTGACACTTTTAACGGTCATCATAACTCCATTAATGTTCTCTCTTTATGAACGCCGTCTCATGGCTTCCCCCTAGAAACTCCAAAATGCAACGCAGAGGCTATTATATGTGCATATCTCAATGGTTCCGGCATGGCACCGCGAAGCGTGAAATTGCTGAGTACTGCCGTGGCATCTCCGATTTTCATCCCAACGATATGCACATATATTCTATGACCGTTTATATAAACCTCTTTTAGCGGCACTTCTTTCAGAATTTCAAAACGTTTTTCCCAGTCATCAAAATGGTTTTTCAAAGCGTTTTCAATTTTCCCCATATCCGGTTTTTTCCTGACCACTGCGATCACAGGAATACCCGTTTTTTCATAAATTTTCTTTATACTTACAACATTGAAACCTCCGAATGTCAGCCCTTGTGTGAACACTACTCTTATCTGCTTGCCGAATCTTGTGCTGAACATAGAGATTATTTTATCTGTAGCATCCGCTCCATCTATTTCAATATCTTTAAGAATCACTCCTTCAAGGTACGCCGGCGCCCTAACCACAGCACCGACTATCTTAACCATACCTCGTGTATGGGGTATAAAAACTGAATCGTCAACTCCAAGAGCCCTTATACTCTTTTTCATATTATTCCCCTTACAGGAGCGGAAGGCTTCCTGTGACTTTATTGACGATCTCTTCTGGACCAGGGCCGATGCCAACACAGGTGACTGTACCCGGAGGCACCTCCGTTAACCCCGCGTCTTTTATTATCGCCGTCGTGAGTCCCAGATTTTTTGCCTTGAAGTCAAGCTCGAATATTTCCCTTAAATTCTTTGCTTTAACAACGACCTTTTTCTGTCCTTCTTTGAGCCACTCCTCAACCCATTTTTTGTTTGATTTTTTCGCTTTCAGAGTGCATTCTACAGCCGCGTGAGCCACCTGCACGGCGAGTTTTCCGCACGATAAATTCAAATCTTCCCTGACCACTACAACGAGTTTATATTTCATCCAGAACACCTTTGAGTTTCTCTATTTCTTCATCTATATCCCCTATATCTTTCAATATTTTCTCTCGCTCCTCTTCGTAAGGCTCTTTATTTCTGTGTCCCTTTATCTTAATAATTTTTTCCAGTTCTTCCAGCCTTTTGATCAATTTCTTCCTTTCTTTAAGAAGATCATTCAAGCGTATCAACCTGTCGTATTTATCCTCTTCCTCGAGACCCAGCAGTTTCCTTATTGTTGGATAGCCACCTCTGTAAAATCCGATCAGGAAAAAGATTAATGTTAAATTTACGAACGCCACCCACAGGTAATTGGGATAAAGAAGGCCGAAAAATCCAAGGACGTATCCGACGAGTATTGAAATCACTACGCTCATCGCCATTCCCAAAGCGATTCTCGCCACATAATCGTATTCTACATCTAGCTCACCTTTTTTTGGAAAGAGCATATTAATGAAGGTATATCCGGGCAGAAAGAAGAGAATCATAATCGCGAGGATTGTTATGAGTATGTCCATTGCTTCAGCAATCAATATAACATATTTTTAACTTTCTATTAATGAAACACTTTTTGAGTTTAAACTTTAAAATCGGTTACCACAGTCCGGGTAAGTTGAATTCCTTAAAACATGAAAAAAGAGGAATAAAAACAGAGTAAAACTATACATAGAGGTCATAAGCGAGCACCTTAAAAAGAATGAGCTTGGAAGCAGAATAGAGCGGGAGAAGATGTAATTGCCCATAACCAAAGAGTATATGGGGGTTTAGAAAGGAGCAATACCCTTCCAAGGGATGGGTTTGGAAAGGGAAACCGTAGGTGTCCCTTTTAGGGGGTTTAGAAAAGGGGGCCTTGCCCTCTTCTTTGCGAGTATTTCTTTTTCCACTCTGGAGATTTGCTGAGTTTGAGCAATCTCCGACGCAATCCATGACGAGCATTTTCGCGGATTGCAATGTATGGTTTTCCACCTCTGTTCAGCACAAATCGGATGTTTCGCAGGGAATCGTAGCCCTTGTCCG
>JALVVV010000021.1 GCA_027023265.1 DHVE2 group archaeon
CAGTAACATCACATGTGGTGAAATTTATTGCAGATTTATATTTTCATGTCTCTGGGTACACCGGAGAGATGGGAGAGAAAATTTAAAACTCTCCCTGAAACCTTTTTATCCCGTGGCACATTCTCCTTATTATGTACCCGGACATTCAAGGAATGGCCCCCGAATCGAGGTTCAAAATCACGAGGGTGGGCGTAAAGAACGTTGTGAAGCCCATTCAGGTTAAGCGAAATGGCCGAGAGATAACGCTGGTTACCAAGATTGACATATTCGTTGATTTGCCTCCCACGAAAAAGGGCTCGGACATGTCAAGGAATATCGAAGTTATATCCGAAATTGTAGATAAAAGTATATCCGAGCCATGCACGGGAATAGAGAATCTGGCAACGCGCATCGTTAAAGAGGTGAAGAAGAGGCACGAATATGCCACTTACGCGGAGGTCAATCTCAGCGCCGATTATTTTCTGAACAGGGATAACCCGGGGGGAAGGAAAACTATTGAGAGATATACCCTCATAGGAAAGGCGACAGTGAGCGACGATAAGGTGAGAAAGATGGTCGGCGTTGAAGTGATTGGAATGACCGCTTGCCCCTGCGCTATGGAGACCGTCCGCGCAATTCTGAAAGAGAGGTACGAGGATAAAATACTGGATGAAATTCCAGTGCCCACACACAATCAGCGTAACGTGGTTACTCTTCTGATCGAAATTCCAGAGAGCGAGGAAATAGAAGCTGATGATTTAATTAATGTAGTGGAAAGCTCTTTTTCTTCTCCTACTTACGAGATTCTAAAAAGAAGAGAAGAGGGTTTGCTGGTTTTAAATGCCCACGAAAACCCCAAGTTCGTGGAGGATGTGGTACGTGATATCCTTGGAAGCATAGTGAAAAAGTATCCCAATTTGCCAGATGATACTCTAATAGTAGTTAAGAGCGAGAGCGAGGAAAGCATTCACAAGCACAACGCGTTTGCGGAAAGAATAACAACTATGGGGGAGTTGAGAGAATGATTGGGATAATTGGTGGAAGTGGCTTATACGATGGGTTGGAAGCCTTGGGTGGTGAAGAGAGACTTGTTAGAACCGTTTTTGGAGATATGAAAGTGATGGTTGGCAATAATTTCGTTTTTGTGTCAAGGCACGGAAATCCGCCTGTTCCTCCACATATGGTTAAGTACCATGCTAATATGGATGTTTTTAGAGCGTTGAGAGTAGATAAAGTTGTGGCAATAAGTTCCGTAGGTTCCCTTGTAAGCGATATAAAGCCGGGTGATTTGCTTGTTCCAGATGACCTGTTGGATTTCACTGGGCGTGTCTGGACGTACCATAACGAAAAGCCTGTACATGTGAATCTTTACGAGCCGTTTTGCCCATCTTTAAGAGACATGTTGGATGAAATAGGGGGTGTGAAAATAGGAGGAACTTATGCCACAACAAAAGGCCCTCAATTTGAAACAAGAGCTGAGGCAAATATGCTCAAAATGCTGGGTGCAAAAGTAGTCGGTATGACAGTTGCCCCAGAAGCCAGACTTGCAAGGGAGTTGAATATATGTTATCAGCCAATATGCCCAGTTGTTAATTACGTAGATGGGAATACTACACACCAGAATACCATTGATATGGTAAAAAAGATGGAAGATAATATTGCCAGAATAGTGAATGCTCTAATTGAAAGAGAGAGTGTATGAAAATCCCATACTTTCTTTGCCTTTATTTACAAGATCTTTTAATTTTATTATTTTTGCGTCGGGTATTCTCGCTGCCAGCCCTTTCAGGTGTCCGTCACCCACAAAAGCTATAACGCATCCTTTATTTTCCACGCTTTTGAGATTTTTTGCCATAACCTCTTCCCTATCCTCAAAAAGTGCCTTGGATAAGCCCGGGAATTTTTCTCTCAGGTATTTTATGTATCTTTCCTCGTTATCAATAACCTCTTTAACATCATCCTCAGTAAGCTTTTTGTGGTAGAAGGGTGTCATTATTAAAGAGCAGTATATTCTGAGTTTTTCTCTCAACGTCATCCTTTTTTTGATGTTCTCTGCGATTTGTCTTGCGTCCATGTCTATGAATACCACTTCCTTGCCCATTGCCTGTGCCACATCTACAGCGGTTAGCATCTCTGAACCAACTTCGGTACCGAGCATTTCGGCAAGCTTTTTTTGCATTTCGCTCATTTTTCTGTACATGTACGGCATTTTCCCTTCTACTTTATTTTTCATAGCGTAATATCTCCCGTAATCCAGTTCCACAGCAACTATGTCGGGGTTTTCTTGGAGTATCACATTTTCAATCTGCCGTTTTAAATCTACCACATGTGCTACGCCTACAAGTATAATCACATACCCTTTATCTTGTCTGGTTATATTACGTTTTGCCCCCAAAACATTTTTATCCGTAACAAGTATCTCCTATCAAATGAATTCAAGTACCTCTGAAAGTGTGAGGGATACTGTAAAAGATATAATAATATCTGTTATTATAGTGGCAGTTATTTTTCTTGGATTGTATGCTTATTCAGGCGTTTGGCCGCCCATTGTTGTGGTTGAATCAGGAAGCATGCAGCACGGTAGTGAATCACACATAGGTACCATCGATACTGGAGACATCGTGATTGTGAAGAAGGTTTATTCTCCAGATGATATAAAAACATACATAGAGGGTAGAATGACAGGGTACAAAACATATGGGGATTATGGTGATGTGATTATCTACAACTATCACGGTCATTCCATAATTCACAGGGCAATTGCGTATCTTGAATGGTCAGGAAGCAGGTGGATAGTGAGGGGCGTAAATATGAGTCACTTGCCTAACTGGCTTTACATAAACTATACCAAGGGGCAGGAGCAGATTACTATATATAATGTTAGTAATGGCCCCCAAAACATGATAATAATCCACATAGACACCAGACATCTTAACCCGGAGATTGTAGGCTACGAGGGATTTATAACTATGGGGGACCACAATAGGGAAGAATTTGGACCAACTGCATATGACCAAAACGGTGCAGATGGGTTTTTACCAATCTGCCCTGTCCTGGTAAGTTATAAGATGATTGTCGGCGTGGCGAGAGGGGAGATTCCCTGGTTTGGAGCTATAAAACTGTATTTAACTGGGACAAACATAAATGAGATCCCCCCAAATACAAATCTATGGCTGGGAGTATCTCTTGTTGCATTGATAGGTGGCTCGTTCTTGGTAGATTATGCATTTGCACACAAAGAAGAAATAATAGATAAACTCATGAGAAAAAAGGAAAGTGAAAGTGCAGAAGAGGATGAAAGCGATTCAGAAGGTTAGTTTCTTCTGATTTGGAAGATTAACGCTTCTCAACTCTGCAATGTACTCGTCCTCTAACAGAACCTTTTTAGCTTCGTTCCACGGAACTGCCAATTCTATTACTTTTGTTCTTCCGTATCTTCCAAAGGAGTGCAGATTTGCATTTATTAATCCGAGTGTGTCCATTTCCGTGATGAGATCGGAAACCCGTCGCTGGGTAAGTGCTGATACGGCTATTTTTTTAGATAATATCTTGTACATGCTGTAGAGCTCTCCTGTTGTAAGGTTTTCTCTTCCACTTTCATCGTTAAGTACTAACACGAGAAGAAGAAGCTTGGAATGAAGCGGTAGTGTCCTTATTGCCTCGGCAACACAGTCAAGTTCTATCTTATTTTTTGCAAGGTAAACATGCCTTTCTGTGACCATTTCCGCCCCTTCCCTTTCTGCCATTTCAACCGATATTCTGAGCAGGTCAATTGCCCTTCTTGCATCTCCGTGCTCCTGTGCCGCGATTGCTGCGCATAGCCTTATAACATCTTCGTCAAGAGCATCCTTTTTTATGGCTATGCTCGCCCTCTTTTCTAATATATCCTCAAGCTGTTTAGCGTTATAAGGTGCGAAAATCATTTTTTCCTCCGATAATCTGCTTTTAACCCTTGCGTCTAAAAGCTCCGTAAATCTTAGTTCGTTTGAAATACCCACAATGCTTATTTTTGAATTTTCCAGAACATCATTCATGTGCGCTAACTTGTAAAGAATATCGTCCCCGCTCTTGCTCACGAGCTTGTCTATTTCGTCTAAAACAATAATAACTACTCCGTTCCACTTATCTATTCTCTCTTTTGCAGTTGTGAATATTTTGTCAATTGGCCATCCTGTAAACGGTATCTTTTCATCGTTATTATCTATGAATTGGTTTCCAATGTTCTGTAACACTGAGTACGGCGTGTCCACCGTTTCACAGTTAAGGTATATGTACTTTATCTTTGCCTTTCCGTACACCTCTGCAGCTCCTCTGAGCTCCCGGCCGATGTATTGCACAACGGCGGTTTTTCCAGTTCCTGTTTTTCCAAAAATTAAAACGTTGGATGGCTTCTCGCCGTATAGTGAAGTTACTAAAATTTCGGCTAATCTATCCACTTCCTCCTCCCTGTGGGGAAGTATATCTGGCAGGTAATTTGGATAAAGCGCCTCTCTGTGATCAGTAAAAAGCGTGGCTTTCCTGATATGTTTTTCAAATACGTTAGTCATGTTTCCACCCGAAGCAGTGGTGGGTATGGAGTCATGGTTAAAAAAGGTTTTTTTATCAAAAAAATTACCAAAAACATTAAATTGCAATATCAAAAAGCATTGTTTCCTGTGGAATTTTTGAACTTGCGCAGGTATTCCTCGTAAAGCTCTCTGCGCATGGAAAAATGCACGGTTAGCTTATCCGCTTTCACAATGGAAAGAATTCTTCCAAAACGTGTTATGTACCTCATGCGCTCATCATGGAATGAGGATATCTTTTCCGTATAATTACCTATGCCCGCTGCATCAAAAATCCTTTTTATAAGGGAAGGTATGCCTTTGCCCGTTTTTGCCGAAATAAGTGCGGGTTTATTTGTTTCTTTTACTATTTTTATTTTTTTGTCCAAATTTGATGCTATGTCTATTTTGTTAATTACCGGAATTATTTCGCCTCTTACCCTTCTTTCCAGTATGTCATGAGAAACTCTGTATCTTCTCTCAAATTCCTTTATTTCTTTGCTACCGTCTATGAGGAATAAGACAACGTCAGAGTTGTAAATCTCTTCCAGTGTGGGTTCAAATGCAGATATGAGCCACGGGGGCATTCCCTCTACAAAGCCCACGGTGTCCGTTATCAAAATTCTTTCGCGGCCAAGACGTGATGTTTTTGTGGACAGGGTGGAGAACATGCGCTCTTCTGCCACCTGACCTGATTTGGTCAGTGCGTTTAGCAAGGTACTTTTGCCAGCGTTAGTGTATCCTGCTATCCCAATTAATACATAGCCTTCACGTCTTCTCCTTTTCCTGCGCTCTTCTCTTTCTCTTTTGATTTTTTCCAGTTCATCATTGATGCGACTTTTTCTTCTTTTAATCATCTCGTAGTAATCTGCAACTTCGTATTCACCACCACCGTGCCATCCCGCGTGCTCGCCCTGTCTAACGTGGTGTATCATTTCTCTAATCATGGGTATCTCGTAATTTAAGCGAGCATATTCAACTTGTAGCATTGCCTCTTTGTTTTTTGCTCTGTCTGCAAAGATGTCAATAATCAAGCCAGCTCTATCTTTTACTTTTATACCTATCTCTCTTTCCAGGTTAAACCACTGTGAAGATTTTAACAGCCCATCAATAATAACCAGATCTGCAAGTTTGGAATATTCTTTTATTTCTTCTACTTTGCCGCTGCTTACGTAGTATTTTGGGTTTTTTCCATTGCGAAACTCTATAACGTTTAGAATGGTGTATCCAAGTGAGTTCACAAGCTCTAAAAACTCTTTTTCTCCTTTTCTTTTAACAATTATGGCTGAAGGCATCTCTCCAACTCTCCCAGAAAGTATATCGAACCCGTGGCCAGAGTAGCATCATCCCTTAATGCAATGTTAATTGCTTCACATGGATTCTTTACTGCTATTACATCCTTGAAATACTTCCTCGCATATTTTTCAAGCTCAGATAGGGGTGTACGTCTGTAATAGTTTATTTCTGACACTATAATCCGCTTAGCAAGTCCCCTGAAATGGCGCAGAAAGTTGTCAATTTCCTTGTCTTGCAGCATTGAAAAAAGGAGAGTGAAATTGGATATGTGTAAATCTCTTAATGTTTTGGTGAGGACGCGGGCCCCGGCGGGATTGTGTGCAGCATCAAAAATAAGCAGAGGATTTTCTTTTTTTACTTCGAATCTACCATTCCACTTTGCCCTTTCTATCCCATCTAAAATATCGCTCTTTGATATATTATAGTTCTCGGAGAGAATCTCTGCAATTCTAACCGCTACCATAATGTTTCTTACCTGGTGTCTCCCGATCATTCTCGTGCGTATCTTGTAAGTTCTTACTGGTGTTTCCAGATTAAATTCCATTCCTTTCAAGCTAAGATTGAGTTCTCCGTACATGCATTCATCGTTTACGTTGTGATATACCGAGTTATTCTTTTCTGCGATCCTTTTCAGTACTACCCTTGCCGCTTTTTTATGCTCTCCCACTACCACCGGAATATTTGGTTTTATAATTCCTCCTTTCTCTCTTGCAATTTTCTCTATGGTTTTTCCAAGCACGTTTGTGTGTTCTTTGTCAATAGTGGTGATTGCTGAAATCTCCGGCATGATTATGTTTGTGGCATCAAGCCTGCCTCCCAGTCCCACTTCTATCACGGAAATGTCCACGTTCATATCTTTAAAATATTTAAGGGCAATGGCTGTTGTTACCTCAAAAAATGTCGGATTCCTGCTGTTTTCACTTAATTTTTCTATGACCGGTCTATACTTATTCACGAAGTCCACAATGTAGTTTTCATCAATCTCCTTTCCATCCACGACGATTCTCTCGGTGAACCTTACTAAATGCGGGGATGTGTAAAGCCCCACTCTGTATTTCTCACTGAGAATTTCATATACAAGCTTTGATACAGAACCCTTGCCGTTGGTACCTGCAACATGTACACTTTTCAGGTCCTTATGGGGATTTCCAATAAGCTCGACAAAATTTTTCATTATTTCCAGGTCCATTTTCATACCGAATCTTTTTAGTGCGTAGAGATACTCAATTTCTTCTCTTTCCACGCTTGATGGAAAAGTAGAAAGGTATTTAAAATCTCTCATTTCAAATTTTTAGTTTATAGGGACTGTATCTTACAAAAATTATGAGATTTTATGAGTTTAAATACCGTTTCTCTTAGAAAAGGGGCTTAATTCTTTCCCTTTTTCTCCTTTCTTCTGCAAGGTGTCTTGATTCATCAACAACGTCTTCAAAAAGGTCTATTTTTACAGGCACTGCGAATTTTGTGAATATGCTGCTCACTATTGCTTCTCCCTTTTCTAATGATGCAATCATCTTGCTGTCCTTTGTCAGATCTTGGGGGGCAGAGGATATTATAGCGTCACGCTCTCCCTTTGTTTCATTTCCCAAAATCAGCTTGGTGTTGAGATTTGCCATAATCTCCCTGGGTATCATAGATGGCAACTGGGTGATTGCAATCATTCCTACATTGAATTTTCTTCCCTCTCTGGCAATGGTCTTGAATATATTGCTTTTGTCACCACCAAGTACTCTTGGTGCCTCTTCTAAGACCACAGACACCACTGGAAGCTCATCGAATATGCAGTTATTTTCTCTCCCTTCTTTGCATCTTTTGTGCTTATCAAAAATCTCGCTCATTATCATGCTGGCAATAAGTATCTCAAGGTCCTTGGACATGGTGCTTGTGTCAAGTATGATGATTTTCCCAGCGTCTAATTGCTCTACTATGTCTTTAATTGTCCTCTTACCTATGTCTCCCGCCGAGAATATGTGGCCCTGAGGGATTATATCTCCAGACTCACTAACTACTAACTCAAGAGCAACCTGTATTTTCCTCTGAAGCACGGCCATCGTCACTTCGTTTGTTATTCCCCGTGGGATATTGCCCCTTAGAATTTCTTCAATCCATTTACCTTTCCACTCCCTGTACGCCAGATACATTGCATCTTCTTGAGCACTGGTGAAATCCATGATTTCTTTAAGGTGATGAGGTCTCACGTTTTGTATGTTAATTTTTAATGTGTAGCCTTCTCCTTGGGGATTCGGGGTGTAGTACATAACATTGTTTTTCGCCTCTGGATGCTCCTTCAATCCATATTTTTTTGCGTTTTTAGTGTATGTGTAATATTCGTTATGAGCATCTAAGACAAGTATTCCCGCATAGTTCTTTCCTATCAGGCTCCATAGCATTACCTTCATCAAATTGCTTTTTCCTCTCCCTGTGGTGGCCGGTATCAATATGTGGTGCCTGAGAACCTCTTTTCCGTCCAGATACAACGGAATATTTAGAATCTTTGAGCCGCTGCGAACCTTTCCAAGGTATATGCCGCTATCATCTTTTTTCAAGAACTCAAAATCTTCTTCCCGCACATCCCTCAGTATGTTGAAAAATCCGGGCAGCGCCTTTGGCAAAGTTTTGTTTTTCAGGTCAAAAACGGGTTTTGCTTTAACCAGAATGTAATTTCTTATGTTTTTCTCCTTCACGTTTACTGCCCCCATGCCTTCCAGCTGCATGCCGCTCATTCTTGCCAGGTCCCTGTGTTCAAGAAGACTTCCATATTCTAAGTCAAATACCTGCAACAGAAAGTCGTTGGCAATCAATAGCTCTCCTATCTCAACCCTTGCATCGCTTCTTTGCCTGATCCAAATCTCTCCGTAATCTCCACCTATTATTTGTCCAACCATATTATTTCACCTCGCTGATAATATCATGAGCGTCCAGGGCATGTTGTTCAAGCTTGGAAAAGTCATCAAGATAATCATAAACCATGCTGCGGTACATCTTTATTTCTTCATCGCTAATCCTCGCGTTTATGTCTGCGTCCAACAACCCGTAGGGGTATCCAAGAAAAGTAGGGTCATCTGAGTGAACGATGAGAGCGGATATTATATCCTCTGCAAGCTCTTCAGGGTATATTTCCGCTCTAAACGAGTACTCTGCGTGAGGGTGTAGCTTCACAACAAACATGTCCCCTTTTATTGTGGTTATGTTTTTTGCCAAGGGGTTGTAATACCAGGGAGCCTGTATGTTGAATTTCTTGGATAGATAATTTACCGCGGCTACAATGGATATGCCTCTTGAGGTTACCAGACTGCACGTTTTTGAAAGACCCATTATGCCTTTAACACTTTCGAATACGGGCTCCTGGTATATGTACTCATCTCTTTCTCTAGTTTGAAGGGATCCGTCTCTAATTACGTAATCACATTTTTTAGCAATTTTATCCATTAGCAACCATTCACCAATTCTTCTAATGTATGCTCCCACTCCTCTTATTTTTTCGTCGCCCAATGCATTTTCGTCTATGCTTGCTGTTTCATCGTCGTAGATGCCTGAGTTGTCCAGATCGTATATATTTACCACGTACTTTTTCTCACCTGGCAAGTAATGAGAATCCAGCACGAAGGTGTACTGATTGTATTCTTTTTTTATGCTTCCATCAAATAGGGAATAATAAAGACGCACCAGCTGGATACTGTGTCCCGGTGCAAGAAATATGGTGTTGTTGCCTCCATCCACAAAACAGAGTTTTTTCTCATTGAATCCTTTTAATTCGTGGAAATTTTTGGAAGTGAAGGGTACAGGTGTGGCGTTTGCTATGTTGGGCACTCCAAAGTCGTCAGGTACCTTGTGATTTGCGATTTTCAATAATATATCAAAAATCCCGTTATGGTCGTGCATGATATCGTAACGCGTTTATTGATATAATCATTTTCTATATCCCTGCTTCATTGTTTTTCTTTGTTTTTCCTATGTTTATAAATCACATTGTGTCCAAAGATATTTATCTTTGAAATTAATTATCTCACATATGGCAAAGGCTGATTATGGTATAAGACGACTCGTTCTCGATGTGCTGAAACCTCACAAGCCGAGTATAGTTGATGTGGCATTGAAGTTGAGCAGGGTGGAGGGCGTAAGTGGTGTGAACTGTATATTGAGTGAGGTGGACCAGGAAACGGAAAACATAAAGGTCATTGTAGAGGGTGTAAATATTGATTTTGATGAGCTGTCCGGAGCACTGGAGGACCTGGGTGCTGTGATTCACTCGGTTGATGGCGTGGTTGCCGGTAGAAAACTTGTGGAAGATGTAGAAACGCCACAGGATAAGTAATCACACTTTTTTAACGGTTTTTGCAATTTTAATCAAAACATCATTCTTTTTCTCATCGGTATATACTATTACCCTGCCTTTTTCCTTCCACCAAAATTTTGGATATTTTTTATCATCTTCAACCTCAAATTTGTATCCCAGTTCTTTGAGTGCCTTTGATATTGTATCTAATTTTGCATCAAAAGCCAGGTTTCTTGGCACTCTCCTACCTTCTTTGCGAGAATAGTGAATATTAAAATAAGCAGGGTAAATTATTATGCTCATTGCAGGAGCACTCCGTTAAGTACCCCGTGCTGTCCAGGTCTGGAAGTTATCTTTACCTTTCCAATGGGTGTATCTACTATGGCCCCTTTTGTTATTATGTTTCTTTGTGCAAAGTGTGGATTTGCCGGGTTTTCCAGCACGCTGTTAATTTTAACCTTCTCGGCTTTTTTGCTTTTAGGGTTGTACACGCTTACATATGTGTCACGCAGAACCTTGATTTTGTAGTTGCCACCCCTAACACGGACCATTTTAACTCTTCTATCTCCTATGTGAGTGTAAACAGGCTCTCTTCCGAGCTCGTATCTTCTTTTCTTGCGGGCCATCCTTATTCTTCCGCCGGATATTTTTCTTAAGGCTCTTCCCTGCCATGTAACCATGATATCACCTGTACCTCGTATATAGGTGTGGTATTTAAACATTCTCCCACATATGTTTAAATCCTTCGTGTGCATGTCGCATTGATGAAAGTTGCAGTTATCGGTGGAGGTATAGTCGGTCTTTCCGTGGCGAGGGAGTTGAGTAAGTATAATTTGGAGCTTCATGTGATTGAAAAAAATGAAGATGTGGGCATGGGAACAAGCAAGGCAAACACGGGTATAATCCACGCGGGATTTGATGATCCTCCAGAGTCTGTGCGTGCCCGGTTTGCCAGGCGGGGAAACGAGATATGGCATAGATGGGTTCAAGAGCTGGGGATTCCAACTGCATGGAGGGGGGAGATAATTGTTGCAAGAGATTACGATGGTATGAAAAAAATAGAGGAGCTTAAAAGACGGGGGGAGATTAATAAAGTTCCCGGACTGGAAATATGGGATAGAAAAAAGCTTCTAAAAAAGGAGCCTAATCTCAGCGAGCAGGTTCAGGGAGCGCTTTTTGCTCCTACTGGAGGAGTTATGGAGTCTTTTTTTGCACCAGTTGCGCTTTACGAAAATCTCGTTGATAATGGCGTGAAATTCTTCTTTAATTCTCCTGTGTTGGATGTTGATAACACTGCAAAGGGAATAAAAATTACAACTGCCAGATTTAAAGATACGTACGACCTTGTGATAAATGCCGCTGGTCTGTATGCTGATGAGATTGCCAAGATGGTAGGATACAATTTCAATATTTATCCCAGAAAGGGCGAGTACTTTTTATTCCCTGGCTTGTTTTTAAGGTTGAATTATATTGTTTTTCCGACACCATCTCGGGGTACTAAAGGGGTCGTAATTGAAAACACCCCAAATGGCACTCTTATGATTGGGCCAAATGCCCAAGATATTGATGAAAAGGAGGATAAAAGCACAACCGAGCAGGGATTAAATTTTGTGTACGAAAATGCAAAAAAACTTGTGCCCGGGATTCCATCGCGTGAGAAGAGCATGAGGCAATTTGCAGGTTTGAGAGCCGAGACAAAGGACAGGGACTTTATTATTACCACAGATGATGATTTTTGGAATCTGGCTGGTATGAGGTCCCCCGGGCTCACCGCTGCTCCTGCCATCGCAGAGTATATTTCTGAGATTGCTGTTGAGAGATATTCTCTCAAGAAGAAGGAAAAATGGCACGCATACCGGCAACCCTATCCTAAGGGCGGTAAAATAATATGTGATTGTGAGGGAATAACAGAGATGGAAATACGCGAGGCAGTGAGGCGAGGTGCACGCACAGTAGAGTCCGTTAAACGCAGGACAATGGCAACCATGGGCTCATGTCAGGGTGCTTTCTGCATGCCAAAGATAATGAAAATAATATCCGATGAGCTGAAAGCTGGTTTAGAGGAAGTGTATCTAAAAGATGGAGGATGGGTGGTTCGCAGGAGACATGATTAGCGCAACTGTTTTTCATCCCTATACAAACGAAGTAGTTCTTAATCCAATTTTTATGGTATCTTTGTAACTGCACCATAGTTCATGGTTCTCTATCTTTTAGTTATTTATTGTTTCTGAAATGCAGGACTATTGGGAATCTGCTTTAATTTGTTAAACTTAAGAGTGTTGTTCTACCCTGCTGTGAAACCTCATTTTTAATACAATTTCAATTTCTTTTCAAAATTCAGTATTTTTCTACGTTTCCTTTCAAAACAGATGGTTTAACTTTTATGTGTAACATTATTTTTCAAAATCAAAAAACGAAACACCTAAATACTAATAATCTCATAGATTAAAACAGATGTAGTTACTGAGCAATCATGTGTTGTAACATGATTGCTTGAAGGTGGTGAAAAAATGAATTGGATAAAAAATAGGAAAAAGGTGGCGGTTCTGTCGATTGTTTTAGTGTTAGTTATTGGTGGCCTTTATTTCGGGCTTCTGGCTGGTATGGCGGGCAACGAGAAGGTTCCGGTCACGAATGGATACAGGTCAGAGTTAACCAAGGAAGGCACGTACATAGGGAAGGCGAATCCGAACCAGGAGATATGGCTCACATTCGTGCTGAAATGGAGTCATGAGG
>JALVVV010000022.1 GCA_027023265.1 DHVE2 group archaeon
TCCGTGGTACCATCTGTATTGTAGAAAACCACATAGTACTGTACCACGCATGGAACGTTCTGGGCAGGGATATCTGCCTCGTAGTAACCAGATGTAGCGTTGTAATACATTCTAACTCCCCTGAACATCATCCTGGTGCTGTTTCTGTAGTAAAGATATGCCTGGTACACATTTTCACCCTTCGCAACTACTTTCATGTTTTGGCCAATGTATGGATTGACAATCTTTGTATAATTGATCAGCGATGCACCATTTGTACCCAAAGCCAGAAGATAATCGCTACCGCTGGATACCAGAACCATGGAATCGTATATGACCGGCGAGGAAAGCACGTAACTCAACTCCGTATTGTTAAACTTGCTTACCACGTTTCCAGATGTAGAATTAATCCAGTAAACAACTGAACTCTTATCTCCAGTGACCCCCATAACGTAATCTCCCGCCAATATCACTCCTCCATACAGAGCACCTTTTATCGTTGTATTCCACAAAATCACACCTGATTTATTAACTGCATATACATTGCTATATGATGTTCCGTTCACCCAGGTATATGAATTCACATAAACAATGCCGTCGTGATAAGCAGGAGAACTTACAGTACCGTTAAGTGTTAAGTTCCATACCTCTTTACCGGTTGAATTGTAAGCAACAAGCATGTTGCCAACTGGCGCATAAATGTAATTGCCAGCCCACACTGGAGAAAATTTCACAGGCTCGGTATAGCTCACGTTCCACTCCACGCTACCATCACTCTCGTTGATGCACACAAATCCGTAAGGTCCGGAGAATGAGTAAGTGGTACTATTGTACTCACCCCTAAGGGGAATAAAAATACTGCCATTATTTATAGCGGGTGTTCCAAAGTAAACACCTGAATTCAAAGATATGTTCCACAGTTCCTTTCCATTATCTGCATTGAAAGCATAGAATTTTCCCCATGGCGCGTTAGACTCGTAGGTTCCTATAAAAACAACATTTATACCGTTTATCATATCAACCTTGGGCGAAGAGGCAACGGACTGGTTAGAAATTTTCTGTTCCCATGCCATGGTTCCATTTGTTACATAAAAAGCCCTCAGGTAACCATCAATCGTGCCCACGATGACCTTGTCACCCACTATCACAGGAGAAGACTGCATGGATGCACCCCGGGAATTATTCCATATTTTCACACCACCCGGACCAACCGCATAGAGACCCGCACCATCTGCAACGAACACCATGCCATACGCCACTGCAGGAGTAGAACTGAAACCCCAGGAGTAATTACCCTTGAATTCCCAAACCGTTCCATTTGCAAGCACTCCATTCTGGTAATACCCGGTGTTATTGGCAGACCCCCTGTACGACAGAGATGCAGAGTAATGTCCAGGCATTGAATAGGGCATTCTTATAGGTGCATAAGTCTTGTTGTACTGCGTGAAAACCCATGAGATAACGTCTCCCTCGCTCATCTTTAATGAAGATGCACCTTTAGGACTGAGTTCCCAGGAGCCCGTGGTGTCGTTCCACAGGTACAAAAACCATGAATAATTGCCGTGATTCTTCTCCCAGCCGATTTGATATATAAACGCACCCCATGTACTTATTGTATAATTGAAATCAAGCGACATGTTCTCGCATGCAAGCTTGGTTGCCTCAAATGCAGTGTTGTTATCTTCAGGGACTATAACGTTTGCATTCATGATATCTCCATTCCCAAACTGTATTTGCACTGTTACCTCGTATCCTCCTTTAGTAGTTTCTCCAAAGGCAAATCCACTGCTCAGGACAATAGCCGCTATTGCCAGCATAACCACAATCTCCTTTTTCATACACACCACCTTAAATTTGTTTTACTTTTGGCAAAATAGCTTTAAAGTAGATAAATGTTTTCCAAAATCCTGAAAAAATCTAACTTTATAACGGAAAAACAGTTTTACCAATTTGGGCCAGAAAAGGTCCACAAAAATCACATTGCCAATCGCATGAAGGGTATCAAAATAAATGGAAAGTGACCAAACCATCAGGAAACTCTGCAAAGTATGAGGAAATATGAACGCAAGCCAGTACCACACATTCATAATCACACCGTAAACGTACGCATAAAGAAAAGAAACAAACATAAAGATGTACAGCCCGTACCTTTTATCTTTTGTGAATTTAAGGGCAGAACCGACAACTCCTGCAAGACCCCATGCAAGCATCTGCCACGGTGTCCATGGGCCCTGTCCAAGGAAAAAATTAGACAGAAGCGCAGTTTCAACTCCCACCATGAAACCGGCGTATGCTCCAAAAACCATGCCAGCTGTCATTATGATGAAAGTGCTTGGCTGCACGGATGGAATGCCTGCAAACGGGACTCTCGCAGCCGCAGAAATAGTGCCAAGAATCGCAATCAATGCAATATCTTTGGAGCCATCTAATTTTTCATTGAAGACAAAGAAGAACTCCAGGAGCAATACAAGGAGAAAAACAAGGGATAGCAGCCCCCAGTATCCATCCAAAGTATCCCTAAATATGATTGTAAGAAAAACGCACACGATCACCGTTGCAGGTATTAAAAAACCGGAGAATTTCAAACAGGCACCCCCAAATCCTCCTCTAACATTATATTCTGGTCAACCTCGGGAAATCTCTGAACCAATTTATTTATCTGAGTAGAATAAGTAAGGGACGAGGTAAGCATATCTCTGGTTCTCTTCCTAAGGACAACCCGTCCAGAAGAAAGAAGCGCAACAGTATCGGAAACTCTGGCTATCAACTCAACGTCATGACTTATAACGACGATTCCACGACCACGGGAATATTCCTTAATTATCGATACAAGACGCTTTTTATGCGCCCATGATAATCCTCGCGTGGGCTCATCCAGAACTAAAAATCTGGGCTTGAAAACAAGTACTGTTGCCAATGCAAATAGCAATTTCTCTCCTCCAGACAGGTCGAGGGGATTTTTTTCCCGTAGATGTTCTATGCCAAGATACTTCAATACTTCCTCAGTTTTCCTTTTAACATCTATTTCACCCCGCGCCCTGAGAGTATATGCTACATCTTCAAAAACACTGTCCCCTATTACATGCAAGTTCGGATTTTGAAAAACCATACCCGATTCCTTCGAAGATACTCTACGCTTTATAATCCCTCCGCTCTGCCTGTATATACCCACCATAAGCTTCCCCAGGGTCGTTTTGCCAGAGCCGTTTCTTCCAATTATCCCCAAAACTTCATTTTTTCTAACATTCAGGTTCACACCCCTAAGAACCTTTCTCTTCCCATAGGAAAATTTTACGTTTTTAAAAGTGAGCATAACCTTCCCGAACCTTTTTACATTCTGGGGAATTTTTACTCCCTCAAGATATTCCCTCAAATATTTTTGAGCTTCTTTAACATTTAGTGGAATCACCTCTGAATTTTTACGCACAGCAACACGAGATACGGGGGGATAGCCCACCCCGATTTTGTCTAGGTCCACGCGCCGGATAACTTCACGAGGATTGCCTTCCGCAATAATTTCACCCTTATCAAAAATAACCATACGATCTGCAAGGTAAATAGTGTTTTCCATTCTGTGCTCCACCAAAATAATCGTCAAGCCAAGTTCTGCATTGAGTCTCGACAAAACACCAAGTATACTCTCAGCACTCTTAGGGTCCAGCTGGCTTGTTGGCTCGTCCAACAGCAGAACTTTAGGATGTTTCGCCATTACTGCTGCTATTGCAAGTTTCTGCTTTTCCCCTCCAGATAGCTCTGCTGTTTTTCTGTGTCTTACACCCACCATGTCAAGAAGGTCAATTACTTCCTCCACCCTCTTGGTAATCAAATCACCACTTAATCCAAGATTTTCGAGCCCAAAAGCTATTTCCGTTTCAACGCGATTCATCAATATCTGGTTCTCTGGATCTTGTAAAACCGTGCCGACTATCGAACTCATGTCACGGGGAGGAGTGCAAATAGGATTTTTGCCATAAACACTTACACTCCCAAGATACTCCCCGCCGTAAAAATGAGGAATCAGGGAGTTTATTACACGGAGCAACGTGCTCTTTCCTCCCCCTGAGGGACCGGCCACCAGAACAAATTCCCCGTCTTCAACCCTCAAATCCACATTTTTAAGTGCAAAATGACCTGAAGAAGCATACCGGAAACTAAAATCTCTTATATCAATCACCGTACCACGCCCCCACAACTGAATAAGGTATTGCCAAAACAAGCCACCTAACTAAATCAGATGGATAAATAAAGTAAACAACAGCTAAAAAGAAATCAGAAATCAACAGGTAGAATGCAAACGCAGAAAAACCATTTAATTCTATTTTTCTCCAACGACGCCTTTTTTCAGATGGAAAACCGTGTATCTCGAGCGCCTCCGCAATGTTGATTGCCCTATCGAGGCTCAGGTTAATCATGGACTCCAAAACAGGTAATCTACTGAGAATCTTATCCTTGAACTTTTTTCCGTTAAGGGGTGCACCCTTCGCTATCATGACCTCATGTATTGCCCTTGCATCCCCGACAACCACAGGAAAGAAACGAAGGGAAATTCCAAAAGAAAATACTGTTTTAGGGGGAATGCGAAAAGTTTCCATGACCCTAATAATATCTTCAAATTCAGTAAGAGCCGAAAATATGGAAAAAGCCGAAGATATTGAAAGCAATCTCAACACCATTGATATGGTAAATTCCAATTTAGATGGACCAAGGAGAATCATGTTGAAAAAGAAGATTAGTATGACCGAAAGTAATGAGTATTTCATATAAGTGAAGTACTCCCTTTTCCTGCAAAAAATAATGGGTAATACAGTCGAAACAACCAAGACAATGAGACTGAATAGATTCACTATTATTAAAGAAAGAAAAACGATTAGAGCTAACCATATGAAGAGAACTAAAGGATTTACCTTCATCAATCATCACCGGCAAATACCCAGAACCTGTGAGATGAAAACATTTCTTTTATGCACTCGTCCATGTATGTTTCATTTCCAGCTATGTAAACAACTACATTCTCGCATGACCAGGTACCGGAGGGGTTAAAGGGAGACTGTACCATCTCCGCAAATGCGCCGTTCAGAGATTTACCATATTTATCCATCACCGTGTTGTTTTCCATGTAATACCGCAGGCCCAATGTAGAATGCATAGAATTTAACTTCCGGGCAAGAGAGGTGTTGTAACCAACTAAAATCAAGTTGCATCTCTGGTACCCCTGAAAAGTAGAATTGTACATCTTCACGGGGACTTTGCCTTTGAGAAGGTTTTTGAGCATATTCGCTTCTTTGAAATGACCATAATCGTATATTATAGCCGTGGGATACACCTTTCCCCCATACCCGTGAACGAGAGGCTCTGGAAAATCTGCCATCTCGGCGGTTGTAAAAGATTCACCCTTCCACCTGTGAAAATCCCAGCGCATAACATCTCCTGCATGCAAAATGTATTTTCCTGCACCCACGTTGGCCAGCATGCCGTTTATGTAGTAAAACCATGCATAGGAAGAATTGCCCTCAATTCCATTTATACCCTTAACAAATGAACCTCCGTATGCTGTACTCACATTTGCCACATGTTTAAGGGCATCAAGCGCGGTACTGCCTGCACTCACATTTACCTCTTTTATTACCCTCTCACCGTAATTTAAAGATATGATTACTGTAGCATCTCCAGAACTCTCATTTGTACTGCTAAGATGTGGTGTGTAAAACATCAGAGCAACTATGGCCGCAATTGCCAATACAGCTATGAGAGCACGGTAAGAATGCATTAAAAAGAGCATGGCTTCAATGTTTTTTAAAATTTCTAAAAGTTTATTTAGAGGGAAACAAACTCCCCTATGAAATTGAAATTTTCTATGCTTTAAACTTTCAAGCTATTTTTCATCTTTCATGCCTCACTGGATTCATGGACATAAAAAGGTGATATATCTGAACAGCATCCAAGGAAAAGTTAATGAGAGCATATTTACATTACCCGATATGAGTGATGAAATCACCGTAAAAGATGTGATGCGCATAATTACAAAAAAAGCGGCAACCGTCAGAGAAGATTCCACGCTAAAATCTGTTCTTAAAGAAATGATAAAAGACCCCAAAACTCAGAACGTTTATGTGGTTAATGAAAAAAATCAGCTCACAGGAATAATTACTATAAACATAGCTCTACAATACCTGTATTCTGACTACATCCCACCAAGGTATCTTGAATTTGATACTACTTTATTGGCCGGTGAAAACACAATGGCAAAAGATATCATGTTGCCTGCAGTATACGTTAAGGAAAACGATAAAATCCAGGATGCTTTCATAAAGATGTTCCAGTATCACCTGCATGAGATTCCCGTGGTAGATGACGAAATGCACATCACTGGTGATTTACACGCAATGGAGCTAATAGTTAAGAGAATTGAACGGTGAGAACTTGGACATAGTATATTTGCTCTCTCTGGTAATTCTCGGTGTGTTCATCGGTCTTCTTTCAGGGATGTTTGGATTTGGGGGAAGCTCCATAAGCACACCACTTCTCAGAATCTTCCTTAATGTACCTCCGTATCTGGCTTTAGGCTCCCCCCTGCCCATGACATTGTTCTCATCAAGCATCGCAACTTACAACTACAACAAAAACGGGGAGGTAGATTGGCAAACCACGTTAAAGCTTTTAGTAACAATAATTCCCGGTTCAATAATAGGAGCGTATTTAACAGCATACATACCTGGAAAAACACTTATGATTCTCACAGCAATTTTTCTGTTGTACATCTCCATACGATTCGTTATTGGGAGCAGTGAAAAAAGAGAAGTTAAAGGCAAAATTTGGATTTACGTCTCAGGATTTGTAATTGGCCTTTTATCAGGATTGCTCGCAAATGGAGGTGGCATACTCGTCACCCCTGTTCTCGTGCTCCTTGGCATGGCAATGAAAAGAGCCATAGGAACCTCTCTTGCTCTGGTTCTTCTGGGCACTATTCCTTCAATTTTAATACACTGGTACCTCGGCCACATAGACTGGATCATTACTGCATTTTTGATTATAGGGGCATTTCCAGGAAGTTACATCGGTGCAAGAATAACAATATCAATCGATTCTAAAAAAGTGAAAAAAGGATACGGCATTTTCCTCATGGCTTTTTCTGCGTTCTTTCTCATTTTCGAGCTTTTCAGATGATAATTTATTAATAGTGAAAGAATATTTCACTTTTCATGCGAGCGGTAATCCTTGCAGGAGGAGAGGGTATGCGCATGAGGCCCCTGACCGCGTTCATGCCCAAGGTTATGCTCCCAGTGGGTAACAGGCCGATTTTAGAATACACTATCAAAGCCCTTGCAAAAAACGAAATTTTTGACATAACCCTGGTTGTAGGATACCACAAAGACAAGGTTATGCAGTACTTCGGAAGCGGAAAGGAATTCGGAGTGAACATAGAATACGTGTACCAGAGAAAGCAATTAGGGACTGCACATGCTCTTTCATTGGCAAAAACAGATGAGGATTTTGTATTAGTTTACGGCGATAATATAGTAGACAGAAAAGCGATTGAAACCGTAAAAAATACACCGGCAAATACCATTGCAGGAGCATACTCAACAAAATACGCAAGATATGGAATAATCAAAGTTAATGGAAAACATGTAGTAAGGATTGCGGAAGGAGAGCCAAAAGAGAAGACACTTGTATTCACTGGAATGGCTCATTTCAACCACGAGATTTTTGAAGTAATAGATGATTTGAAAAAAGAAGGTATTTATGATTTAACGGATGCCATTAACAAAATGAAAGTAGAGTATGTAGTAATAAAAGATGGTTGGAGAGACGCAACGTATCCGCTGGATTTGTTAGAAATGAACTCCCTGACCCTCCGAAAAAATGTGAGAAAAATCTCCGGGAAAATAGAACGAGCGTCAATAATAGGAAACGTGGAAATAGGTGAAGAAACAATAATTCATGCGGGGGCATACATAAACGGCAACGTGAGAATTGGCAAAAATTGCGAAATAGGACCTAACGCTGTAATAACAGGGGACACCAGCATAGGTGATGGTGTGATAATAGAATCATTAAGTCATGTGGAAAATTCCATAATCATGAGCGGGAGCCATATTGGGGTTGGAAGCATAATAAGAAACTCAGTTATTGGTAGAGACGTTCAAATATTACCCAGGTTCACCGTACTCACGGGAGAACGAGAAAAGATTAGTGGGGAAAAGATAGTGAAAATGGACGGAGGGGCAATTATAGGAGATGGTGCGAATATAGGGGCGGGTGTGGTCGTTCACCCATGCAGAAGTATAGGTGCAAATACAACTGTAAACGATTTGAAAGTAATAACCGAAGATGTGGATGACAACGAGAGTGTGAGGTGAAATGTGCGGTATAGTCGGATACATAGGCTTTCGAAACGCCACGGATGTGCTGCTAAAAACTCTGAAGAGGCTGGAGTACAGGGGCTATGACTCGGCTGGAATTGCCGTAGTGAATGGCAAACTAATGGTGGAAAAAAGGAAAGGATACATAAATGCAATAAAACCTGATTTCAAAGGTACGATTGGAATCGGGCATACCCGGTGGGCCACCCATGGCGTTCCAAGCGACGTAAATGCGCACCCGTTCGTGGATTGCAAGGGAGAAATTGCCATAGTACATAATGGAATAATAGAGAATTTTATGGAAATAAAGGAAAAGCTCACCGCAAAGGGACACGTGTTCAAATCTGACACGGACAGCGAAGTAATTGCGCATTTGATAGAAGAATACTATATTGATTCCTTCAAGGATGCATTCATTAAAGCGGTGAACGAACTGAAAGGCTCCTTTGCAATAGCGGCAATAATGAAGGGACAGAGAAGAATCATGGCCGCAAAAAAGGAGAGCCCGCTGGTTATTGGCATAGGAGACCACGAAAACTTTATCGCATCGGACATACCTGCATTCTTAGAGTACACGAACCGTGTTATCGTTCTGAAAGACGGGGAGATTTGCGAGGTCACCGACGATTTTGTTAATATTTACGATTTGAAAGGAAATGAAGTTAAAGAGAGCATAACAACTATTGACTGGAGCGTGGAAGATGCTGAAAAAAGCGGATACGAGCACTTCATGCTGAAGGAAATATTCGAGCAGCCTCGCGCCCTCGACGACACCCTTCATGCACTTCAATCCAGAGACATGCCTGATATAGAATTTGACAGGGTACATATTGTAGCATGCGGCACCTCGTACCATGCAGGTCTAACTGGAAAGTACGTGATAGAAGAGCTACTCCATGTACCGGTTTACGTGTACTATGCATCGGAATATCGCTACATGCCGGAAATAGAAGAAAAAGCACTTACGGTATTCATAACGCAGAGTGGCGAGACCGCGGATACAATAGGTGCTGCAAAAAGGGCAAAGGATTTGGGCAACTGCACAATTGCAATAACAAATGTTGTGGGTAGCTCCATTACAAACTATGTGGACCACGTGCTCTACACAAACGCCGGGCCGGAAATTGGGGTGGCTGCAACCAAGACCTTCACAACGCAGATATTGGTTCTCTATTATTTCTCGATAATATTTGCAAGCAAAAAAGGGAAAATATCCAAAAAAAAGGCTAACGAATTGCTTAAAGAGCTGCAGAAGACTGGATATTATGTGGAGAGAGTTCTTGGCGAGGAGGAGAAGATAAAAAAAGTTGCTGAAGAAATTGCCAGTGCCAGCAGCATGTACTTCATAGGTAGGGGTAGAAATTATCCCATTGCTCTGGAAGGAGCTCTTAAAATGAAGGAAATATCTTACATACATGCTGAAGGGTATCCTGCGGGAGAGCTTAAGCACGGACCCATTGCACTGATAAGCGATGGTATGCCTGTAATAGCGATAGTGCCAGAAGACGAGCTATACGGAAAAATGGTGTCCAACATAAAAGAGGTTAGCGCGAGAAACGCCTTCGTTGTTGCAGTTTCATCAAACAAAGATGTTGAAAAATACGCAGACACCGTTATATTCATTCCCAGAACCAATTACCTATTTGCACCGTTTGTTAGCGCTGTTGCACTTCAGTTATTATCATACCACACCGCAAAAATACTGGGAAGAAAAATAGATAAACCAAAAAATCTGGCAAAAACTGTTACGGTGGAGTGATAATATGAAATTCACCGGGTCATCTGGAGTGAGAATGAAATGGGGAAAAGAGCTCTTTGATTTTGCAAATGAAATCGGATTAAGGATAGGAGGGAGCTACGAGAGAGTTATCATAGGCGGAGATTTCAGGACAACAACAAAAACAATAATACACATACTATCAGGAGCAATATCTGCTGCTGGATGCGATGTGGACATTGCCGGGCACGTACCAACTCCATCATTGGCTTACGCAGCTCAGAAATATGACCTCGGAGTAATGGTCACTGCGTCTCACAACCCCTCAGAATACAATGGCATAAAACTCTGGAACCCAGACGGGAGTGCCCTAAATGAATTCAAATTTGAAGGAATTAATGTGGCAGAGTGGGACAGGATAGGAAAAGTTGATGAGTTTGATGCAGTATCGTATCATTTCAACGCTTTGATTAAAGAGTTTCGAAACATAGACCTGAAAGTTGTTATAGATTGCGCAAACGGGGCGTCAAGTGTGTTATCCCCCTATGTGTTTAAAGCACTTGGAGCAAAAGTGATTACATTGAATTGCCACCCTTCAGGACTATTTCCCGGGCACCCCAGCGAGCCAACCGAACAAAACTTAAAGTATCTTAAAGAGATGGTTATAAAAACAGGAAGTGATTTAGGCATAGCGCACGACGGGGATTCTGACAGATTTGTTGCCATCACCTCATCTGGAAGATACGTGGATGGAGACCACATACTCGCAGTATTCACAAAAATTCTGGGGTTCGAAAAAATAGTCGCACCAGTGGATTCATCCATGCTCTTGGATTCTCTCGCAAAGGTTGTCAGGGTAAAGGTAGGAGATGCAAACGTGTCTATGGTAATGAAAGAGCAAAATATTGAATTTGGAGGAGAGAATAGCGGAACGCAAATATTCGGAGACTGGAGATACACTCCTGATGCAATATATGCAGCCCTGAAATTCGCAGAAATTGCCAGTAAACATGATATCGATGAGGTAATAGATTCATTCCCCACATATTGCACCATACGCAAGAGTTTAATCTACGATGACAGAAAAGATATGGAGAGAAAGGTAAAAAAGTTAGTGAGCGAGTACGATAATGTAACCAGCATAGATGGGTTCCGCGTTAGTATGAAAAATGGGTGGTTCCTTATAAGATTCTCGGGGACCGAGCCAAAAGTACGGGTAACTGTGGAGCACGAAGATAGGAAAAAAGCAGAAGCCCTGATGGATGAGATAATAAAGACTCTGAATACATAAGTTGCAACTCGCCATCCCTATTTCACTAAAATCTGAATATCTACCAAAGGCAAGCAAAATGTTTATATATGTGCTCTCGATACAGGGGTAGGTGACGGTCATAGCGGCAGGGAAACACCCGGTCCCATTCCGAACCCGGAAGTTAAGCCTGCCCGCGTACCGTGTGCGTACTGGGATGCGAGAGCTCCCGGGAAGCACGGTTCGCTGTCACCTTTCCTATAAAATTTTGAGAAGTTATGAGTATCAATTAAACCAAGCATCCAAGCTTTTTTGGTTCTTTACAGATTTGAATTCTTCAATTTTTTCAAGAGCGCTTCTGACTCTTTCTTCTGAAAAATCCCGTTCTTCACACATAAACTCAATTATCTTCTCCTCATTTGCATTCTTCCATACAAGTTCATATTCATCGGTTACTGGCGGATTTAAGAAAAACTCTCTGATTTGTTTGTAGTTCTCTATCTCTATTTCCTTTACCTTCATAACCTCTTCTAATTTTCCGTATTTCTTTAAAAGTTTGAGAGCTGTTTTTGCACCAATTCCCTTAACTCCGGGATTAAAATCCGTCCCTACCAAAATACCCATATCTATAAGCTGCTCTCTCGTTATTCCCAGAGCTCTAAGATTTTCTTCTAAATTTATGAGTTCGGGTTTTATTTCCACATACATCTTTTTTCTTGGCAATTTTCTACGACCAGTAATAGCCATATTTCTTATCAAGTACGGAGCACCGAATAAGAGGGAATCATAATCCTGAGAGGCAGCTGCATAGGCATCACCCTTCTTCGCCATGTATGATGCCTGAGCCTCACCCTCGCTCGGTGCCTGAACCCACGGAATACCCATATAATCCAGAAGCTTTTTAGCATCCCCTACCATCTCTCGCGTTAAAAAACTTGCCTGTTGCGCCTTTACACGTGCCAGTTCCTCGTTTCCTTCATCCACCGCTTTTTGCCATTCTTCCATCGCTTTACGTCTTATTTTCATTCTTTCGTTCAAAGTATTTAACTTCAATTCTGGGGGTTTTCCATCAAAAACATAAACTGGCTTGATACCTTCAGCCATGTAATTTACCGTTCTGTAAAACAGGCCGGATAGGTGAGAAGTAACTCTCCCTTTATTATCTCGCAAAGGTGTGCCATCTGGCTGCCTGATTGTGCTTAAAAATTGATAAAGAGCATTGTACCCATCAATAGCCACAATTCTGCCCCTTAAATCTCTAAATTTTATTTCACGCCTAACAAGTATATCTCCAAGATCCACGCCCATATCTCAACACCAAGTGATTATGGCATTCATTGATTTATTTTTAATGGATATCAGCGAATAGGGGTGAGTTGAATTCCCCGAAAAACATGGAATAATGGAGATAAAAATAGAGTAAAACTACACATAAAGGTCATAAGCAAGGACCTTAAAAAGAAGGAGTTTAGAAGCGGAGGAGAAAGAGCGAG
>JALVVV010000023.1 GCA_027023265.1 DHVE2 group archaeon
AAAGCGGAATTCTCGTTCTCTTTAGCACTTTCAACCCTATCTTCACAATCTTTATCAAATCAAATTTCCTGCTCATCCTTTATTAATCTCTCCTATTTTATTTTTGTGCAGGGTTTCAACCTGCCCCCAACAACACCCGTGCTAAACTACGTTACACATTAAAATTAAACACCAAATACTGTTTAGAAATCTTAGAAAAATTGGTTTCGTGATACTGTTTAAATGTATCGTATTTATCGTGTAATATATGATCATAAAAAACACCTGTGCGTGTAACATTCACACTCATAAAATTTAGGAAAAGTTAAAGTAAGTTCAGAGGGATACACAGATATGATTGCCCTGATAATCGTGGATATGATACACGATTTCGTTGATGGAAAATTCGGGAACAAGAAAGCAAAAAAAATCTCTGAAAAAATGGCAGAAATTTCTGATAGGTTTAGAAAGAGAGGGGATCTTGTGGTGTATCTAAAAGATTCTCATTCAAGCAGCGATGCCGAGCTAAAGGTATGGGGCCAGCATGCCATGCGGGGCACATGGGGCTCGGAGATCGTAGAAGAATTAGCTCCAAAAGAGGAAGACATTGTGATTGAAAAAAGTACTTACGACGGATTTCTTTTCACTGGCTTGCGGGACATCCTGAAGAACAAAAACGTGGAAGAAGTGTTTATTGTAGGTGTAGCAACAGACATCTGCGTAATGCACACGGCCTTCGGGGCATTCGCCAGAGGATTTAAAGTTAATATAATAGAAGATTTATGCGCAGGAACGAGCGAAGAGGCGCACAACTGGGCTCTGAATTACATGAAAAATATTTACGGTGCGAGAATTCTCAGGAGTGATGAGCTATGAGATTCCACATGGCAAACGAGGAAGAGATAAAAAACGGGCTTACCACCGACATCTATTTCCAGAGAACAAAGGAAATCCTGGAAAAAATAGGAAAAGAAATTAGAGTTTACGCGGAGTTCACGGTGATGAATCCCCCATACGATTGGACCGTTTTTGCGGGATTAGAAGAAGTTCTGCACCTCATGGAAGGAAAGAACGTGAACATATACGCGCTCCCTGAAGGCACTGTATTTCCACGGAGAGATTATCGCGGATACCCAATTCCGGTGATGGCAATAGAGGGTGATTACAAAGAATTCGCAGTGTTTGAAACTCCCATACTGGGGTTCATATGCCAGGCCTCAGGGATTGCAACAAAGACTGCGAGGATAAGAATCGCCGCAGGCCAGAAGACCCTTCTCTCTTTTGGCGTTAGGAGAATGCACCCGGCAATAGCGCCCCTAATCGACAGGGCATCCTACATAGGAGGTTGCGATGGAGTCTCGAGCATTCTTGGCGCGGAGCATATAGGCAAAGAGCCAAGCGGCACAATGCCACACGCTCTTATCTTAACGCTGGGCGAGGAGAAGGCGTGGGAGTACTTCGACGAGTTCATCTCGGAGAATGTACCCCGAATTGCTCTAATAGACACATTCGGAGACGAGAAATTCGAAGCAATAAAGGCGGCGGAGATAATAAAAGACTTGAAAGCAATTCGTCTGGATACACCGTCGTCACGCAGAGGTAGATTCGAAGATATAATAAGAGAGGTTCGCTGGGAACTGGATATTAGGGGACATAAGGATATTGGCATTATTGTATCTGGAGGGCTTGACGAGGACTCCGTGAAAAATCTAAAAGATATAGTGGACGGATTCGGAGTTGGAACCTCGATAAGCAACGCTAAAACGATAGATTACGCAATGGACATCGTGGAAGTGGATGGCAAACCATTAGCCAAGAAGGGCAAGTTCAGCGGGAGAAAAAAAGTGTATCGCTGCAAGGGCTGCGGAGAATTCATAGTGAGTTATGAAGAAGTGGATAAATGCAAGGTCTGTGGAGGAGAAGTAGAAGAGGTGTTAAAGCCCGTGATGAAAGACGGAAAAATAGTGGGAGAATATCCGAAGGAGGATGAGATAAGAAACTACGTGATGGAGCAGCTGAAGCGCTATGATAGTGATTAGCGGATTTGGACCGTTTGGGAGATTCGATGTCAATCCATCATGGGAAGCTGCTAAAAATATAGATTCAGCAAAGAAATTTTTGGTTCCTGTAACCTACAGAGAGGCAAAAGAATACGCCGAGAAGATTATTGATTTAAGACCTGATGCAGTTATTGCCCTTGGACTTAGCGCATCATCTAAAGAATTCAGAGTTGAAAAAGTTGCAATAAATGTAATGTATGCTAAAATACCCGATAACGAAGGGGTTATTGCAAAAGGCGAGAAAATTTTTAATGATGGAGAGAACTGCTATTTTTCAAATGTACCTGTGTTTGAGCTTGTTACTTATTTGAATTCTGAAGGAGTACCTGCAATTCCCTCATTTTCCGCGGGTGCTTACATTTGCAATGCATTTTATTACTCTCTCCTTTACTTCCGCGAAAAAAAGAATTGTAACGCAAAAATAGTATTTGTACACGTACCCCCCTCGAAAGAAATAAGCGACAAAGGATGGAAAATGAAAGATATATACTCCGGCGTTAAAAAGATAGTTGAGTTTACTTCCCGCCTCTCCTCTCTTTAGCCTTAGGACGAAGTCCCTTATATCCACATCTCCTACACCGAGTTGCATTTGGGGGATTGCGGGCATGGCATTTCATACATATCTTCTTGTTAAGCAACCTATCAACAGCTTCTTGGAATGTCATAAGGATGAGATATCCGTCGATTATTTAAGTGTTGCGGCATTTATGATTCCCGGTGATATTAGATAAAAAAGATGTGTGTAATAGGTATTCAAATATTTTCCGTATTACTTGCGTCCATGGTTAAATATATCAGATGAATTTAGAGTAATCTCCAGAGAAAAACAGAGAGATTAAATATAAAGATGGCAAGAGTGCAGATTAGGCATTAGTGATTTAGGATATATTGAAAAATAATAAAAGATGTAATCCTTCAACCACTCTTTCGAAGTCACCACCACTATCTCTTTTTAAGAATTATTATAATATGAAAACCGCTCAATTACATCTCTGGTGAAAACACTGTCATCACTAATGAACCCATACCCAAACCAATCAACACCTTTCTGCTTTTCATTTTTTCACCCCTATAATTTTACTCAGCAATCCATTCTTCCCCATAAAGTAGTACTGCGTGCCACTTATTAACCATTACAATGGTAATGCACCACCCCTATTTTCAACATACTACTCAAGCACTATCAGCATGATGTGCTGGTGTATCGTGAATTTCTTTTTCGAAAATTTACTCCAGTAAAGTGGAATATTCGCTCTCTTCATCACTTTTTGCCCTATCTTTACAACATTGTATATGTCTAACTTCCTGCTCATCTTTTATTAATCACCACTATTTTATTTTTATGTGGGGTTTCAACTTACCCAGAATTCCAAAATATTTAAATATATGTAAAAATCACAAGTGAGGGGTCAAGAGCCAGAAAGCGGCCACGGACCCATCGCGGTCTGAGGAAAGTCCCCCCTCCTTCGGGCAGCCGGCCCCGCGCAAGCGGGGGTCCCGAGAGGGACGGCAACGGAGCAGAAACGACACAGCCCGCGGGGCAGGATGATTCCCTGAGGATGACGTTCCCGCAGGATTTGGTGAAACGGCCGACCCCGGCGGAGCAAGCCCGAGCAGCGCCAGTGAGTTGCCCGACGAGGCGCAGGTAGGGTGCATAGTCAGATGCCGCTTGAAACAGAAGGGGGCTTACTCCTGGCACTTGGCCCAAAAATAAAAAAATTAAAGACTTAACCAGATAAAATACGCTGCAAAAACTATGGCCAAGATGTACATTATCCAGCTTATATCTCTGTACTTCTTAGTTGCAAGTTTTACCACCACGTACGTTATTATACCCGCACCTATGCCATCCGATATGCTGTACGTGAAGGGCATAGTTATCAGAGTAAAGAATGCAGGTATGAATTCAGAGTAATCTTTGAAGTCAATATTAGATAGGTTACCCATCATGAATAAACCAACTAAAATAAGCGCTGGAGCAGTGGCTGCGGCAGGTACCAGAGCCACGATAGGAGTTATGAAAAGGCCTATCATGAACAAAGATGCCACCACCAGGCTCGTGAACCCGGTTCTTCCTCCTTCCTCCACTCCAGAAGCGCTTTCTATGTATGTGGTGACCGTCGAGGTTCCCATTAGCGCACCGAAAGTCGTGCCCAGTGCATCCGTAAGAAGCATTCTCGTTAGTGATTTTTTTGGAATATTGCCCTTTTTATCCAAATCACCCACCTTCGCAGATAAACCGGTGACCGTCCCGAGGGTATCGAAGAAATCAACCATGAAAAACGCAAAAATCACGCCCAAAGCGCCGGCGTTTATCAAACCCTGAAAGTCCATATGCAGTGCTATTGGTGCCGGGGACGCTGGAAGAGACACTAAAGTAGAAGGCAAAGAAAAACCTGAGGGATACAGCACCTTCGCAGCAGAGGGGTCGTAATAGCTCCACACCACAGCAATAAGCGTGCTTGAGAGAATGCCCCAGAGGAGAGCACCTTTAACACGATTAACAAAGAATACTATCGTTATGAACAGCCCCGCGAGGGCAACAAGGGCATCAGGAGCAAGAAGATTACCCATGGCTATCAACGTGGCTGGATTACCCACAACGATATGCGCATTTTCCAGGCCAATTATGGACAGAAACAGCCCGATGCCAGCACCTATTGAGTACTTCAAGTTCCGCGGAAAAGAATTGGCAATTAAAGTTCTAACATTCGTGACAGAGAGCAATATGAAAATTAAACCTTCAACAAACACTGCTGCAAGGGCAACCTGCCATGAATAACCCATGGTGAGCACAACGCTGTATGCAAAGTAAGCATTGAGACCCATGCCTGGTGCCAGTGCGTAGGGCTTGTTCGCGTAAAGCCCCATAATTATAGTGGCAAATGCCGTTGCGATAACAGTGGTAGTAACGAGGGGTGCAAAGGGCATTCCCGTGTTACTCAAAATAGCAGGATTTACGAAGATTATGTAGGCCATGGTCATAAACGTTGTTATTCCCGCCATCGCTTCAACTTTGATAGAAGAGCCTCTCTCAGTTATCCCGAAAAACCGGTCTATCTTATCGGCTATAGCACTCATCGCGGGATTATGAAAAGGGGATATTAAATAATTATCATAAACCCCAGTAAGACTTCTCCCTTCTCTTTATCCGGGCAATTTCTTCCAGAACCTCCCGGTCCTCATAACTAAGCTCCATCCTGAAAAGCTTACGAGCATCCTCTTCTGGAATATCAATGTAGTATATTTCATCAGCCTTCATTTGCCTTCCTATGGTTACACCCTCAATTGCCACCGCCACTTCCTCGCCCATTATTGCTTCAGTAACGTTATTCTCACCGTTTCTTATGCTCTTTATGCGCCCAACCACGCGGCCGTCCTCTCGTAATATTCTTTGCCCAATACGTATGCGACCCCCCAAAACTCTCACGCCAACAATGGCTGGCTTACTGAGGCGAAATATGTACTCCGGGAGAACGCGGAACTTGCCCGGGAATGTTATTTCCATTCTCTTTTCTCGTTCCATCTCCCTTTTCTTATCATCCTGCCACTTTTTATAGTCCTCTACAATCTGATAAATAACACGGTCAATGAAAATGTTTATTTTTTCAGACTCCTGCTGTGCGTCCGGAAGAACGCGTACATTGAAGCCAAGTATGACACGATAAAGGGGATTCTGTATGGTCGCAGCCTCCACTATATCCCTCTTGGAAATGTCCCCTATATCTGCCTTTTTAATGGGTATTCCCTCCTGCTCAAGTTCGTAAGCAAGTGCTTCCAGAGAGCCAAGGGCATCTGCCTTGATTATCACCCCTTCCTCGCTCGTCTTTATATTTATGTTTGTCTCCTGACGCACTCTCCTGATAACCTCATCTACATTCTGATTAGCAACAATTACAGGAGAACCGGCAAGAGCACTTTCCAGATTTGGTGCCGCAATTTTTATTCCCGCAGCTGCATGAACCTCATTCACGCTCAAGAATCTATCGCGAGGGTCCCGCATCTCATCCAGGGGCTTGGGTTTTAATATGGCCTTTATCTTTGTAACAATTGGTTCCGTGGAACTGCCAACCACGATGGTATCGCCCTTTCTGAAAGTACCGGAATAGACAATCACATCAATAGTTTTACCAAGCCCACGTTCTTCCTTTACTTCCAGCACGGTGCCCTCTCCTGGACCATCCTCAGTTTTTAGATTCTGCTCTAAAAATCTCTGGGCAAGCCCCACTAATATGAGAAGAAGATCCGCAACGCCAACTCCCATCTTGGCACTCATGGGCACTATTGCTATATTCTGCGTAAAATCGGATATGCGATCGTATCGCTCAGATGAAAATCCAAACTCATAAAGTTTTTCAACAATCTTGTATATCTTCTCATCAACTGCCTCCTTTACCCTGTCCTTCTGCTTCTGATACGCTATTATAAATGCCTCGTCTTCCCCGCTTTTCCAGCCGCTTATCCTATCTATTTTGTTGGCTGCAATCACGAAAGGGGTCTTGTAGCGCCTGAGTATGTTTATTGACTCTACAGTCTGAGGCATAATACCCTCATTTATATCTATAACCAAAACGGCCAGGTCTGCAAGGGCTCCTCCCCTCGCCCGCAGGGTAGTAAATGCCTCGTGACCCGGCGTGTCTATGAATAGCAATCCCGGTACCCTGAATTTCTTTCCTTTCATAAGCGGACCGCATATACGGTAAATATCGTCTATGGGTACCTCAGTGGCCCCAATATGCTGAGTGATTGCTCCCGCCTCTCTCTTAACAACCGCCGTGCCGCGTATTCTATCTAAAAGAGTGGTCTTACCGTGATCAACATGACCTAAAACGCTAACTATGGGCTGCCGAATATTCATACTAACCCGCATGATACGTGCATAATTAAAACTTCTCATAAGTTTATGACGGGGCATTAATACTTGCTCAAATAATAAATTAAGAACGCCGCGGAGCCGGCAACAAGAAGAAGAGATAGCAATTGAAAACGCCTTTTCCGGACAGATTCGTCACTCCCCCTAATTTCGTTGAGCAAAAGCAGAATTGCAACTATGAAGAAATACACGGCGAATATAAGGTCAAACAACCCGTACCATCGAGAATACAACATAAATACATATAGGCATCATACAGATAAAATTATCGAAAATTGAAAAATTACAACGATTTCATCTTGTTAGGCATGCTCTTCCAGCGCCATTTTCCGTTGATTATGTCGTCATCGCTGTATCCCTGCTCTCTGAGATACCTGACCCATTTCCAGTAAAGACGCGGGTGAGTGCGCCTGACATTGTGAAACTCTGAATTGAGCATGGCTGGACACATGAAACAGCCAATTCTCTCGTAACCCATGTCGTAAAGGGGATTGTAAGGCAAACCCTTCATATGAAGGTAAAGCCATACCTCAAGGGCGAGCCAGTCAAGAATGGGATACACCACCCGCATATTTCCAATTTTAGCCTCCCGATACTTGTTCATCCTGGCCATGGACTCGTACTTGCGGGAGCCATCCACCATGGTACCCTTGAATTTTTTGAGCTGCTGTAACTTTAAGTACTGGGTGCACCACCTGCTGTCCTTGGTGGGCACTCCTTTATCGTCCACTACATCCCAAAAAGACCTTTTCGGCTTGACTTCTATGAGTTCGACACCCAGAAAATCTGCAAAATTGTAAACAAAACGCTCGGTTTCCGGAAACTCCATGCCGGTATTGGCAAACACGGCCCTGTTCACTCCGGCCATGTGCGCAAGATACAGTGCCACTTCGCTGTCCTTTCCACCTGAAAAGGCAACGTAATCGGCTTTTTTATTTCGTATAAAATGAACTGCGGAGCGCTCTAACATGGCAAGATGAGATATATTCGCACGAGTGGCGTCCTTTATATTGCTTCTCTTTCTTGGCTTAACGCTCCTGCAAAAAACATCTCGTACCTTCGTGCCTTTGGAGACGTGAACGGCAACTCCCGTACATTCCCCAGACCTGAAAATTGCCCAATCCCCATCAAATCTTGCGTTTATGCGTTTCCCCTTCAGGTGCCCTGCAGCATTAACCTCAAAATCATAGTGCCCGGAAAGTGCATAAAACAGCGATGCACCTTTACCTGTGGGCAAAAACCTGTAACGCCATCGGCCCGCGTCATTCACATACTCTAAAATACCAAACTTGAACCCGTCAACGAACAAATCGCGCCGGTAATCCAGCCCCGGCTGCCTGGCAACCAAAATAAGGCGAAACCTCAGGTAGTCTCTAACCTGCTTGATGGGCACCAACTTCAGCAAAATTTCGCGTTCATATCGGGATATTGGTCTTATATCGCCCATGTCATGAAAGCGAAGCTTCGCGGATGCTCGCGTTCTGCACAAATCGCAGGAATCACCAAGCACAGGTACATTGCACTTTGCACAGTAATTTATTTCCACAAGGGTGCATGGATTGGGCAATTTAAATATTTGGCAGCAGAAATCAAAGAAATAGCAGAATGCAAATTATAGGGTGAGAATGCTTATATATCTCCCCACAAATTACCCTTTATGAGCTACGAAGACGTGTTCAATCAGGTAGAAGAAACTTTGCTGGACATTCTGGCAAGAATAGACGACGGGGATGAAGAGGCGGTAAAAGAGTTGATTAAGATTAAAAAGTACATCGCCGAATTAAACGATATGCTCAGCATGGTTGATGAAAGCGATAATCTGGAGAGCATCAAAGCTAAATTTGACGATATGAGCAAGAAGTTTGACGAGTTTCTCATGGCAGTGGTGAAGGTGGTAGGATGACCACGATAAGAGATTCCGTAAAAATGGGAGAGATACTCTCCATAGTAAGGTCTCCCGATGATAAGGATATTGAAATATACTACGACAATGCCGAAAACATGTGGTACATTGCCACATCTGACAGAGAGGAGTACGTGCTAATAGGTACGGACGAAGACCTTGATAACCTGTACGACCTGATGAAGCACATCGTGGAAAACATACCTTGGGAGGAGGATTGGGAGCCTGAAGATAATGAGACTGAAAGTTGAGTTACCAGGCTTTGCCCACGAAACTATTGTTAGGTTCATCAAGGATTTTGTGGGAGATAGAAGAATGGTTATTGGGCTAAGCGGGGGATTGGATTCTTCCGTGGCTCTCGCATTAGCTGTAGAAGCTCTGGGAAAGGAAAAAGTGCTTGCCGTGCACATGCCAGATGCAATTACGCCAAAAACTGAAACAGATGACGCTGAAACGGTGGCAGGAAAATACGGAGTAGCCCTGAGAGAAATAAGGATAGATAGCATCCTTGAGAAATTATTAGAAAAAACAGGCGTGGCTTCTAAAATAGCAGTGGCAAATGCCAAGGCTAGAATAAGGATGATGATACTCTACTCGTTTTCTAACGAATTAAACGGACTTGTATTGGGAACAAGCAACAAAAGCGAACTTCTCACGGGATACTTTACCAAGTACGGAGATGGTGCAAGCGATTTGGCACCCATTGGAGACCTTTACAAAACACAGGTCAGGAAACTGGCTAAGGAAATTGGAATCCCCGAAAAAATAATAAAAAAGAAGCCGAGTGCAAACCTTATCCCGGGACAGGTGGATGAGGAGGAATTGGGAGTTGATTACGAAACTCTGGACAGGGTACTTTACGGCATAGAACTGGGATTGAAAAAGGAGGAAATAGCAAGGGAAATAGAAAACGAGAGAGTTGTGAATCGCGTGTTTGAGCTTTATCACAGGTCACGACACAAAAGGGTGCTAATATACATACCAAAGATAGGAATAAGGAGCATAAACACCGATTGGAGAGAGTAGCTACTGCATTATGACCATTTGAGCGTGAGGTATCCCCGCTATACGAATAACCGAATCTGCATCTATGTACCCCGCTTTTATTGCTATCTCGATTACTCTCTCTCCCGTTAAATTTGCGATTGTGGCAATCTTCATAGAATTTAAAAAAGTCTGCTCTGAAACGTAGGATTCGTAGTAAAAGCTCTTAGAGACGCGTAGCTGCATATCTCCATCTTCAAATTCCTGTCCTAAAAGCTCCCTGTCGCACGCTGCAAGCACCACTTCCCCGCGCCTGCGATAAATGCGCATGGATATGTCATTACTTGACAATTTTATAACCCCCGCGTTTATCCAAAAACAGCTCTCCCGAATTGTGCATCTTATCCAGCAGCCTGAGAACCTCGTCTTTATCTTTCAATCCGTACTCTTCAGCACGTTTCAGAATGGCACTCTCAGTTGCAATATCCTCTTCCTCCAACTCTCTTATAATCTCCTTCAAGATGTGCAGCTTGTCCCTCTTGGTCTTGGATATCCCTGAGTAGATTGTGTCTATGTCCATTGTACCGTCCTCGCTAGCCACTTCCTTTAAATACGCCCTGACAATTCTCACCGCTCTCTGAGCATCTTCTTCTGTAACTATATCACTCAACCTGGCACGAGCGGAGGCTTCCGCAAGTCTTACCATTGCCTCTAACTGCCTCGGAGTAATGGATACCCTGTAATTTTCCTTGAACTTTCCACGAATTCTAAGAAACTCGCCTTCAATTATGCGCATTGCATCATCACTTAGCTTCGGAACTATGTAGGATTTGGCATATTTAACATATTTTTTAATCATATCCGGGGGAATCTTCTGAGTATGCTGCTCAACAAGTATGTCCTCTTCCCCCAGCATAATTTTTTCACCAACCAGGTGAACATTGAGTATGTAATCGGCCATATCCCGGTCCTGAGTCTCATCGGGAATGTCCATAATCTTGAATATCACGTCAAACCTGGACAATAGAGGTATTGGCAAGTCAATCTGCTCAGGTAGAGAATCACGAGGGTCAAACCTGCCGTACTTTGGATTGGCTGCGCCTAAAACAGAGCAGCGAGACATCAGCGTAGCGTAAATACCCGCTTTCGTGACCGATATTATCTGCTGCTCCATAGCCTGATAAATGGAATCGCGGTCAGTGGCGCTCATCTTGTCTATCTCGTCTATCGCTGCGAGACCCTGGTCAGCGAGCACAAGCGCTCCAGCTTCAAGGCTCCAGCGCCCAGTATCATCACGAACGGCAGTGGCAGTCAAACCTGCAGCGGATGAGCCTTTACCTGAAGTATATATTCCATGCGGCACTAACTGGGACATTCTCTGCAGCAACTGGGACTTCGCAGTTCCCGGGTCACCAACCAGCAAGATGTGTATGTCCCCGCGTATCTTGGTACCGTCAGGCATCTTCTTGGATACTCCTCCGAACATCTGGAGCACGAGGGCTTCTTTTATCATTTTTATTGGTCCCGTATCAAAAATCGCGGGGGCTATTGACTGCCTTAGCTTTTCAACAACATCTCCACTACGTGCAAGCTCTTTTATCTCCTCTATATCCTCCTCAGTCAAATCTTCAAGAGATTCAAGGTCGTTCTCTTCCTTATCCACGCTATTCACGTACAGGTACATCACAAACTCGGTACTTTTCACATTTTGAATTCGGGTAACCCTCGCTTTGAGTATGCCATTGAGTATCACCCGGTCACCGGGAACCACCGCACCTGCAAGGTCGTCTTCAAGAATTGCCTCAATTCTCTGGGGCTGCTCACCACCACGCAGATCCTCTGGCATGTCCTGTATCTCTATGCTCTGAAAATCTTCCAAATGGGATTCTTTTAGCAATAACTTGAACTTTACCTTGCCCTTTGGCTTGCCGCAAACACCGCACTTGTCTGGCTCGGTAAGACGAGAACCGTCCTGCACCACTTCCGTCGTGCCACCGCAGTCGCTGCACTTGAACACGCCCACCTTCAGCTTTGGCCGTATCTCCGTGGCCCTTCTTATTATGCCCCTTATGCTTACAAATTTCTCAAGATGAGCGGTTCTGAGCTTTCTTATCTCTTTGATGCGGTCGTGCTCGGGTATCTGAAAAACACGCAGGTGCACGGGAATATTGCTCTCAGAGTACACCTTCATGGCCTTTTCTCCTATCGCAATGTACTCTTCGGGATTATCGAGAAAATCCTCAGCAAAATCCGCGTTGTAAGACACGATATCGTCGAATTTCACGTACAAAGACTTCAACTCTGGATATTGCTCCTGCACGTCAAGCAGAGTTCTCCCATAATCCGTTTGAGAGAAAAAGTCAGTCCACATGGCCATGATTTCATCGGAGGTGTACCGCATCATGCGTTGCATACAGGTGTGGTATAAAAGGGTTTTTGAGGATTGAGATATATGGCAAATTCAAACAAATAGATAGAACATTTCAATTCACCTGCGCCCAAAAATCTTTCTGATAATCCCAATTTCAAATCTGGACATTTGCAGGGCACCCCATATCACAAACAGAATAAAGAGCACTATGCAAATACCACTCACTATTTCACTTAGCATTTTACATCACCCCAGTATACATTCCAATTTCCATACTACTAAGTTCTCCTGAAACGGTATAAAAATATCGCAATTACAAATATATAAATCTTATTTCCATACTACTAAGTTCTCCTGAAACTGGGTTCTTTTACGATGGAAAAAATTACCGATGGTAATTTCCATACTACTAAGTTCTCCTGAAACAGTTTGAAAGTGAGGAGGAGCTAAAAAAATTCATAGATTTCCATACTACTAAGTTCTCCTGAAACTTCTGGGATTGGCTGTACGACTATGCAGTCAACGCTATTTCCATACTACTAAGTTCTCCTGAAACGGAGTATGCTCACGGGACAGATAGCAACAATACAGCAAGAATTTCCATACTACTAAGTTCTCCTGAAACCGGGTTCATATGGGTGGCCATTTTTTACTTTTTCACGGCATTTCCATACTACTAAGTTCTCCTGAAACACTATATATGGGGATGAGGAACAGGATACAGATGAAGAATTTCCATACTACTAAGTTCTCCTGAAACCGCTTCCACGCTTTCGCCTCTGCGTCGAGAAGCATATTATTTCCATACTACTAAGTTCTCCTGAAACGGGAAAATCAAGCTAACGGAGAGGGATGCAAACTCCCTGAATTTCCATACTACTAAGTTCTCCTGAAACTTGTATTTATCCCATCTCTTTTTTGCGAGTTTACTAATTTCCATACTACTAAGTTCTCCTGAAACTATGATACCATATTCAACTGAATATAATTATCATGATTTCCATACTACTAAGTTCTCCTGAAACCTGATGAGATAAACTCCTATATAACAGGTGATAACTAATTTCCATACTACTAAGTTCTCCTGAAACCCGATTTACAGAATAGGTATATGACTTATCCTTAAAAAAATTTTGCACTTGAAATAATGAGTCACCCTCCAATTCTGCAATTCATTTATAAACCCTTACCGACCAAAGCCATTATTTATTAATAAAATCAAATTAAATGGAACGGTTAACAGGAATAGCACAAGCTAATTAACCATAAAATTTAGGTTTTTAATAAATATGTTCAAAAGAGATATATGCAATTTTTACATATGAGAGGCCATGAGACAAATACTGTTAAAAAAACTAAGGGAGATCTGCGAGGATATAAATTCCATTGCAGGGGAGTGGCCGGTTGTTGTGGGCTCGTTTGGATACGTACTGTTGGGCCATCTTGACTGGAAGCACATTTACGTGACAAAAGACATTGATATTTTCGCCCCGGACATAGATTCCTTTGAAGTTGCTGACAAGCTTATGGAGAAGGGGTGGAACATCGTGCACTACTCTTTTACTAACGCGGTTTACATAGACAATATACCCGTGGAAATTCTGTCAAATACCATGGCAAATACTTACATTCCTGCACCTCTTTACAAACACTGGAAAGAAGTGAGCGATATTAGAGTAATGGAAGCGCCAGGAATATTGATATCGCAGGCAATATACCGCGATGTAACTAACCTGACAGAATATCTAAAAAGGGCAATACCTGTGGATAAAACAAAAGAATATCTAAAAGAATGCGAAGAAGACATCAAAAACATGTTCGGGTCCGAAAAATTAAAAGTCATAAAGGAGAGAATTGACAGTTTCGCAATGGCACAGGAGGTGAAATTTAGTGGAGATAGAGCTGGGAAAGATAATTCCAGTCCTGAGCAACGTGAAGATATTGATTAATACTGACAATTCCGAATTTCCCACGGGGGAATATTTAGCCATTTTCAACGTACCAAATGAGCTTACAAATAAATATGGAGAGAAAATCATCGTGGAGGCGGTTCTTTATGTAACCGCAAAAGAGGCAGGAGATTACAAGCTCTTCTCCTCTTGGATTATTTTCAAGGAGAGAAACAAACTCAATGGCTCAGAAGAAATTTACTCAGAGGTCTCAAAGTATCCCCATTATATTAAGATTAAAAAGAATCCTGGCGAGTGGGAACTGGAAAAGTGTAAAGGGTTGCTTTACGCGGAGCAGTTCAGGGAAAAGATAGTGGTTATAGAACCCCCATCTGAGCCAAAGCAGAGAGAGAAGCTGAGGGTTGAATTAGAAGGCGTGAGGGGAAAAAACAAAAGCCACAGTGGACTTGTAAACAAGATAGGGGCGAGAAAAATAAGGCCCTGGGTTTATTACGTGCAAGGGTTTAAGATACCCCATATTGAGAGAACAGTCAAGAAATACGGTGGAAAAATAATTTATTAGATTTTTTAGAAGAGTATTTTAGATATACCATGTGGTGTGGAAACGTGGAGAAAGTTAAATATCCGATTCCCCGATTCAGTCTCGGAGATGGCAGAATGAAGGAAGAAAAAGTGTGTGGCGGGGAATTTCTAAAATTAAAAAAGGTAAGGAACTCTAAAGGGGCTTGGGAATGGGTACAGGTGAAAAATTACAAAAAGAGCGTGGTTGTGCTTCCGCTAACTAAAGATGGAAAGGTAGTGGTTGAGAAGCAATACAGGTATCCTGTACGGGACTACATACTCGGGCTTCCCTCTGGCCTGGTTGAAGATGGCGAAATTCCTGAGCAAAGCGCAAGGCGGGAGCTTGAAGAAGAAACAGGGTACGTTGCCAAAGAATTGAAATTTCTGTTCACGGGATACGTTTGCCCGGGGCTAACAGACATGGTTACCTATTACTACTACGCCCCGAACGTTGTCAAAGGCGGAAAAAGAGATTTAGAGCCTTTAGAAGATATAGAAGTTTTGGAGATACCCTCCGAGAACCTGCTCAATTTCCTTATGAACAGCAAGCTGAAATTTGAAGTGAACATACTTTCACTTCTCCAGGCGGTTAAGGCAGTGGAAGGAAAAATGTCATGTTTTTAAACGTGGTATTTTGTGGAAAATAATCAAAATCACGTCTAATAACGCACACTAAGAAACAAAATCAAAAAAATACAAGAATATGATTTGCCAGGGCATTGTGCATTTTTAACCTTGTGATTTTCAATTTCTCCTGCGTATTTTCAAAACCCACAACACAAGCATCAGGGCAATTACCGGCAACATGAACACCTGTAGCTCTGGCACTTCCCCGCCTGGAGTCGCGCTTACTTCGTTGCTCTTATCGCTTTCTCCTGCTGAGCTAACCGCGGTTACATAGTACATGTAAGTTTGCCCCCCAACCACGTCGGTATCATTGTAATAGAGCTGGGACACGGAGACTGAGGCAAGTAAAACACCGTTGCGATATACACGATAGTAAGTTATCGGTGAAGTGCCGTTTCCACGGGGAGCTTTCCATGTTAAATACACATAGCCATTTCCCACGGTAAAATTTAAGTCTCTTGGCGCCAGAGGGGGTAATTTGACCGTTGTGTTTTTCAGGGGATAGTAATCCTCCGCACCTGCAGAACCAGATGTCCTGTACGGCCACTTCACAACGTCCCCGTGATAATTCGTATCGTTGTTGTTTGCCCAGTCACGCCAGTAATTGCCGATTCCACCGGTTGTATTCCATGAATTGTTTGAACCGTCATCATCCGCTTGAATGTACGCGCTATTGAACTTGTCACCAGTGCCGTTGTTGTAAAAGAAAGCGTTTTTGTAGATGAGATTTTTTGAACCAGATACTATATGTACCCCATAGCCGGTGTTGTTTACGAATACATTGCTGTAAACTTCATTCATGCTTGAAGAATATATGTATAAGCCCACATTGTTATAACTGCACGTATTGTTATGCAGGGTACTGTTACCCGAAAAATCCAGGAATATTCCATTGTAACCGTTGTGCAGGCATGTGTTGCTGGATAAAACATCATCACTTGAGGACTCCAGTATTATCCCGTTGAGACTGTTGTTATTGCACGTGTTGTTTGTTACGGTATTGTTGTTAGAGCTTGAATAAAACTCCATTCCCGCCATGTTTTTGTAACAAGAGTTATTAGATATGGTGCTGTTGCTTGATTCATCAAATAATATTCCAATTAAATTCTCACTGCATGTATTGTTCTCGATAACACCATTTGTCACATTATAAAGTTCTATACCCAATCCACCGAAATAGGGATTTGACACGGGAGAAGTGTTGTGCATGTAAGAATTTTTTATGATGAAATATACCGTGGTATTTCCAATGTATATTGCGTCTCCCGCCCCGTGCGCATCTATATCGTACCCGGAAATTATGTACGGATTTCCCTGCGTGCCGTCTCCCGGCCAGCCATTTACGGAAGCTTGTTTTGCAAAATCGGTATCATTGTTTATTCTTATAACATCGTGTGCATTGTATCTCACGCCGTCAATATCCACAACCTGTCCAAAAGTACCCGCATTTCTTTCATACAAATTCTCGTGTGCATTTATCCCGTGTATTCCCACACTCATAGAGCTGAACAGCATAAACACCAATATACCTACTGCAAGCCACCTCCATTTCATGAATATTGTATATATTTGGAGAATATTAATTTTTCCACCATTGGAAAGAGAAAGTGTTCAATACCCTACAGCCACATCATGGTAAAACAGAGAGTATAAAATATATAACAGCAACCCCTATGGGTGAAAATATGAATGAGATAATACTTAAAGTGGCAGAGGCGCCACCTATGGATATTGGGCTTGGCAGGGCACGTTTGGACTCAAAAAGCCGTGAAAAACTGAACATGGAAATAGGAGATGTAATTGAGATCACTGGAAAGAGAACCACCGCAGCACGTGTGTTTAAAGCAAAGCAGGAAGATGAAGATAGGGGCATAATCAGAATAGATGCGTATATCAGAAAAAATGCAAAGGTCGCAGTAGGTGATGAAGTAAAGGTAAAGAAGGCAAATCCAGAAGAGGCAATGAAAATTGTTTTGGCTCCCCTTATAGGAAAGAATCAGAGGTTGATGTTTAGCGAGGACATTGGTGAATTTGTAAAGAAAAGTATGTTGAAGAGGCCTCTTATAGAAGGTAATGAAATAGTCGTTCCGAACCTTACCATTAGTGGCAGAGAGAGCATGCTTTTCAAAGTTGTTAAGACTGTGCCGGCAAAAAAAGTACTTCAAATAGGGGCAAATACCGAGATTGAGGTCAGAGAAGAGCCACCAAACGAACTAATCAAAGAAGATGTTGGCAAGGAAGGAAAAATCAACAGCGTGGATGTAGTGCTGTACGATGCACACTATCAAAAAATAATAGCCAAAGACGGAAGCATGGATTTGCTCACCTTCATGAACAATGTCAGAGACAAGGCGGACACGGTGGTTTTTGATTTCAAAAGAGGTGTGTGCATCGTGTTTTGGAAAACTTCTAATATAAAATAGGCATTTTTTCACATTTTTCAGCATATATTGGAGAAGAACTTGAAGGAGTCAAAGCAAAAGCACATACACGTCGCGCATATATTCTATATTATCATCTCAGTCCTGTTCTTCTCCACCCCTATCGTTATTCTTTTTATTGCTTTTTCACTCGAGCAACGATATATTATTATAGAATCTTCTTCCTCTTCAATTATCTCCTTTAAATCATCAACCATTATAGAATACTGACTGTTGGTAAGCTCGCCTTCAAAAACGGAATTTTGAATCCAGTGCAAATATCTTTTCAGGAACTTGTTTACTTTGTTTACCCTGCTTTCGTCTATGTCGTAAACAAGTACGACGTACATCACCACCACATCCTGAAACTTCTATATTTTTTATCACCCAGCACATGCTTCACTAATTTGTATGCTTCCAATCTCAGCAATCTCCGATAGCTCACCTTCCGATGAAGCTGTTTGTGCATTATTGTGGTCTTCATTTTCTCATCATAGACCTGCAAAAATTTGCGCTTTGCAGAATCTTTAAGATAGTAGCCCAGATCTTTATTAAAATCACTCTTTTTAATTATGCCGTTGTTTATCACGGTGAATATGACCCGCTCCACTATTACTGGCTTGAATATGTCCGCAAGATCGAGTGCGAGTGAGAACCTACGCTCAGATGGCTCGTGAAGATAACTAATAGAAGGGTGCAAGTATGTGTTGTATATCTCCGTGAGTGTGGCCGTGTAAAGCAGGGAATTGCCATAAGAAATTAAAGCGTTTAACTCATCTCCTGGTGGGTGATACTCTCTTTTTTCCATTTTAAACCCGCGAATAAAAGAGTTAAAACTTTTGTAATAATGAGACCAAATCTGTGCTTCCCTGTTCATAATATCCATCACCGATTGACCTTCAACTTCTACATCTTCTATTTTTGATATGTATTCATCTACATCTTTCCCTCTTTTTCTGTAATATTTGAGATTTTTGAGCACGTTGTCCTTTATTCCACCAACAATTTCTTTTGCAATGTACATTCTCTTCTCATTATCAAGGTAATGCTCAACTTGCTTAACTATCACCAGTCCCGAGTTGAGCTGCTCACGAGGATAAAGAGAGCCTGCGTAATAACCATACTTGTTGAAAAAATGAACAGGTATGCCAAGTTTCATGAGGTAATAGGCGGCCCCAGATCTCACGGTGATTCGCGCCATGCAATTTATTTCGCTTATGTCTTCCACGGGCATCGCCCTTTTCATCTCCTTGTTCACGAAGTATATCGTATTCCCTTCCTTCTTTACAATTCCCTCTTGCGTTAAATATAACGGCTTTTTCATGGTATCACACCCAGCAGAGTTCGTAATACGAGCACCTTTTGCAGTATGGTTTTCTCTTCGCCTCCGGTGGTTTTTCCATCTTTGCCACCTCTTCAATCCCGCCAATTATATTCTCTATTTCCCCCTCAATTTCTGGAGTTAATTCCAGATCTTCAGTTTTTCTCTCCTTAGGATAAACCAATCGCCCTTTCGCCTCAATGCCCTTCTCTTTTTTGAGGTAATAGAGATAGTAATATAGCTGATATCTCACAGGCTCCTCTAACTTTGAGGATTTCTTGATTTCAAATACTGTAACTCCGTTCTCGTTTTTCACATAATCCAAAGCAATAGTCTCATCGATCAGTATGTTCTTTTTCTCCCTTTTATAGCTCTCTTTGTGTATGTGCCTTCCCAGAATTATGTTTTCATCTTCGTAATTCATATTAATTTGATTCAAATAGAACCATAGCTCCCGCTTGCACGCCACGTAGTACTGAACCATCACGCCGGTGATTTTCATAAGGTCACCACACATTATCCCATAAATTTTTCAAATCTGGATGAAATCCGAACTCGTAATTATAACAATTATCGCATTCAATTATCGGATACTTTCCTTCATCGATTTTAACCAAATTGTTATCTTTGAATTTTTTGAATATCCACTTGTATATGTCAACGGAATTCCAGTAATCAATTTCATCTCCTTTTTCCATTGCAACTTTTGGAATTATCGAGATTTTCACCAGAGATTTGTCTATATCCCTAAGATTTAACATCTCCAAAATCTCGTCATCATCTATTTTTCCAAATCTTATTTGATAGCAACAGTACTGGTTTGTTATTTTTTCAATCTTCCTGTAGCCTTCTTCTCTAAATTTTTCCTCAAAATCCCTTTTTACTTGGGGGATACCCAGCCATTTTTCATAAATCTCAATTAAATTTAAACTTAACTCCTTTAAACTTGGCAATCCTGTTTTCATCTCTTCTTTGGTTATGTCCAAAACGCTCCTTGGATACGGATACTGCCACTTCTCTTTCTTATGAACATCCAGTTCAGTGTATACTCGTGCAACTGATTCTTTTTTTCTCTTTTTCCTGTTAACCCTACCTATCCTTTGAATTAAAGCATCGATGGGTGCGATCTCGGTATATAGCACATCGAAATCTATATCCAAGCTAATCTCCACTACCTGCGTGGCCACTAAAATTAATCCTTTGTCTTTCCATTTTTCTTTTTCCAATATTTCTCTTTCCTTTAACTCCCTGTGTCGTTTTATGAATTGAGAGTGATAAAGAATCAGATCTGCATCAGGATTGTATGTTTCACCATTCTTTAAATATCCTGTGGTTCTTTTGAATATCCCCCTCTTTTTTAATTCATCGTATATTTCTATTGCCTTTTTAACAGTGTTTGCCACAACCAAAACCCTCTTATTATTCTTGAAATCTTCTATCATCATACCAATGTCTTCTAAAATACCCTTATCTTCTTTCTTAATCTCTACAGGAGATTTATCAAATAACGAACTCTCAGTTATTTCTTTAAAATTAAAATCCTTAAGCAGATTCTCCTTCAAATGCTCGGGAACAGTTGCGCTCATTATGCACACTTTGTTGTGGTATTCATTTACAAAAATTTCTAAAACTTTTTTTAACATACCTAACATTTTTGGGTCATAGGAATGTATCTCATCTATTATTAATAGAGAGTTTCTAAAATAAAGATTTGTTAAAGTCCACTTTCTCACGTTTAAGAACGGAAGAAGAAAAGAGTCGAGTGTGGACACGGTTATCGGTTTGGAAAAAATACGCATGGTCAATATTTCCTTTGCAAGTTCATTTTTTTCCATATCCCAGTTCTCCTCTAATACCAGAGGAGCAGTGCTGTGCACTAATCCAACGTTCTCATCTCCAAAATATTTAACGAACCTATTGTAAAGGGCATTGCTGGTGGTTTGAGTTGGCATGGTGTAAATAATCCTTGTATATTCATTTCTAAGATTATTTAACGCCCATAGCAAAGCGGCCTCCGTCTTGCCTTCTCCTGTCGGGATTAGAATCAGGGCATTATTGTGTGACTCGGAAGCATCTTCCTGAAAATTTTTAAGAGAGAAATCATCTGGTTTTTTTATTATTCCCTTTTCCAAAGCCCTTTCTTTTAATTTTTCTATAAGGCTCTCTTTGTAAAATTCTTTGCTTTCATTGTAGAGTTTTTCATCCATTCCACTTGCAATCCAATCCGCCCTTACAAGATTGCCATTTACAAAAGAGAAAATATCCCTCATCATTTTCTTATCTTTAGAATTTTTAATACCTTTCATAAAATTGAAAAAATCAATTAGCCCATCCTCCATCCCATCTACGTGCAAAAATGTTATTAGTTTCCTATTTTTATTTTTTTCAAATAAACCTCTAAAATCTATTTCATACGGGCATTCCCTACCAACTATTTTTTCATAATACATTTTGTACTTATCTAAAAACTCAAAAACCTCCTCAAAAAAAGTTGGGTTCTCCACTCCTGCAAGTTTACTATATAAATCTTCGTAGAGTAGAGAATGATGGGAAATCACTGCTGCAGCCACTAAATTAATCATTTTGCTTTTGTATTTTATTCCTATTCCATAATTTTCTAAACCATTTAAAAAATACAACGCATAAAGAGGATGATACGAGCTCTTCCCTCCCATCTGTTTATCTTCGTAAAACTCCACAGTTGCTTTACCAACATCATGTAGAAATATTGAGAAAAAAATAATATCATCCAACAATTCTGGAGTAATATTCTTATATTTCTCTTTTTTAGTTGTTACACTCTCATAAAAGCTTTCAAAAATTTCACTGTTTTTATTTCTAAATTCCGCGTACGCGTACAAACATTTGGCAGTATGATCTTCCAGAGACTCACCACTTGGCTTGGCGGATATCTCATCTTTTCCATATCTCTCCTTTAAAGACACCAAACCTGCCATATCTTACCACATCACAACGTTCTTATATCCTGTAGAATATACATTTAAATCATCTTTTGGGGTTACGGAGCAATACCCTCCGAAAAACTCGACGATGCGCAAAACGTGCTTTGCCTTTCTTGGTGGTCCCATTTCAAATTCCAAATTAGAAACTGACGTTCTTGGTGGAATTATGAGCCCGGTTTTCCCCGGATGAAACGAATAATCCGCCACCCAATCTTCAGGAAATATGCTATGCACATTTACTTTTTCTTTATTTAATTCGCTTAATTCTACGTACTTCACTCCACCAATGCTCACCAGTTCATCGTCCATCCCCAGCGAAGGAGGTCTTTGTGGATATAAGAGAGCAGTATGAACCTCTTCTTTTAATTCATCAGGCACAACAATGTAAATCTCGTATTTTGCCTTGTATAACTTTTCTCTGTTGACTACTGCTCTACCATAGTTAGATGACTTCCACTTCTTGTATTGCCACATGTCAACAAAAATATCTTCTATGCTCATGGGCAATACGGCAACTTTGAGTTTGGGTAAAAAAGAATAATAGAAATTCTCTGTTTTTCCCATTATGTTTGTGAGCAATCCCGCTATGTGCGTCTTTTTCGGAGTCAATTCAGTGTTCTGGAAACTTGCCGTTTCAATCCTTCTGAATGAGTTTGCCATGCCTTCTGCTGTAAATCGAATCGCTTCCATGGAGCATCACTTCGCTTATAGCCAGCTCTTTGCGGTCTCTATTGCACCCTTCACTGATTCCACTTTTTCTCCATATGTTTCTCTAATCTCTTGTTCATTGGCGAATACTCCTTCCCTTAGGCCAATCACATAATCCTCGATTATATCATCATAGTTGGAGAGCGTCTCCCTAATTAGTCCCACGTCTAGCCCATTATCTTCGCTCACATCCAGAGAGTTCAGAAATATCGGCGTGGCTGCGCTTTGCTTTGCAATTATGATGAATTTAGGTGTCAAGTCATCAAGCAATCTCGCAATTTTTCCGCCACCGTTTAGATTTTTGATTGCATCTAATAATTTTCCTATTCTCTCTTTCCTCTCCTCCGGGCCGATAACATCTTCAATCTCCCAGTTCAAATCATCTACATAGCTACCAACTTCGTCAACATTTATTATCATCGTTCCCCGCATGAAATTGAAGGCATTTACTTCAACCTTCACCATTTCACCACGTCCTTCTTTTTTCTGAGTGAGCAAATCTGTCTCGCCCTTCCATGGAAATACGCTGATAAGCGGTGACACTTTCACAGGAGACCAGCGCCGAAGTGCCATCTTTTCGCTGCCCTTTTTCGCTTCCATAAAACCGAACAAATCCAAATCCATGTGGTTTTGAAGAATATACCTGTATCTTTCTTTCTCTAATTTAGGTGCGCTATCATCTATTATAAACTCTCCTTTGTTATCAAGCTTGGTGAGTTCCACACCCATCTGCATCAACGTCTGCTTCAGATAATATCTGAACGCCTGCCCCGACACATAGGCAAAGTATTCCCCGTTCATGTTCTGCAACTTCTTCAGCAATACCAAGTTTCCAGGATTTTCACTGCTGTTCAGGTTGTTTATGTTCACTTTCATTATATATCCAACATCTACAAACATCTTTCCCATTTTAATTACCTCCTTCCGATTTAGACTTTGCATATTTAGTGGCCATATATTTCTGCACCGCAAAAATACCTAAAAGATCCCTCATCAAAGGTATGGTCTTTCTATCTTCTGCCAGCCGGAGTATTTCTTCAATAAGCTCTGAATACTTTTTATCCGTCGTTTCATCCACTTTGTTAAGTATGTCGCCCCTGTCATTTTTTAGCACCGAATATTCAAATTCTCTGAAAAATTCCACCAACTTATCCAAGTTTCCTATCTCTCGTATCTGGTACACCAAGTTTTTCTCATCCACTTCCGCTGCATAGTATCCTATTCTGTCTCCAAGTGCGTAGCACATATCCAAAATCTTTTCATATTCCATACTTTCATCACCTCTCACATTTTTGTATATTTTCAAAAATTTCCTTAGCTCTTTGTAATTTTTAATATGAGAGCCATTTTCTTTTGTAAAATGAACATATGAGGCCTCAAATATCATATGCTCAATAGGGAAGAGAGCCAATATGTTTTTTGAGATATCCTCATAAATTGCCTTATGCTCATTTTTATTTTTCACCGCATAGTATGTATATCTCATGAAATTTTCAAAAAAACCATCTGGAACACAGCAAAGTTTATTTTTTTCTAAATTCTCTAAAAATCTAAACTCTTGAGAAAGTTTGTTATAAAACACAGAGTTATCAATAAAATTAGGATCAACATCAAATTTAATCAGTGTGGAATTACCGATATCCCATATCAAATTTCCCTTATCTTTTACTCTTTTGTAAGTGAAATATACAACACCCAAAATCTGAGAGTGCTTCTTATTCATATATATTTCGGACATGCCGCTCATGTTTGTTTTTATGTTTTCATTTTTAACAGGCACATAATCATTATTAATGCCAAGTTTTTCTTTTATTTTTTTGAGAACTCTAAGTGAGTAGCTATCAAACATAAACACGGAAGCCCTATAGAAGTAGTTATTCAACATTCCGAGTTTATAAAACAAATCACACATAAAGCACAACGGCTGCTTATAATTTAACCTATGATCTCTATTCACAGGTGTGGAATTTCCAAAATCGTATATCATGTTCGTAGAGTCGATGGATATTTGCTCATTTCCTTTTTCAGTAACTTTAATTGTGTACGAAGAACCACAAATGGTACATTTTTCTTTACCTTCTTTAACATCAGAGACATAGTTAGAAAGCCTTTCTTTTATCTTTTCTAACGGCAAATCTACTAACACCATTCTTTTATTCTTGTTACCATACCAGAACTGTCCTTTATTAAGATACCCCGTGTTTACCTTTTGTTCATAAATTTCTAAAAGCTCGGAGAATTTTGTGTCATTTAATTTCTCAACGGCATATCTTTTTTGTAAATCTTTCATCCTTTCACTTCGCATAGCAAATGGCTTTAAATTCACTTTTTTACCTTCTATCACATCACTCAAATCTTCAGAAACATACAACCTCTTGTTTTTAGTTTTTTCCATTATCTCCTCATAATAGTTGCCAATCAGAAACTTGTAAACCTGAAGTAATTCTTTCTCATCTGCATAAAATGTTAGCCCATCGGCCTCAAGTGACACCTTAATCCCACGCCAAACAATATGGTAGTCATCAATGTAATCAACCTCTACTTCTTCGTCATTTTCCAAGTACATGAAGGCATTCACGAGCCCGTTGTTGTATATGAAATCCCGCTTTTTGTACATTTTCATATTTTCCATTACTTTCCCTCCTTCTTGGGATTCACAAAACCAAATCCGAGAGAGTTCTTCTCCCCCAAGCCAGTATCCATTAGAAACTTATAAAACTTTCTATCACCTTTATCAATATATAACTTTTTCATAGATTTCCATATTGAGCCAATTATAGCAAATTCATCTTCATCCTTTTTTAGACTAACCACAACTTCTTTTCGGAATTGCAGCGCATCGAAGAGCGGCTCTTCCATCTCAAATTCATCATCGTAGAAAGCGTTGTATTTCTTAACAGCATTTTCTCTCAGGCGATTGAGAAAAAAGCGCAAATCATCGTTTCTCTTGAAAGAAACATATGTACCTCGAGTATTATCTTTGTAAAGAACCACAGGACTGCCAGTCTCGAAAACATTTTTTAGCGGCAAACTGAATTTTTTCACTTCGTCTATTTTAAATGCCTCATCCGAGAGATACAAATACCTGTTTTTCTTGAATTGGTGATACCAAGTGTTTATTAGACCATAGTTCGGCGATGACACTATCAGCGTTTTTCTCTTCCCAGGGTAAAAATCGTTAGCGGGAAAAATGTCGGAAAACGAGAAAAATTTGAATCCTCTCTTTCTGTGCAACTCCTCGTACTTTGTACCCTTGAGAAATGAGTAAAGCATACCCTGTATGGTGTGCTTGTTTATCTTGCTAAAAGGAACATGCCTCACCGATTCAAATCTTAACAGCACCCTCATCAAGAAAAGGAGACACTGATATTATATAAATCTCACTCCGAACATTCAAAAACAAGCTCTAATTCATTTAGGGAAACATTTATTTCAAGCACCGCATACACGGGGTTATGAGAGCATTGCTTATAGGTAGGTTCCAGCCATTTCACAACGGGCACATGGAAGTGGTAAAGTACATAGTTTCAAAATACCGGGCGCTAATAATAGGAATAGGAAGCGCTCAGTACTCGCACACGATTAACGACCCTTTTACAGCTGGGGAGCGCCATCTCATGATTTCCAGGAGCCTGGAAGATGCAGGGATACACAACTACTATTTAGTGCCAATTGAAGACCTGCACCGTAACTCCATATGGGTATCCCACGTGGAGTCAATAGCACCTCCATTCGACGTGGTTTTTGCCAACAACCCGCTCACAAAGCGCCTGTTCTACGAGAGGGGATACAAGGTAGAAACCCCGCCTTTTTACGACCGCTCCAAGTACTCGGGCAAGGAGGTGCGCAGGCGCATAATGTTAGGAGAGAACTGGGAGCATCTGGTACCTGAAAAAGTAGTCGAAACCATAAAAGAAATCGACGGCATATCAAGATTGAAAGCTCTGGCACAGAGCGATGACGAGTGATTGCACATTTGTGTCCAAAAACCTTTTTATCTTGCACAGATATGCGCACTGCGGTGATTGATATGAAGATTTGCATTGCATCGGAAACAAATGGCGGACTTGAGGATATGGTAAGCTCCGTGTTCGGAAGGTGCTCAGCATTCACTGTCGTGGAGGTGGATGGCACAGAGATAAAAAACGTTTACGTGATTACAAATCCCGGAGCGCAAGCGTCTGGGGGCGCGGGAATTCAGGCGGCGCAAACCGTTATAAACGAGGGATGCAACGCGGTGATTTCAAGTTCAATCGGGCCAAATTCAGGAGAGGTGTTCCGCATGGGAGGCGTGAGAATGTACGCTGCGCCGGGGATGAGAATTGGAGACGCAGTACAGAAACTAATACGTGGAGAGCTCCCAGAAATAAACCCTCAGGGCGGCATGGGTGCCGGCCGTGGCATGGGCGGTGGCAGAGGCATGGGAGGAGGTCGAGGTATGGGCAGAGGTAGAGGACGTGGTATGGGACGCGGCGGATGGTGAGTACCATGAAGCTCACGGTCACCGGCGGTAAAGGAGGCACCGGTAAAAGTACGGTAGCTACCAATCTTGCTTGGGCCCTTTCTAAAAAATACCATGTGGTCCTCGTGGACGCCGACGTGGAATGTCCGGATGACCACATTCTTCTCTCCACAAATCTGAGCGAGGAGGAAGATGTGCACCTGTTCAAGCCTAAGTTTGATTACAAAAAATGCACTGCCTGCGGACTCTGCGTGGAGAACTGCAGTGAGCACGCTTTGGTAAAATTCAAGGAAGGATACCCTTTCCTCATGCCAACTCTCTGCTCGGGGTGCCGCACCTGCCAGCTGGTTTGCCCAGAAGAAGGTGCAATACTGGACGATTACCGGTTCGTCGGTAATACTTATCACGTGAAGGTGCACGATAAATTGGAGCTCGTAACAGGATTGCTGGGCGAGGGAGAAGAGAGGTCATATCCAATAGTTCTGGCAGCGAGGAGACGAGCCATGAGCATCCCAGCAGACATTCATCTTTTCGATACAATGCCAGGCACCGGCAATCATGTGGCTGCAGCAATCGAGGACTCAAAGATTGTGATTGCAGTATCCGAACCCACTCCTCTTGGGGAGCACGACCTGGAGATGATTCTCAAGCTGCTTAAAAAATTGGACCTAAAAGCGTGGCTCGTGATAAACCGCAGCGATTTGGGAAGCACGGAGAAACATAGAGAAATAGCCGAGAAATACGGCGCAGAAATAATCGCAGAGATCCCCATGAATAAAGAGATCTTGGACAGTTACGTATCTGGAGTTCCCGTAGTTGAAAAATACCCAGACGGGGAAGCTGCAAAGATTTTTGACAGTATCGTTAAAAGAGTAGAGGAGGTGATGTGAATGGAAATAGTGATTGCAAGTGGCAAAGGAGGGGTTGGAAAAAGCACAATTACGGGCTCATTAATTTCACTTCTCAGCAAAGACTTTAGGCTCGGTGCAGTTGATGCGGACGCCGAGGCGCCAAACCTTCACATAATATTCAATGTTCGCGAGTGGGATTGGGAAGAGGAATTTTCCGATGCAAAAACCGCCGAGATCAGCGACTCGTGCATAAACTGCGGTCTTTGCGACAATGTATGCGTTTACGAGGCTATTTATGTGGATGGACATCGCAGAATAAAACAATATCTCTGCGAGGGTTGCGGTGCCTGCAAGGCAGTTTGCCCCGTGGATGCAATAACCATAAGCGATGCGATTTCTGGATGGTTGAGAACAGGAAAAACAAGGTACGGCCCTCTGGTCAGCGCAGAGTTAGATGTTGGGAAGCCCAACAGCGGGAAATTGGTTACCGAAGAGAAAAAGATTGCAAGGGGATGGAGAGATAAAGGAGAAATTGACCACATTATAGTGGACGCAGCAGCGGGTATAGGGTGCCAGGTAATTTCTTCCGTGAGTGGTGCGAATTTAGTAATTCTGGTAGGTGAACCGACCCCTTCGAGCTTGAGCGATATGAAGAGAATGCACGGGTTAGCGAAGCATTTTGGTATCGAAACAAAGATGATTATCAACAAATACGGGCTCAACGAAGGCTATAATGGATTGGAAGAATTCGCAAAGGAAAACAATATTGAGATCATTGGCCGCGTACCATACGATTCATCGGTGCCCAAGGCGCTCAATGCCATGATGCCGCTGGTTGAATTTGCTCCCGATTCCAAGGCAAGTAAGGCTATTAAAGAAATTGCAGACGTGGTTAAGGGGTGGTTGTGATGTACGAAAAAGAAATAATCGCGTACATGCTGAAAGAGTGCGGAGGCCTGCATTCTTACTATGTGTCGAGAATTGCGGCACTATTGGACATCGAGTATCTGAAAGAAAAAGGAAAAAAATTGACCGACTTTGACTACAAGAAGATGCAGTACGGTTTTTACAGCGAGAAAATACCCGCAACGATAAAGTCATTGGACGTGGAGAAGGTTGAAGATGAGAACGGAAAATACATGAAACTGAAAAACGAGAACATCGAAATTAATTTACCGGAAGAGATAAAGAGCAAAATCAACAAAATACTGGACGAAATATGCGAGCTAAGCGACGATGATATAAACAGGAAGGTCATCGAATCACCATACTACGAAAAACTGTGAAGGCAAACTATAAATCGCAGGGATAAATGTACCAATATGGATGAAAAGAAGATCATGGAAGAGCTTACGCTATTAAAAAGAGAAGTTGAAAATCTAAAAGAGGAAAAAAAGAGCATTACACCGCACAAGCACTGCCTCAACTGCGGCATAGCCATTCCACCTGACAAGACGTTTTGCTCTAAGAAATGTGAGGAGCAGTGGAACGCCATGCTAAAAAAGAAGAAAATTAATCTTTACGTATGGATGGCATTCATGGCAATTCTGATAGTCCTGCTATTTGTGGGCATGGGCGGAGGACTATGAAGGTCGTGCTTGGAGGTACATTCGAGTTTCTCCACAAGGCACATCGCGCCCTAATAAACAAAGCATTTGAAATAGGTTCAGAGGTAACCATTGGCATAACTGCAGATGGATTCAAAAAAGGTGTGAGCAGGAGCTACGAAGAAAGAGCCAAAATAGTAGAAAAATACGTGCAGAGATTAGGGAAAAAATACAAGATTGTCAAAATCAAGGACATTTATGGGCCAACGCTTGAAGAGGATTTTGATGCAATTGTGGTCTCTTCAGAAACAATGGAAAATGCAGAGAAAATAAATGAAGAGCGAAAAAAAAGAGGCCTGAAAAAGATGAAAATCGTGCACATACCCATTATTGTGGCAGAAGACCTCATGCCCATATCTTCGAGAAGAATTAGGACAGGAGAGATAGACGAGGAAGGCAAGAGATTAAAACCAATGAGGGTAGGCATTGGCTCGGAGAACCCGTCAAAAATCAAAGCTGTCCAGATGGTTTTTTCCCGAATTTTCAAGTTTGAAATAGAATACATACCGGTAGCGGTGGATTCAGGAGTTCCCCCCCAGCCGTTTGGCGACGAAACAGTACAGGGAGCGATTAACAGGGCAAAAAAAATAAATGGCATGGATTACGCGGTGGGCATAGAAGCAGGGCTCTTTTACGAGAAACTAATAGATAATTACTTAGACCGAGCGTACTGTGCAATCATCGACAAGTACGGAAGAATGACGCTTGGTCACTCCGGTGGATTCACTTACCCGCCGGAAATAATGGACATGGTCAGAGAGGGCATGGAAGTCGGTGAGGCAATGGAAAAAGTATCGGGAATCAAAGAAATAAAGAAAAAGATGGGAGCAATAGGGTTTTTGAGCAAAGGTCTGATAAACCGCGACGAGTTCAACGCACAGGCGGTACTTATGGCAATGCTTCCAAGGATAAGTTCCGAGCTTTACTTCTGAGCTCTTTCTTTCATGTACTCCTTGTGATATCTATCCAGTAATTTTCTTATTGTTTGTCCAATTTTAAGGTAATCCACCTCGCGCAGGTTTGCAAGAGACACGCGAGCAGAGGGGTGCTTTGCATCAAATCCTTTGCCGGGAAGAAGAACCACGTGTGCGTACTCTGCCAAATGCACTATGAACTCTCCGGGCGGAATCTTCTCAACAAACCACCTTGCAAAATCACGGCCGTAAAGCTGCTCACCAAGTTTCTCAGCGTCTATGAGCGTGTAGTAGTATGCGTTATTTTCATCAGTTGGCTGCTCCACACCAAGGCCACGATAAAGCGCTTTGTATCTCCTCCTAATCACACGCTTTGCCGCTCTCTTGTATTTTTCCTCTTCGTCCATAAGTGCATAAAGAGCAAAGAGCACCATCTGAACCTGCTGAGGCGTGGACAATCCTGCTGTGTGTCTCAAAGCTACGGTACGGCTATCAGCCACAATACGGTCTATGAATTTCAGCTTTCTTGGTTCTGGTGTCACGGGAGAGTATCGATCATTCAATTCCTGCTGAATATCATCTGGCAATTTTCTTATAAGGCGATCCACAACATTGTGCTCGTGCATCCCAATCACGCCAAGGCGCCAACCCGTGGCGCCGAAGTACTTGGAGAAGGAGTAAACCAAAATGGTGTTGTGCGGAAGCACAGCATAAACAGATTTGAAATTATCAGCAAAAGTACCATACACATCATCGGTAATGATGATTAAGTCTCTGCGCTTTTTCTCCACAATTTCTTTTAATTTGCTTAAAGTGCGTGAATTAGCTTTCACAGAAGTGGGATTGCCAGGGTTTACCATGAAAAACGCCTTTATCCCGTGGTCAAGAAGTTTCTCCAACTCACTTTCGGGTATTTGAAATCCCTGCTCCTCATCGGCGAAAATCTCCACTATTTCAAAGCGATAAGTATCCAGCTTTGGAATTTCAAGATACGGAGAGAATATTGGCACTGCAAGGGCTATTTTATCACCCTCATTTAGCAGGAAATTGGATTTCAATGATTCAAATAAATATGTCATGGCCGCGGTACCGCCCTCCACTGCAAAAAGATCAGTTACCCCTACTAAATCGTGTCCTGCACCCATTTCTTTGAGAAGATATCTTTCAACGATTTTCTCACCCAATTTTAGCATTCTCACTGGCTCTGGATAATTGCAGCCAAGATATCCCTGCACCATCTCGTGCAAGAACTCGCTCCCGGAAAATCCGAGATAATCCTTAACATAGCTCACCGCAGAGCTCAGAAATTGCATTCCCTTCTCACCCATGTGATTTCTGACAAATATTTCAAATCTTGCCTCTATTCCATCAACATCGCTATGACCACCAATCAGACCGTCCATGTATCCAAAATGCCGCTCAGCTTCGCTAAGGGCAAACTCGCCCAGCTGTGAGAATGCATACCTCGGAATGAGAGCGAGAAAATTTGGGTTTCCCCGGCCGGCATTGAGCATCATTCGCTCGGATTTTCGGCTCGCTATCTTGATCAGAAGATCCTTTAATTCAAAAGGGCTCAGCTTCTCAAACTCTATCTCGCTTATATTCATAATACTACCTCGATTCATGACATCATCGCAATATACGCAAATACCTTTGCATCGTTTATCAAATTGGAAATCCTGCAGTACTCGTCCGGCTGGTGCTCCACATCGTCAGCGGTCATCCACACCACTGCTGGAATGCCTAATTTTCTAAATGCTGCCGCAACTGTTCCTCCGCCAATGCCACCAATAACTGGCTCAATTCCTCTCACTTCTTTCAGAGCATTAATGAGCATCTTTACAATTTTACTATCCTCTGGGGTGGCTGAAGGCTCCGCACTCTGCACAATTTCAACATCTATCTTCGCTCCGGTCTCCTCGCTCATATCTTTTGCAATTCTCCTAACTTCGTTTACCACATCATCAACTTTGTAATCTGGAAGAATGCGAAAATCAAAATAGAACACATCGGTTCCGGGAATCGTGTTCACGTTATCCACATTCTTCTCTTTCTTCGTTATTTCAAAAGTGGATTCTGGAGGCTCAAACAGGTGATTTTTCTTCCCGTAATTATCGTGTAGATAATCATCAACTCTAAGGGCGAACTTCATACCAATGCGATGCGCGTTCAATCCCATGTGCGGCATGCTCGCGTGGCTCTGCTTACCGTGAGTTGTTATCTTCAACCAAACGGAACCTTTCTCCGCAATTTCCACGAAAGAGCCATCGGAGTTTCCAGAATCAGGCACCACAACCAAATCTCCGGGCATGAACAGATTCTTGTCCATGAGAAAATGCACCCCGTACCTGCTTCCAGCTTCTTCGTCAGCCACGAAAACGAGCCCCAAATTGTAGTGAGGCCTCTTCCCACTTTCCAGTATGGCCTTTGCTGCAAAGTAAGATGAAACTATGCCCTGGCCATCGTCCAGCGTACCTCTTCCGTATATTTTATCACCATCAACAACGGGCTCGTAAGGGCGGTGGGTCCACAGAGTAATATCACCTTCAGGTACGGTATCCATGTGTGAGAGAATCCATAGTGTATGCGACCTGTCTTCTCCAAAAATTATGCCTACCAAATTGGGACGCTTCAAACCGTTCTCATCGACGGCATCGTATCTCTTTACTTCATCGCATATTTCCTTGAGCTTTTTCTCCAGAAAAGCCGCACGGGCCTCTTCTCCTTGCCCTCCAAAAGCTGGGTTCACGGCAGGTATGGAAATCATATCCACTGTGAATTTCACTATTTCATCGCGCATACCTTCAATCCTCTCAAGTATCTCGTTCATAATGGTTCATGGAAAACGCCAAGATAAAGATTTAGTCAACAATAACCCTTTCTGGTACTGCTATTACATCTTCATCAAGCACCGCACGGGATACAGAAATGAATTTGCCATCTTCCGTGTAAACGGTGCACAGGTCTCCCGGATTTAGCTCCGGCATGCTTGCCACGCCGGGTTTGTAAAGAGGTGAGCCGTTCGCAAGGTTTCTAAGCGCGGAGTTATAAACCACTATGCGCGGAAGAAATGAAACTATGGAATCGCCCGGAAGTATATACTTTTCTAACAGCGAAGAATCGCCGTCTTCTTTCCAGAAAACATACGCGTCTAAAAGGTCGGTAAGGGAAACCGCCTGTTCCTCTGTAAAATGCGCGGTTGAAATGCGCCTTAAATCCTCCATGTGTGCTCCGAGGCACAGAGCATCGCCCATGTCCCTGCAAAGAGCCCTGATATATGTTCCAGACTCCACCTTTGCTCGGAAAAGCACGAGCGTGTCCTGCTTCTCCATGAACTCCAGTTCATACACCAGTCTCTTTCTCAACCTGCGTGCAACTGCGCTTCTAACAGGAGGTATCTGATATATCTGACCTTCAAAATCTCTGAACACATCCTTCAATTTTTTCTCGCTTGTATCGGAATGAAGGCGCATCACAGCTATGTACTCTTTTGGCTGATAATGAAGATAGTTGATGATTTTCGTAGCGCGGTTTAGAGCCACTGGAAGCACACCGGTAACCTTTGGGTCAAGGGTACCCGCATGTCCCGTGCGATTCACATGGAGAATTTTGCGCACCCACGCGCTAACCTGATGACTCGTGGGACCCCGGGGCTTGTCAACGATAACCACCCCAAAATTAAGAAGAGAGTCTATGCTCATTGCATCACATCCATTATCAAAGAAATTATCTCTTCAGGACTCCGAGTTGAAGAATCAATAACCGCATCGTAAATACTAAGGTCATCGAAATTTATGCCATAAAGCTCCCCGTATCTCTTCTTCTCGCTGTTCTCTCTAATCAGCATATCCTCTAATACCTTATCAAAATCCCCACCATCCCTTTTCTGTATTCTTTTTGCTCGTATTTCAGGAGATGCTGTTATGTATATTTTAAAAGCAGGTATGCCCTTTCTGTGAAGCATCCAGCCACCAAGACGAGAATCAATAACAACATCATCCATATTTGCAGCAATGCTTACTATCTCCTCGTCTATAGAGTAATCCACATCAGGATTATTCTCTGCATAGCGGCTGAACTCTATTATATCCATACCCATCGCCATCGCCTTCTTGCGAAAAACCTCCCCCGCAGAAACTAAAGGATAATCGAGCTTCCTGGATAGAAGCTTTGCCACTGTGGTCTTGCCACTGCCAGGTGGGCCACTAATCGTTATTCTCATTTTCCAAGCTCACCTCTGCTCCCTGCATCTCCTTCAACTTTTTGGAGAATTCAAAGTACTTAAATATGTACTGCACCACCCACGCCAATGGCATAGTCACTCCTGAATACAGCCAAAGCCACCATGGGAATATGAAAGAATGGTTCATATCAACGGTAAACGACCAGGGAACAGCCATATATGTGTACACGGCGATATATTGCATAAACGTCCATAACCACGTGAATATTGCAATTACAATGAGCAAGGTAATCATAGTAGCCTTCATCATTTGAGACTGGGTTTCCATACTCTCGTTCATGTACTCCATATGTTTTTTCTTGAGTTTCTCTATCTTTGCCAAATCCTGTTTTCTCAGAGCTTCACGATATACCTTATTAAAAGCATTCATTTTTGCCTGGCTCTTTGCCATTTTTATCCAGTCTGTATAATGATGCCGAGCCCAGACGTTAATCAATGTGAGAACTACACCGGTTGCAAGTATAGTGTAAAGAGGATACTTGCCATCAAAGGAAAACAAAGGATTGAAGAGATATCCAGCTGCCACACCAAGGGCAGTGCGAATACCCGGGATAAAAAGAACTATCATCATCAGAAAAAAAACCAGAAAGTACATAGTAGTCATTGAAGACTGCTGCTTCTGTTGGGGAACTGAATTTTCAGCATCGGTCATTTAAATGCCTCCATAAATCTCTCTACGGACTCTTCTAACATTCCGTCTCGATTGGTAAGAATCATAACAGGTGCACCGGTTAAAACAGAACATGCAAATGCAGCATACCTGTTGGCATCCATGTGCTCCTTGATATCATCCTGTGTCTCAAAATCACGGTGTCGAGAGGTATCCGTTTTCCTTCTCCTCATAATTTCATGAGGTTTTGCCTCTACCACCACTATCAAATCAGGATTTATTTCATTTAGAACCCATATCGGCAACCCTGGTAAGTATCCACTTGGTGTTTTTATCGTGAGATGCGTATCCACTATTACATCTTTCATTCTCCCTATTTTATTAGCTGCCTCTTTCTGAAGCTCTTTTTGCACGTTCACCGGTAGCTTGCGCATATCATCCCTATGCTCCACGAGCCCACGCAAGCGGGCGATTTCGAACATAACGGAGCCGTAGTTCACAATAGTGTACTTTATTTCCTTCGCCACGGCCTCCATTATGCTCGTTTTTCCCGCACCTGGAACACCTGCAACCACGACCCTCATATACATCACTCAAAGAACTGTCTTATCACAGGATGCATCTCCATAAGCTGTTCCCTACCCATAGCTTCATAGAACTGTATGAATATACCCACAGTAAGCAGCACTCCTGTACCCGATGTATTACCAACTGTTCCTATTAAATCTGCAAAAGCTGCTAGAGCACCTATGAGAAAACCGCTAAGAATGGTCACCGCTGGAATGTACTTGTTAAGTATCCTCTCAAGTACTGCTGGACTCCTCCTGAAACCAGGAATTTGCATACCGCTTGATTGTATCTGCTTTGCAATGGCTTTGGCATTCATGTTAGCAGTCTCAATCCAGAACTTTGCAAATAGGATACTCATACCTATCATAAAGCTAACAAAGACTATGACATGAGCTACCAGCTGCCAGTACGTTTGATAAGTGAATACCTGGTAATACATCTGCGGGTTCATCAACGGCAAGAGCCAGTATGCCAGCCCACGAACTCTGTTAAGATAATACGCCAACCCACCAATAGGAGTGGTAGGTTGAATACCCCACTGCTGTGCCTGTTCGGGAGTTGGATACTGTCCAATCCACGGATTGTGTCCCAATAGAGGAACTTTGCTAAGCGTGGGATTTGACCAGAAGAGCATGGACCACATGGCAACGTTGGCGAGCAGGGCAGAAGTCAATATCACAGGGATATTTGAAGAGTACATCAATTTAATAGGATATCTGCCCCTCGCACCTCTTGCGCGCTCGTGGGCAAGCGGAATTTCTATCTTGGTACTCTGTGCATAAGCCACGAGGAAGAATATTAATGTCGTTCCCAGCAAAGCGATTATAGGATTTGGAGGCGCAAACAGAATACGCTCAATGCCACCCCCAAATAACTGAGCAGCGCTCATATTCTGAAGCATATACACCGCTTTTGGAATGCACCCGCTCGGAGGATTAGACAGGCTCACAGGCATGGTCTCGTTTGAAGGAATCCAGTTAATTGTACCAGTGAATATTGCCTGAGAAACCCCCGCCGCTATGAAGAGAGATATACCCGAGCCAATACCCCACTTAGATACGAGCTCGTCCATAAGGAATACCAAATATGAGCCGAAGAACAACTGCAGAACGATTATTAGTTTCGCTAAGAAATCCCCGTAACCCGGAGCAAAGGAGTTTAAACCGCTAACAAAAGCATTGGACGGCTGCAGGTATCCAAACACCTGAGGAACTGCCTCCACAAATATCATTATTACCACGAGCAGTTTTTGAGTGCCCTGGTATATTGCTTTATCCTCTTCCTTTGTAAGATCTATATTGAATATTTTAGCACCGACAAATAACTGCATAATTATACTTGCAGTAACTATTGGGCCAATACCAAGGTGCATGAGAGACCCGGAAGCACCTGCCATTATCGCCCTGAAAGATGCAAAAAGATCCACAACTTTCTGCTGGTCAACCCCGTAAATATATATATTTGTCAATCCGAAGTAAAGGAGCAGCACAGATATTGTCCATATCATTTTTTCCTTGAATTGAACGTGTCCCTTTGGCTTTTTGATTATTGGCAAGTAATCAATAACCGGCCTCAACCCGTAAAGCTTGCTTTTATCACCTGCATAAGAGGCCATCAGATAAGTGAGATAGAAAAGAGGTATGCTCCACAGAGAAAATATTAGAAAGTCAAGCCATCTACCAATCAATATTTTGTTAAAGAAATCCATAAATCCAAGGAGTTTCCACTCAACGATGGAAAAATACAGGTAAGCGAAGATGAACCAAGAGATCGCTATAGGGAGCGCCACTCCCTTTTTCCTGGGAATCTCCTCTTCAGGCATTGATTACTTCACCACCTGCCTCCTGGATTTTCTCTACTGCCATCTCACTGGCATATTTAACCTTAACTATCATCTTTCTCTTGGTGGTTCCACTTCCCAGCAACTTGTTCACACCCAGTATACTGAGGTCCACCTCGTACTTATCCCCATCAAATAAGGCCACTTTATTCTTAACAAGTTCGTCTATTTTCTCATCTAACTGTCCAACATTAATTACATTGATTTCCTCTTTGGGATGATGCGACGTGAAACCATGGTTTCCCCAGAGATACTCTGGATGCTTCAAAGCATAGCTCCAATGATGCTTGCCAATTCCAGGAAGACCTTTTCCACCTTTCCTACCTTTACCCCTGCGACCCTTTATACCATGACCGTGTGTATTTGAACCTCTCATTTTCCTGGACCTTCTCTTTGCCATCATTCGTCACCTCCTGGACCGAGCATTCTGAGAATTAGAGAATTTATAGCATCTCCCCTATATCCCAGAGAGCCACCTTCGGTATAATGCCTTTTAGTGGTCTCCCACCCTTTTAAAGGAGGGTGCAATCTAAACACTGGTTTGACGTTTGGAATATCCTTGTACATAGCCTTGCCCTCAATAAGAGCCTTGACAAAATCATCTATACCCAGATACCCCATCGTGTCCTTCACGTAATCATCAGTTATGGGCTTGTCACCGTAAAGGCGCCCCCGTTTTGAAATGAGCTTAGTTGCTACCTCTTCGTTTATTTCACCCCACGTTACATAATCTTTAACTTTCTGGAGCATCCCCCTGTATGCAGGAGTATCCGGAATAAGAACACAGTGGTTTATCCTCGTAAGATTGAGCATTTTTAAAGTATCCTCTATGTCCTTTCTAATACCTGTTCTGCCTCTAACTCTGATTACTGCTAACATCCTCTACACCTCCTTTGTAAATGGGCATTACCATTCTGGAATTTATCCTCATTACAGTAGTCTGACGGAGAGCATCAAAAGTGGCCATTGCGTAATTAACGGTGGTCTTGGTATGCCCCTGGGTAAATCCCCAGACATCCTTTATACCGGCAAGCCTCAATATGGTCTTTGCCACATCTCCTACAGCCAGACCTACTCCCTTGGGCGCTGGTTTCAAGGTAACCCGCACTGAACCGCAGCTACCCGTTACTTTGAAAGGAACAGAATGAGGCATTCCACAGCCGCATTCCCAAGAACCGCAGCCTCTCTTTATTTCAATTATATTGAGTTTTGCATTGCTAATTGCCTTGCGAATTGCCATACCCACTTCCTTGGCCTTGGCAGTTCCAATACCAACAAAACCATCTCCGTTGCCAACTGCCACCATAACTGAGAACTTCACTCTTCTACCACTATCAGTCATGCGCTGGACCATACGTACATCGATTACCTCATCTTCGAGATTATCCAAAAGAGCATCAACTATTTCTGGCTCCCTCAAGGGCAGCTTGCTCTCAAGTGCCTGGGACATAGAGGTAATCTTTCCCTCAGCTACCAGCTTGCCCAACCTTGTTTTAGGTTCCCAATCCACCATAATCATACCTCCAGTTTAGCTTTAACTTCGTCAAACAGCTTTTCCACATCATCACCAATATGCTTCCCATGCAACCTGTCTTCGTCCGGATAAACCTCTTCACTGTGTGGAATTTTCAAACCAGCATCAACCATACCCTTGAGAGCCGCAAATAAACGAGTACCTGAAATCGCAGGATGCCTTCCTATATCGAGAACACCACTACCTATTTTCCACTCTACAGCTTTCTTGCCAGCAAGATATCCTGTGAGATACGCAGCAGGTATGCTCTTGAAAGAACGATTCCAGCCATAATCTTTCAGCATATCAGAGGTAACAGTGAGGAGAATACGGTCTCCATCCTCATGATACTCTGCAATTTGAATTATTATCCTTTTGTTTGTCTTCCTTACGATAACCCTTGGCTTACCGGACTTCAACAATTCAAGGCGCTTCCTGTAATCCGTTTTGCCTTCCCTGCGCCTTCTCATCTTGACCCTATATATTGCATTTTCTGCCATCTTCATTCCTCCTTAATGTAACCCTCTGATTTCATGTGCATGAGTAGATGATTTTTATTCTTAAATGTCCCACCTTTCGCGAGCATGTAGAACCTGCGATAGGTATGTCTATCTATCTTCCCTGAATCCCTTAAATCCCTAAGGGTTCTCCTTATGGATCGAATATTTTTCATCCAGCGAACCTTGCGGGGATAGCGAGCGTACTTTTTACCCTTTCTTGAACCAGGACCCTTGCGTCTTCCTTTCTCTTTCTGATTGCGCAGATAATTGGCCCTAACGCGGGAAGTGCCCTTGACCTGCTTTTTCTTTATAAGACCACGCTTAATAAGCATACGAACATCTTCCCGGGTCACAGCCTCCTTAATCTCATCCAATGCGTTGGGATCTAACCACACACGCTCCACCCCGCACTTGAGTATCTCCGCAGCAAGCCTTCTCTGGAATTTAACGTCCATTACTCCTCACCTCCACGGGACAGATGAGGATTTAGCACGCGAATGCCAAGCTCATCAGCTTTCTTTTCAATCTCAAGCCTTTTCTTCATACCGACCCTGCTGGCAATTCTTACTGCTTCACGTTCAGGGTTGACCTTATCAAGCTCAGCAGGATTATGCACAAGAACCTCTTTGAAGCCAGACGGATGCAACCCACGGACTTTTTTTGGGCCGCGGTACCCCGAATCCACAACAGGGGGACGGTATCCTTTATGTTCCCTCATCTTAGAGTGCTTTCCTCTTGGCCTGCGCCATGCGTCTCCAAGTCTCTTGTAACGGAACCATTCCTGGCGCCTGAACTTCGGGCGCTTGCGATTTAGCTCATTTCTGATCCTGAGGAGTCGCTTTTCCTCATCTGTAAGCTTGGGTTTTGCCTTTACCATTTAATTCACCCCTTTTTAACGATGTAAATGCCATCCTGGAACACACGGGGATCTCTATCCTTTATGCGAGTAGCTCTCTCAATATTCGCAGCAGTTTGCCCCGCATGCTCTTTATTAACGCTCTTCACAATTACCATATCTCCTTTGACTTCAACTTTAGCATCTCCGAATATCTTTGCATACCTGGGGGACCTTTCCCCAAGGAAGTTCTCTATAACAACCTTATCTCCTTTAACACTAACCTTCATAGGGAAGTGCGCAAAGAGAATCTTGAGGTGATACTCAAAGCCTTCTGTAACACCCTTGAACATATTTTTCACGTGGGAGTTCCAAGTACCTGCTACTGCATAATCTTTCTTTTTGGGTAGAGCGCAGTACACAACTACATGACCATCTTCTATCTTCATGGTCACGCGATCATGCATGAACTCCCTCTTCACTTCTCCTTTAGGCCCTTTGACAGTAAGAACATAATCATCGTAGCTCACGCTCACGCCATCGGGAATTTTTATTGTATACTTAACCTCTGGTGCAACTGGCATCTTATATCACCTCAATATACATAGGCAAGGAGCTTCCCGCCCATACCCATCTTCTTGGCCTCGCTATGAGTCATCACACCTCTATTCGTAGTCAGTATCAATATACCAAAGTCCTGCGCTGGAAGATAGCGAGCCTCGTACTTTTCCATCTGGTCTCTCTTGACTGCAAATCTTGGCTTTATGGCACCGCACTTGTTTATTGTAGGTGCTATCCTGACCTTAAACATACCGCCACGACCATCTTCCACATACTCAAACTCTTCAACGTATCCATGCTCTTCCATGATTTTCAGTATACGACCAATCAGCTTTGAGGCAGGTCTTATGTTTATTTCCCTCCTTCCCGCCATAGCGGCGTTGTTTATTTTTGAAAGAGCATCACTTAGAGGATCATTCTGCATATTTCATCACCTCACGAATATTTCCTGAACCCCAACTCATAGGCAACTTCTCTAAAGCACTGCCTGCAGAGTCGAAGCCCATATCGTCTAATCACACCTCTCTTTCTACCACAGCGAACGCATCCTTCGCTTCTTCCAAACTTCTTCTTTGGTCTAAGTACCACGCGCACCATTATTCCACCTCCAGTATGTTGAGGTTGAAGTTATCCCTCATAAACTGCATTGCCTCTTCTCTGGTAACCCTGTGCCTCATGGGTACCTTCGCCCTCTTTATCCTTCTCCTGGCGACCCTATAACCCGGCCTCCTGAATACCACACTTATATCCATCCCAAATATACCAATATCCGGATCGTACTTCACACCTTCAAACTCTGTGTAATCGGAGATACCAAAATTAAGGTTACCCTGCGCATCAAATGAGTAATTAGGTACTTTGTAATCGCGAACCCATAGCGCACGATTGAGAAAATCCTCGGCCTTTTTACCCCTCAAGGTAACTTTAAGACCAATTGGAAGCCCTTTCCTAATATTGAAATCTCTTATTGTCTTTTTAGCCTTCATGTGCATTGGCTTCACTCCGCCGGTGAGAATGTCAATTACCTTTTCCGCTTTCCTGAGCTTCTCACCACCTTCTCCAACGCCAATGTTTATGACCACCTTGTCAATAACAATACGACGCATGGGATTGTTCATCTTCTTCTCATTCATATGGCGCTCACCTCAGGAATGGTAACTTCAGACTTACCCACACCAACTACGAAAACGTTTCTTTTTGGAGTCTCGAAACCTTCTTCGAATGTAACTATGTTGTCCGACGCACTCTTTGTAACCTTGTACTCCTTGATATGTGCAATCTGCCCACGATGAGCACCTCCTATTATGAGCGCCAGGCTCCCTACTTTGAGAGGATAACTATCAATTATCTCCTGAGTGGGTACTTTTATCTTCAACACATCACCAGTAGAGTAACGGTTCTCGTCCAACAGTATGTTTCTCCCATCATGCAGATTAAGAGCAATTTTTCCGCCCTTAACTGCAGTTTTGTCTTCAATACGCACCAATTTCCACTGAGCATGATCATTGGGTATTTCCACCAAACGCAGGTTACCCCTTACATCGTACACCACCCTATAATTCGAATCGCCAATAGTAACAACATCCATCAAACCCACGGGGAAATTGGCATCCGTGCGAACTTTACCATCTACCTTCACTACTCTCTGATTCAATATTTTTATAGCCTCTCTCCTGCTATCTGCAAAATGAAGCACATCTCTTAGAATTATCAACAGCGGCAATGACCTGTCTGCAGGATGTGGGCCGGGACTTGGCTTTGGTGCAAACGGAAACTCTTTCCTGGGTATCTTCCATATACGAGGCACAACAAGCCTTTTCATATGTTTACTCATTCTCGCTCACCTCTTCATTTACTTCCTCAGAAGCCTCATTATCCTGAACATCTGGCTCGACCTCTGAATTTTCATTATCTTCACTCATGTTATTATCTGCTCCAGTTTCTTCTTCAACTTCTTCTACTTCCTCAGATTCCTCTTCCTCCTCAATCATACCCCTTCTTTCCTCCGCAATGCGGTATATCTTCTCCTTGCGTTTGGGGTCACTCAAATCAAGCTTTACAATCTCAACGTTGGAAGGATCCATCCAGTACTGTACGCTCTTGTTATCTGTCCTTCGTATAGTCACACCCTCAATGGCAATCTTCATATTTTTGAGATTTACTTCCACAACCTTACCCTCATGACCCCTGAACTTACCCCGCATAACTCTGACCACATCTCCTTTACGAACGACAAGATTCCGCATTCCGTATTTCTCGTAAAGACTCACACTAAGATGTGATTTCATCATTTTCTGTCGGCGATGCTTTGGAGCATTATATATCATTTTCCTTTGCTTTCTTGGCTGATGTGAAACCATGCATATCACCTCACACAATTATACTGGAAATGGCTGCTATTCTCGGCCAGCGCTCGGTGGCCTCACGGGCAACCGGCCCCTTGATCTCGCTACCTTTCGTCTCTCCTTTCTCAGTAGTAATAACACATGCATTGTCCTCGAACTGAACCACAGTACCATCTGCTCTCTTGAAAGGCATCTTTTGTCTGACAATAACCGCAGGAAAAACTTTTTTCCTCATATCAGGAGAGCCTTTCTTAACACTGACAATCACCATATCACCCACACCTGCAACTGGATACTGCCTGTGGGTCGTATGGAAATTCAGAACCTGAATTATTTCCACTACCTTGGCACCCGTGTTGTCAGCACAAACCAACTGAGCGCCTGTTGGAAGCCCACGAACCTGACTGCCCGCAATTCCCTTCACCATTCTCACCTCTTTTCAATTATAACAAAGCTTACACTCTTTGCTATCGGCCTGCATTCCATAAACCTCACACGGTCACCAACCTTTGCATCTATGCATGGTGGATTGTGAACATGATACCTGCTCCTTCTCTTTTCGTACCTCTCGTACTTTTTATCATAGCGCAGGTACTCTCTTTCCACCACGACAGTCTTGTCCATTTTATCTGAAATCACAACGCCCTCAATAACCTGCCCCCTGACCTTGAGGGAGCCATGCCACGGGCAGTTAGGATCATCGCATTCCTTTTCAGGAAACTTGGCATCAACACCAATATCTCTTACCATTTCCTTCGCCTCCATATTAGCTTCTTTGTTCTTTCATGCGGTCTGTAATTGATTACATCACCATCAACCAATTTGGTTTTACCATCAATCTCAAACTCGAACTTTACTCCTTTTTTCTGAATCTTTTTAGGCCCCATGGAACTCATAATGACCAGCATATTTTTGGACTCATCAATAACTTTCCCACATATACCTACCTGAAGTGGATTAGTGGACTTCACCACCCGGACGTCCAAGCCGATAAGCTCGTGGAGTTCCATGTTACCAAGATTTCTCATTACTCAGCACCTTCCTCTCCCATCACCGTGAGAATCCTGGCAATCTGCCTTTTAAGACTTCTTATCTTCCCAGGACTGGTGGGCGCACCCCCCATGGCACTGATTCCCATCTCGTGCATGAGTTCTTCCCGAAGCGCTCCAAGCTTCTCCATACGCTCTTCATGACTCATTTCCCGTATCTGCTTCGCTTTTAGCTCCTTCGGCATTCTCGTTCACCTCTTCTTTTTCTTCATTACTTTCAACAGACTCTTCAACGACAGTGTCAGCCTCATTCCCCGTAATGACACCTTCTGGAATGATATTTATCTCATCAGGTAACTTTGCATCAGGAGGCATTATTTTTACGGTGACACCAATTATACCGGGCTTAGTTTTAGCCACTGCACGGCCCTTCCTCACAAGCTCAACAGGATGGCCGTTATATTTAACAGTTCCCTTAGTAAATTTCTCCGTTCTGGAACGGTCGCCCGTAAGCTTTCCAGAAATAATAATTTGAGCACCTTTGGCCCCAGCATCCATTATACGCCTCAAAGTAGAATGACCTGCCCTCCTGAAATGCCAGCCTCTTTCAAGCGCAAAAGCCAATTTTTCGGCCATGATTTGAGCATTAAGATATGGGTTCTCACTCTCTTTAACCTCGATCATGGGATTTTCAACCCCAAATTTCTCCTGAAGAACATCGGTGAGTTCCTTAATCTTAGCACCTTTTCTTCCAATCACAAGACCGGGACGCTCCACTTCGAGAACAATTCTAGTACCAAGAGGAGTACGCTGAATTTCAATTCCCCCAAATCCAGCTGACCTGACCTCTTTCATAACGAATTCGCGGATGAGCATCCGTCTCACATTTTCCTTTACAAATATTCTCTCATCCATGATCATTCCTCCTTTTCTTCACGTTCTTCCAATATGACCTCTATATGAACCCTATCTCTCCTTATCTCTGTTGAACGACCCATTGCCCTCGGAGTGTATCTCTTGTATACTTCTCCCTTGTGCGCCGCAATATGCATGATGAACAAACTGTCTGTATCAAGCTCCTTATCCTCCGCATTTGCCTCGGCATTTACCAGAACCTTGAGAATGTATTTAGCCTCTTTTACCGGATATCTACCAGGACCCATACCCTTCCTGTGTGAAATAGAATCAAGGTACCGGAAGTAAGGCACAGCCCTCTTCTTCTTGATGACATCCTCCAGATAATCCTTAGCATCTTCTAAGCGCATACCCTTTAAAGCGCGGCAAATATTGACCGAATCCTTCAGGGAGAGAGGTAAGTTTCTCCCGAAGGCCTTTGCATATTTTTCTCCATCCACTTTTATGCTGTAAGGCATGTTTATCACCTCACTTCAGCGGCACGAACTTGCTGCTGCGGGTTGCACCCACACCAGGCCCGCTATGCTTAACTTCCCTGCGAGTAAGGGCAAACTCACCAAGATAATGACCAATCATCTCCGGCTTGATATCCACTTCAACGAATTCCTTGCCATTGTAAACAGCAACTTTTTTACCAACGAACTGAGGTAGAATTATCAGATCGCGCCTGTGCGTGCGAACTGCCTTATCACCGCTGGATTTCATTATCTTTCTGACCACTTTCATGCGCTCTTCATCCCAGCCGCGCTTGAGGGTCCTGCGGCCACGAGCAGGGATTATCTCGGCAAATTCATCGAAAGTCATTTTTTGAAGCTCTTCCAAAGAATAACCCCGGTAAGAGAACTCCTTCATCCTCCCCATTGCTACAGTACGCCTCTTCCTCTTCTTCCTCCTTGCAGCCTTTGCATTAGTAATTAGCTTCTTAGCCATCTAATTCACCTCTTCTTCTTTTTCTTCTTGGGAGACAATCTTCCTACTTTCCTACCTGGCGGAGCATGCCTGGACACAGTGCTTGGACGACCCACATGCTGGTGATTACCACCACCATGAGGATGATTGACTGCATTCATCGCAACTCCGCGAACCTGAACATGCTTGCGGGCCTTTGAGCCCCACGCATGATAGACCTTTCCCGCCTTCAACATGGGCTTATCCTTGCGACCACCACCGGCTATTATCCCAATAACTGCCCTACAGCGAGGATCGAAAGACTTGAACTCACCAGATGGCATCTGCACAGTAACCTTCTCACCATGAGTAACTACCTGCGCATACGAGCCACCACTTCTGACAAACTTACCCCCATCTCCGTAGTTCTTTTCAATATTGTAAACAGGAACGCCATCAGGAATTTCACCCAAGGGTAACACATTACCCTGAACCACCTTAGCATTCTGGCCAATTTCTATCTCCTGACCCTCATACATACCAAGATGTGCCAGCATCAAAAACTTCTCGCCGCTATCCAGCACAACCTCTGCGAGAGGAGTTGTATGGCCAGGATCATGGAACAAACGTTTAACGTACCCTTTAGCACCATCAGCCAGAGGAATACGAGGCTTGCCCGCATACCTGTGACTTGGGGCGCGATACCGCAGAGTTCCACGACCTCTACGCTGTGGAATTATCCTCTTACCCATATCATCTCACCTCATCAGAATATACCCAACCTCATGCCGAGTTCCTCGGCACTGTAGTCTTTCTTCAACTTCACAATTGCCTTCTTACCGTACTTGGTAATGTTCATGTTTATCTTCTCAACCTCCACGTCAAAAAGGTTCTCCACAGCATGGCGAACCTGAGTCTTGGTTGCATTCTTTGCAACTATGAACGTAAGCTTGTTCTCCTTTTCTATCATAAGCAATGTTTTTTCGGTAACATACGGCTTCAGTATAACTTCCGTCGGATGGAATGTCATTCTTTCCACCCCCTAATCTGTTCTATAGCACCTTCTGTGAA
>JALVVV010000024.1 GCA_027023265.1 DHVE2 group archaeon
TTGCTGGTATTGTGGCAGCTCAGTCAAATATGCACTGGGCTATATTCCTTCCTGTGTTTTTAATCGGTGCCATCGTTGCAGACATGGCACTTCAGGGAATGCTTATGGAGAAGCCATTTGATATACCTATAGCACCCCACGAGATAGCGACCGGCCCAATGGTGGAATTCGGGGGTAAGCATTTAGGTGCCCTCATGCTTTACAAGATGATGGGTATAGTCGTAGAAACAACACTCTTTGTTGATTTGTTTCTTGGAGGGGGCGTGGTTCTTTCAGTAGCTCAGTACGGATGGCTTGCTTACGTTGTTAATTTCTTGGTGTGGTTTGGTTTGATTACTTTCGTGTTCTTCCTGGCTCTCCTGATAAACGCGGTGTTTCCAAGATTCAGGATTGAACAGGCCCTCAAGTTCTACTGGAAATACGATGCTTTGGTTGCCCTGCTGATTCTAATATGGATATTTGTGGAGGTGAGTATATGACTCTAAACCATGATGATTGGGGTAAAGTAGCGAGAATGATGAGCAAGCGTTCCTTGTGGATGGTACACTTCTGTACAGGTTGCGGAGCCATGGAGATGCCTCCTGTTATGACATCTCGCTACGATATGGAGCGCTTTGGCATGCACGCCATGGCCACGCCCCGGCAAGCGGACGTGTTTTTGGTAACGGGATACCTCGCAGTTAAAACCCTTAAACGCGTGGTGCAGGTTTACGAGCAGATGAGGGATCCAAAATACGTCATAGGATTCGGCTCTTGCACAATAAACGGTGGAATGTACTGGGATTCTTACAACACTATAAAAGACCTGAGCAAATATATTCCCGTAGATGTGTACATAGCTGGCTGTATGCCGAGGCCAGAGGCGATAATAGATTCATTCCTGAAGCTTATGGACATGATTGACAAGGGAGAGGCTATTGGCTGGAAGAAGTATCATAAGTATTACGACCAGTATAAGAGAAACCAGCGCATGGCATATTCTTATCGCCTTGACGAAGTTGAGGATATAAAGGAGGATGATGCCAAATGATGGCAAAGGAGCTTTTTCCCGAAGCTCAGGAGCTTCGGAAGGGGCGCATTCGCATAGAAACCACAAAGGACAAGGTTACTGAAATTGTTAAAAAACTGAAGGAAAACGGGTACGAGCATTTTGTCATGCTATCTTGCGTGGACTGGATAAAAGATGGAAAATTTGAGCTGGTTTACCATATGTGGTCTTACGAGTACAGGGAGCACGTTATGATTTCAATAAAGGTTGATCGTGATGGGGATAGCATGGTCACTCTTCGTGATTTGTTCCCGCAGATTGAAACATACGAGCGCGAGATTCACGAGATGTTCGGCGTGAATTTCGTTGGCAATCCCCGGCTTGGTGAGTTCATTCTCGAAGGCTGGCCGCATATGCCCCCAATGCGCAAGGATTTCGACACGGAGAAGTTTGTTAATGAGATCTATTACAAAATTCCCGAGGTGAAGGAAGAATGAAGCCTATTGTGAAAGAATACGAGTTGTTCATCGGTCCAAATCATCCTGGTGCAACAGGAAATATGAGCTATCATATCTGGGTTGAGGGAGACAAGGTTAAAAAAGCGGAAACTCGCGTGGGTTATCTTCACCGGGGATTTGAAAAGCTAATGGAGAAGAGAATATGGATGCAGAATGTACCTCTCGTTTGCCGTATTTGCGTTCCGGAGCCAGATGTGAACGAGGCTGCCTATTCCATGGCTGTGGAAGACCTCATGGGCTGGGAAATTCCTGAGAGGGCGAAGTACATACGAACTATAATATTGGAAATGGCAAGACTAAGCGCTCACCTGCTTACAGTGGGAGGTATTGCAGCGTCGTTGGGTATTTACACTGCTGCGCAGTGGGGTGTTGGCGACAGGGACTATCTTCTGGATGTTTTTGAGCAGATTACCGGGGCGAGAGTTTATCATATTTACATCTGGCCAGGCGGCGTGCGGTGGGATGTCCCGAAGAACACAAAGGAGCTTTTGACCAAGGTGTTAGATTACCTCGAGAAGCGCATGCCTCTTTACGAGGATTTGATAATCAAAAACAAGGTATTCATAAGGAGAGCTGCCGATGTGGGCGTGATTCCAAAAGACAAGGCTATTAAGTGGGGAGTTACTGGTCCAAACCTCAGGTCTGCTGGTTATCAGTTAGATTTCAGAAAATTGGAGCCTTATGCCGCGTATGATAAAATAGATTTTGAGGTGCCGTACTATCCAAAGCTCGGAGAATACGAGGTTCTGTCAGAAGGCAGTGATATATATACGAGAACTGCCATAAGAATGCTTGAGATGCAGCAGAGCATAAACATCATACGACAGGCTCTCAAGGATATGCCTGAAGGAGATGTGCTTTTAAAGCACCCGCAGTGGTTTGCGTGGAAGGTGCCCGCAGGATATTCTTATGTTCGCGTTGAGAGTTCTAAGGGAGAGTTTGGATACTTTGTGGTTAGTGATGGTGGCAAAAAGCCGGTTCGCGTGCACGTACGTGGGCCATCATACACGCATGGTATAAATGTTATGGAAACCATTGCTAAGGGATTGAATGTGGCTGATTTTGCGCCCACTGCAATAAGTCTGGACGTGTGTCCTCCTGATATTGAGAGGTGATATGAATGGGTGGAAGTGTAACCAAACCATTTCATGCGCTTGTGCATCTGGTTCGCAAGCCCCACACTGTAAAGATACCTTACGAGAAGCATACAGATATGCTTGGGACAGAGCTACCTACGGAGAGGTATAGGGGCTATCACGTGAACGATATCGAAGCATGTATCGGTTGCGGATTTTGCGGTAGAATATGTATGAACGCTGCAATAACCTATGTGGAGATACCTGAACTGAAGGGCGTGACCAAGGGGTTACCAAAGAGACCCGTGGTGGATTACGGGCGCTGCTGCTTCTGCGGCCTGTGCACCGATGTGTGCCCTACCAAGTCATTAAAATTGGTTCCAAAGTACAATTACGTTGATGAGGATAAGAACACTTTCAAAGTTATCGCATCGCCACTTTTGAAAAAGAATGATGGGGTAAAAATAAGCAGGGATTATCTTGTTTTCAGCATTGATGACTTGCACGAAAAACTCGGGGATTACATAGACGAGATTATAAGGAAGAAGGAAGAAGAGAAGAAAAAGAAAGCTGCTGAAAAGGCCAAGGCCAAAAAAGAGAATGCAAAGGAAGAAGATAAATCAAAGCAGGAAAAAAGTTAGGGGGAATAAACAAAGTTTTATAAACTTTCAAATCTTTATATGTTTATGCGAGGCACATATCATATTGTATCCGGCGCTTTTTTGTTGATTTTGGCAATAATTCTTTTTGTAATTGATTTGCTCTCTTTGCGTTCTTATCTTCTAATTGCCTTTGCTCTCTTTGCCGTTTTCACCTCTTTTATGACGGGTAAGAAATTTGCCGCGTATTATCACGATATGAAATTAGCCTCTCTAAAGAAGTACAAGTTGGGTCCATCCATGTTCATATATTTGTGGCTCAGCATGTTTGTTTTGATGATTATCGTTTACACCCTGCTTAAAGTTACGTTGGGATATTTTGTGAACATTTTAATTTTTCCTCTGAGCGGGAAGTACATGGGTATTGTTTACAATCTTCTGCTGATGCTTGGAGCGTACCTTGCGTATGAGGGTTTGTACTCGCGCAGAGATTCTTTTATAACCATGTGGGGTAAAATGGCAGAGCGCTCTGCAAAAATGACCAAACCCGTGGATAACCTCGTTGATAAGCCGATGTCTGCCGTAGGAAGCATGTCAAATGCGATGAGAAAGAAAAAGTAAAATACCGTTTAAAGCAAGAAACGAAGAAAATATTTTAAGAAATTGCAGAATACGGCAGTCGTGGACATAGAAAAGAGAATAAAAGAGATAGAAGACGAGCTCAAGATAACAAAGTACAACAAATCCACGGAGAAGCACATATTGAAGCTAAAAGCCAGACTTACATATTTAAGAAAGCAGTTAGATGAGCAGAAAAAAAGGGAGAAAAAGAGAATTTCCAAGGAAGGCGTGAAAAAGCAGGGCAATGCGAGAGTTTCTCTAATAGGGCCGCCGAGTGTGGGCAAGAGCATGCTTTTCAATCGTCTTACAAACGCCAAGAGCGAGGTTGGTGATTATGCGTTTACCACTCTGGAAGTTCAGCCGGGCATTTTAAAATATAAGGGGGCAGAGATACAGATTCTGGACATGCCTGGTCTCATAGAAGGTGCAGCTAAGGGGAGGGGCAATGGCAGGGAGATACTGAGCATAGCTCGAGATTCGGATTTAATACTTCTCCTGGTTGACGTTTATAATTACAATCTTGATATTATTATAAAAGAAATTCACGAATTTGGAATTAGGCTTAACAAGAAGAGACCAAAGATAAGCCTGAAAAGGACAGAGAGGGGTGGAATAAAGATAGCGAGTACTGTCGAGCTGAAAGTAAGCGAGGAATCTCTCAGAGAAATTGCCTGGGAGTTTGGATATAGGAACGCTGAAATTCTAATAAAGGATGATATCACCGTTGAAGATTTTCTGGATTTTTTAGCTGGAAACAGGGTGTACATCCCGGCAGTGCTTGCCATTAACAAAGTTGATATAGCTGACGAAGACACAGTAAATTACCTAAAAAAAGAGTTTTCAGAATGGAATCCTATTTTCATATCTGCATCTGAGGGCACGAATCTGGATGCTTTAAAAGAAATGATTTTTGAAAAAATAGGTTTGATTCGGGTTTATCTCAAACCACAGAGCGGGAAGATTGACTACGATGCACCCCTGATTCTTCGCAGGGGAGCAACTGTGGAAGATGTTTGCAATTCAATACACCGTGATTTTTCCAAGAAATTCAGGTATGCTATGGTTTGGGGCAAGAGCGTGAAGTTTCCCGGCCAGCATGTTGGACTGGAGCACCAGGTTGAAGATGAAGATGTCGTCCGTCTCGTCATAAGGAAATAACCATGTTTTTTGCTCTTTTTTTGGATATTATCTAAGATGAGTTTATATATGATGGACATCTAATTACTTATTGTGGTGATAGGTATGGAAGATGAGACCATACTGTATCTGGAAGAGCAGAAAAAGCGTAAAAGGAGAACTGCTCTTGCAGTGATGTTCTTACTTGTGTGTGTTCTTGCAGTTATCAACGTGCTTTTCCTGATGATATTGGGGTTAATCCTTATGTTTGTGGGCGTGGTGACTTCAATGAGTACCGGCAACTCGCTTCTTGAATGGCGCTACTATCACACCAACATGCGCTCAGGATTTGATGATGTTTTTAAAGTGGAGCGTAAAGACAGAATGGCCAATTTCGGGCAGGGCATGGTGATGTCCGTGTGTGGTTTGGTGTTGTTCATTGCAGGTATTTATCTTTACTCATCTGGGTGGATTGGCATAGTATCTACACATGCTCTCATTTTTCAACTGTGAGCTCAGTGTACTGAAACAATCCCTTGACATATTCCCTCTTCTTTGTCATTTTGAACCCGTGCTCCGCGGCCTTTTCTTTTAAGGGGTACGTAAGGAATTTTTCAGCAAGGGGGCACTCAAATCTGTCGATTAAAATTTTGAAATAAAATGGAGCTTGCGAATAGTTCATCTGGTTGTAATCCAGAATATAAAATCTCCCGCCGGGTTTCAAAATTTTTCTAACATTGTTAAATATCTTTTCTTTGTCATCATTGGTGAAGCCGTGGAATGCCAGAGCAATTAGTGCAGCGTCAAAATAATTTTCGTATTTTTCCTCAAAATTTTCCCTTATATCTTTTTTCACTATTTTTATGTTCTTGTATTTTTCCGTCTTTTTTCTTGCCTTTTCAAGCATATCGGGGGATATATCGAATCCCACAACTTCTTTAACCCTTTTTGCGAGAAGAATTGCGTTTCTTCCGTTCCCAACGCCCAGCTCTGCAACTCTGGAATCTGAATTAACTTTCGTCTCGTACCACATGAGATTTTTTATAAATTTGCCGTACTGGAATAGGGTTATGAGATCAAGTAATTCATCGTAGTATTTTGCCTCCCAACCTGTGATGACCACGCTGACTTTTGGATTGCCCATGTATTCTCACATGTGCGAAGTTTAATATGCTTTTCTCTCATCTCGCCTTATGTCTTGCGGTGTTGACGAAGCGGGCAGGGGCCCGGTTATTGGTCCCATGGTTATTGCCGGTGTTTGTGCAAACAGGGAGAAGTTAATTGCCTTGGGGGTAAGGGATTCGAAGAAGCTGAGTCCAAAGAGAAGGGAATTTCTGGCGGGGGAAATAAAAAAAATAGCGGATAAGGTGTTTATTCGGGTCGTGGAGCCTGAAGAGATAGATGCAATGCGTGAAGAGATGACCATAAATGAATTGGAAGTACGCATATTCGCAGAAGTGATCGAAAAGCTGCGAGGTGAGGAGATATTCGTTGATGCTGCCGACGTGAACGAGGAGCGATTTGCCGCGGAGATTCTCTCTTTTCTCTCCTATTCTCCTAAAATTATTTCCAAGCACAAGGCCGACGATATCTACCCGGAGGTGAGCGCCGCTTCAATAGTTGCGAAGGTGGAGAGGGATAGATTAATAGAAAAAATTGCCGAGGAAATCGGGGAATTCGGCTCGGGCTATCCTGCGGACGAGCGTACGAAGGAGTTTTTGAAGGAGTATTACGATGAGCACGGTGAACTCCCTCCCCATGTTAGAAAATCGTGGAAAAGCGCAAAGAGATTGATTAAAGAGAAAAAGCAGAAGAGTCTGGATGTGTTTTAGACCCTCGCCACGCAGCCAAACCCCTGCGCGGTTCTTCTTCCAAATCCAGATTGATATCCTAACTTTATTAACTCTGGGTCACCCTGCACTTCAAACTCCATCTTGAACGCAGTTACCGGGCCGGGTACGTTGTATCTCTTTGGCTTTGACCAGAAGACCTTTATTTTTAGATCTTCGTTTTTTTCCTTTCCAAAAAACTGAATATATTTTTTCTTTAGGTTTTTGTTGAAGAATATGTACCACTCTTCATCGTTAGGTAGTAAATCTTCTTTTTTGCCGTTTTCTACAGCAGTTCGGGAGGTGGAGACTACAATTGGGGATAGGGTTTTGAGTCGCATTCTGTCATTAAATTCGGGCTCTCTTAATACTTTTATTTCTTTTACTGGAAAAATTTCCTTTTTTATTACCACGGAGCCCCTCGAGAGAACGCCAGTTACGAAAGCTTCCATAATATCTTCTCGATGAGTGGTGAATATAAAATATCCAGAGTTATTATGAAGTTTTAATAAAGTTTCATTACCTTTATTTATGATTCTCCCGGGATTTTCAATTTCTGAAAAACTGTAGGGCTTGTTGCCATCCATGTTATGAATTTCCGTGGCTAATTTTGGATTTGCGTTACCGATGGTTCTGTACACATAAGAATAGAGGTGATAATGATAGTCAACTGGAATTATGCGACCTTTCATTTTCTCTATATGAATCCTTACCCTCATACTTTTACTAATTGAGTAATGTCTATTTATACCTTTTTCCGAAGTTTTGAAATTTTCGTTAATTTTTGATCACAGTGAGGGGTTATTGTAAATATTGATTTCTTTCCTAATGGCGATGATGTTTTTTCAATTTCAATCCCACCATGGTCTTATTTTAACTACTTGCATTCACAGGACACAACGGTGCAGACTTAACAGAATTTCAATCCCACCATGGTCTTATTTTAACATGAAAGATATAAAAATAATAAGGTTTTTGATTTTCTAATTTCAATCCCACCATGGTCTTATTTTAACCAGGGACAATTCCAAGCCCTATATTCACAGACCCAAAATTTCAATCCCACCATGGTCTTATTTTAACGATGTAATAAGCGATATCATATATCTAAAAACAGTATCAAAATTTCAATCCCACCATGGTCTTATTTTAACTTACGATAACATAGACGAACTAAAAAAACAGTTAATTTCAGATTTCAATCCCACCATGGTCTTATTTTAACTTCAAGAGCAAGAAGAGCTATGAGAAATGGCTTCGTATTTCAATCCCACCATGGTCTTATTTTAACTCTGAAATCTTCACCTGCTTCTGCACGCCATTCCACAATTTCAATCCCACCATGGTCTTATTTTAACACGGGAGTAGAGGGCTCACTTCACTCCCGATTTTTTCCCATTTCAATCCCACCATGGTCTTATTTTAACAAGAACCGCTACCGCTCGACATTACAGAAGCATGACTTATTTCAATCCCACCATGGTCTTATTTTAACAATCTGAACGTATCCGCATATATGATATTCTATTATGGATTTCAATCCCACCATGGTCTTATTTTAACGATCTACGCCACACACCCGCACGGAGGCATAGTAATCAAATTTCAATCCCACCATGGTCTTATTTTAACGTGTGATGACTTCCGTGCGGACTAAAAAGGGACTGGAGAATTTCAATCCCACCATGGTCTTATTTTAACTTTCTGGGATGAGAACCTCACCGGTCCGGGCAAAATCGATTTCAATCCCACCATGGTCTTATTTTAACAAAGTAAAGGAAATAAAAGAATGGATCGCGGCTGATGACATTTCAATCCCACCATGGTCTTATTTTAACTGCCCTTCGAGATCCGCGGTGACTACGCAGTCGCCGATTTCAATCCCACCATGGTCTTATTTTAACGAGGGATACGGAAATATATACTCATACAGAGAGTTTGATTTCAATCCCACCATGGTCTTATTTTAACATCTTCTAACATTTCCTTAACTTTATCGACCAATTTTTTATTTCAATCCCACCATGGTCTTATTTTAACCATATATACATCACCATCCTGGTGAAGTTCGTATTTTAATTTCAATCCCACCATGGTCTTATTTTAACTCCACGATAAGAAAATGGAGTAACGGCACTATAAAAACCATTTCAATCCCACCATGGTCTTATTTTAACTCCACGATAAGAAAATGGAGTAACGGCACTATAAAAACCATTTCAATCCCACCATGGTCTTATTTTAACCAGCACCAGAATTTGTGGAGGCCCTCAAAAGGGTAAGAGAATTTCAATCCCACCATGGTCTTATTTTAACCTGTACAGTTGTTTTCCCTTTTCGTCTGTAGACTTCCTCATTTCAATCCCACCATGGTCTTATTTTAACGACAGATTGGAAAGCTTCCGTATGGATATAGGAAAACAATTTCAATCCCACCATGGTCTTATTTTAACATAAATTCATAGAGGAGCATGGGCTGGCAGAGTTGTAATTTCAATCCCACCATGGTCTTATTTTAACGGTCATCCTCACGAATTCCTTGTTGAAGACATAATCCACATTTCAATCCCACCATGGTCTTATTTTAACGGGCGGGATATGGAAATACACTACTCACGAGAAGCGAGATTTCAATCCCACCATGGTCTTATTTTAACATAAATTCATAGAGGAGCATGGGCTGGCAGAGTTGTAATTTCAATCCCACCATGGTCTTATTTTAACCTCAGGCCACGAGAGTATGATATGCTCCTTGAGGCAATCATTTCAATCCCACCATGGTCTTATTTTAACTCTTTCCTCTTCCTCTTTCTCCCTCGCCTTCTCATAGATTTCAATCCCACCATGGTCTTATTTTAACTGTCTCGACTACATGGGCGTCGAAGTAAGCCTGTGGAGATTTCAATCCCACCATGGTCTTATTTTAACCGTTCACGTCTACAGTTCATAACAACGCCACGGTGCTGGCATTTCAATCCCACCATGGTCTTATTTTAACGAAAGATGAATTTTATTCTAACCTTGCAAAAAAAAGAATTTCAATCCCACCATGGTCTTATTTTAACGGTCATCCTCACGAATTCCTTGTTGAAGACATAATCCACATTTCAATCCCACCATGGTCTTATTTTAACGGGCGGGATATGGAAATACACTACTCACGAGAAGCGAGATTTCAATCCCACCATGGTCTTATTTTAACCCTGCGCCGTGAGTGTACTGATATATTTCCAGCCTAAAATTTCAATCCCACCATGGTCTTATTTTAACAAGGTTGTAAAAAATGCGTATATATATAGTGAAAGTTAACAATTTCAATCCCACCATGGTCTTATTTTAACCGATTATTTTTTTCATTGTTGCACCCCCTGAGCCTGATTTCAATCCCACCATGGTCTTATTTTAACTAAAAGAAAAGTTAACAAAAAAAGAGATAACAGATGATTTCAATCCCACCATGGTCTTATTTTAACTATATTGCCCAGTCCAGTGTTTCTACATCTACTTTTGCATTTCAATCCCACCATGGTCTTATTTTAACTCCAAGTCTGTGAGCTCGGAAAACTTCACAAGCACGTACATTTCAATCCCACCATGGTCTTATTTTAACCATAGCATATCTCTGCCTGCTTCTGTACACCACTCCACAATTTCAATCCCACCATGGTCTTATTTTAACGTGGATGGTGCCCCGAGCTGGTCAATGCTCGCACGCTAATTTCAATCCCACCATGGTCTTATTTTAACTACATCATCTATGTAGTCTTTTGCCATTCTTATATTGAATTTCAATCCCACCATGGTCTTATTTTAACTTTCTCTTCCATAGCAATCACCAATTTAATCTTTCATAATTTCAATCCCACCATGGTCTTATTTTAACGAATTATCAAATGCTTGTGGATACAATGATATAGAATAATTTCAATCCCACCATGGTCTTATTTTAACAAACTTATCAATTCTCTTTATTTTATTGCGAGTAAAAATTTCAATCCCACCATGGTCTTATTTTAACTTAAGATTAAACCTCATTAATATCACCTCCACGCATAGTAATTTCAATCCCACCATGGTCTTATTTTAACGATGATAAACGGCATCATTTGCCATATGGTCTTCGCATTTTCATTTCAATCCCACCATGGTCTTATTTTAACACGCCTCAACTATTGCAAAAGTAAATTTTAAGGCAATATTTCAATCCCACCATGGTCTTATTTTAACACGCAGTCGCCGTGGAGAGCATCATCTCGTGAGGTGATATTTCAATCCCACCATGGTCTTATTTTAACCTGTTATATTCTTGTACCCTACTGCATTTATGGATACCATTTCAATCCCACCATGGTCTTATTTTAACGATTGGCTCACTTACTCGGGGTATATCTACGCCTGAGTTATTTCAATCCCACCATGGTCTTATTTTAACAGAAAAACATGGAGAAGATACATATATATGTATCATGGCATATTTCAATCCCACCATGGTCTTATTTTAACATGTTTTTCTCCAGTATAATTTTTCTCTTTTTCTTCATTATTTCAATCCCACCATGGTCTTATTTTAACCGAAAGAAAATATTCCGTGAAAATGACCCATGGAAATGTAATTTCAATCCCACCATGGTCTTATTTTAACCTTTTTTTGTAGCAATTTCCACAGTCGCATACTTTCGCAATTTCAATCCCACCATGGTCTTATTTTAACCAAGTAAATAATGGTAAATCATGTTAATAAATATTTTGGAAAAATCTTATTCTACAGAAAGTATGTTTTATCTTATCTCTCAAATATTTTGACGTTTGCGCGATGAGTGAAATGGTTTATAAAGAAACGTTAAAAAATTTGAAATAGAAAATAAAATCACAAGATATTTCCTGTTTCTACCTTTGATTCACCCATTTCTTCGACTTTTAAGTATTTTCTATCTCTGACCGAATAAAAAATCACGAAATCAAGATCTTTGTTAACTATTTCTTTTATTCCTTTTTTCACTCTTTCGTATTCCGCGGGAGTGAGCTCTCCTTCAAACACAGAGTTTTGCTTCCACATCATATATTGCCTAAGGAATTTGCGCACGTTGTTCACCCTTTCCACGCCCACATCATAAACGATTATTACATACATTTTACCACCATGCAATTAGAGGTTTGTATTCCTCCGCACCGATTATGTGTTTGATTATTTTATAGCATTCGATTCTTATCATTCTCTGTATTGAAACTTTCCTGCCCAGTCCCCTATGAGTGATGGTGGATTTCAATTTAGCGTTGTACTCCTGTAAGAATTTTCTGCGGCCAGAGTCACTTAATAGAACAGCATTGAGATCATCCCGAAAATCTTTCTCATCGAGCATGCCTTTTCTCACCAACTTCAATATTATTCTATCAATAACGATTGGCTTGAAAATTTCTGCAATATCCAAAGAGAGAGAAAATCTGCGTTCAGAGGGCTCATGTAAAAAAGAAATCTCGGGATAAAGCTGAGTATTGTATATTTCGGATAGCACTGTTGTGTACATAAGTGAATTTCCGAAGCTGATTAGTGAGTTCATTTTATTATTGGGCGGCTGGCGTACTCGCTTGATCATCCTGTATTCTTCTGGCAGGATGGAATCTACCAAAGCATAATAGGTTTCTCTAATCTTTCCCTCCACTTCCATTAACTCTTGAACATTTCGAGTTGTTTCTATTTTTGCCCGGTACTCATCGATCTTTCCTCTGTCTATTTTCCACCTGCTCAGATTTCTTATGATATTCCCGGCAGCCCCATCTATAAATTTTTTTGCTAAATTCATTCTTTTTTTGTTGTCTAAGTAATGCTCTGCCTGCTTCACAACAACCAAACCTGATACGTACTTCTCTCTGGGATAAAAGGAGGATGTGTAAAATCCATACTTGTTAAAGAAATGCACTGGTATCTTGTTTTTAGCAAAATAGGAAATCACTCCTGAAGTTAATGTAATCTTGCCGTACGCATATATGGATGAGATTTTGTTAATGGGTAGTAAATGCTTCTCTCCGTCCATATCTATAAAGTAAATTGTGTTCTCTTTTCTGACCAGCTTGCCATGTTTTGTTATGTAAAAATTTTCTTTCATTCTTCATCTCCTCCAAAACAAAACTCGTAATATGCACATTTTTTGCATATCTTCTTTCTTTTAGGATTTGGCATGGGTCCAGAGTTTATACGTTCTATTTCTTGCATTGCTTTTTCAATTTCTTTCTCGTATTCTTCCGTAAGCTCTATCTCTTTTCTCTTTCGCATCTTTGGATAATCAATTATTCCCTTCGCCTCTATTCCTCGCCTTTTGAGATAATACAGATAATAAACAACCTGCATTATATGCGCCTTCTCCATGCTCCTGCTCTTCTTTATCTCGTGCACTTCAATCTCCTCCCCATGGCGAACAAAATCGATGGATATGTCCCCTATATTAACCTCCTTATGCCCGGAATATGATGATTCATGGAGAAATCTTCCTAATTCGACATTCTCGTTCCCCCGCTCCATCGTTATGTCGTGGGAGAATAGCCATAGTTTGGTGTGGCAGATGTAATAGTACGCAATTTTCACCCCTGTTATGTGCATCTCGTGCATTCTTATCTTAATCCATTTGGCCATATAAACCTTTTTCGCTATACCAGTGATAACAAATCCTTCGGTGTTAGGATTTCGATATGTCACTACCTTTTATTTTCATTTTAATGAATAATCTTTCTGCAGTAAAATCATCTGTCACTCCCTCAAATTTTTCGATATGTATGTGGAAAAATATTAATAATATTTCCTTATGTATGTATCCATGGATAGGCGAGAACTGGAGATGTATGTCGAGGATAAGTACGAGATGCTTCGCTCTTTAAACATTTACGAGAGAAATATTGATATCAAAATGACAAAAAATTTTGTGTTGAGTTTAACAGGTCCGCGTAGGGCTGGGAAAACTTACAATCTTTATAATATAATAAAAGCAAACAATTATGAGAAATCTCTGTATCTGAATTTTGAAGATATTGAACTTGTAGATACAAACCCAAAAGATATTCTAAACATTGTGAAAAATTATGTTGAAATCTTTGGCAATGAACCGGATTATATACTCCTCGATGAAGTGCAGAATGTCCTGGGGTGGGAGAAGGTGGTTAGAGAATTACACGAATCTAAAAAATATCACATAGTTGTTACAGGCTCATCCTCCAAACTTCTCTCCAGGGAAATCTCCACTTCTCTGAGGGGGAGAAGCTTAACCCATTTTATTATGCCACTTTCATTCACAGAATATCTCAAATTCAAAGATTTTCATATTCCATCTCATTTATCATCCACGCTGGTGAGCAAAATAAAAAATCATCTTTCCAGATATTTCATGGGCAGTTTTCCAGATGTGGCACTTGAAGAATCACTCGCTCCAAGATTTTATGAGGATTTTGTAAATCTGGTTATTTTCAAGGATATTATGGAAAGGTATTCTATTCGCAATTCTTGGTTGATTAAATTCATGTTTAAATCTATGATTTCATCCACATCTAAGGAGTTCTCAATACACAAACTATACAACACATTGAAAAGCAGGGGAGTTGATGTGGCTAAAAGGACCCTTTACCAGTATTCTGAGTACTTCAACGATGCTTTTATATTTTTCTTTGTGAAAAAATATTATCCATCATTGAGAAAAAGAGAACTCTCAATCCCGAAGATATATCCTGTGGATCCCGGCATCGCCCATCATTTTGGAATCCGAGATCGTGGAAGACTTCTTGAAAATGTTGTGTTTTTAGAACTCATACGCCGCTCTGGATACGAAAATGTATTCTACTGGAAAAATGGAGGCGAGGTAGATTTCATAGTGGTTAAGAATGATAAACCCGTTGAGGGAATACAGGTGACATTTGAGCTCAACGATGAAAACAGGAGCAGGGAAGTAAAGCCTCTTATAAGTTTCAGCAAAGCCACCTCCTGCAAAAAACTAAAAATCATAACATGGGATCAACGCAATGACCTCGTGGTGAATAACACAAAAATCTCAGTGGTGCCCCTCTGGGAGTGGATTATGACTAACCACTGATGTTCGTTTTTTCTTCTATCTCGTTTATTTTTGTCGGGATTTTCTCTCTATAACTACTTAACATTTTTTCACATTTTTAATAAAACCGTGGGTCACAGGCGTGTAACGGTTACGGAGTTATGAAATATTGATGTGTAATAAAAACCTTCTAAATTTCCTGCAACGCTAAGAAATATTCATAATTCTCTAAATAATGAATTTAAAATCATTCTTTTTATCATAATCAAAACCAATATCGTAAGTATACGGGCAGTTACACACCCAATAGATTTTCTCTTTTCTTCCTCTCTTTTGAATATATTTATCAAAACAATATCCTCCCTCCTGTAAATCTTTTAATAGATATGTAATTGGAATTTTAGCCATGTTTTCAACTTTGAAAGCACTATCAACCTTTTTTTCAAGAATATTTTTTGGAATTACATCTATATGCTGTATTTTTTCATCTCTTACTTTAAACTTTAATCCTTCCTCACTCCCTGTAGAAATAACCCTCCAATGATCTCCAAAGATTGTGAACTTCCGGAAAAATTCTTCAAACAAACTTTTAGAAAGTTCGTAATCTGAATAAATTTCATCACAAAATTTCTTGATATCAATATAAGAAATTGGGACGTCCTTCAAAGGGTTATTTTCTAAATAAATCTGGGTTTTTTCCAAAATATCTTTAGGATACGGATAAAAATTTTCTGGAGCGAATAAGTTTAGTAAGTATTCATAGGAATTATACCATTTCTCTCCTGCCCGGTTTAATCTTCCTGCACGTTGACCCAAAGCATCGGGTGGTGCTATTTCTGAAAACATTATATCGCAGGATATATCCAAAGAAATCTCAATCACCTGTGTTGCCACTAATATAAACGGCTTTTTTTGCATCCTATTGATAATTTCTTTCTCTTTCTCTGCTCTATCTTTGTAAGTAAATTGTGAATGATACAACATAATATTAGGTTCATTTGTTGCATCCTTTAATCTACCCCTTAATGTGAGATAAAATTTCTTTGCTCTTTCTACAGTATTGAGAATTACAAATTGAGTAAGCCCTTTTTTATAGTTTTCTATAATATTGGTGAAAACAATACTATCAAAAATTGTTGTTGAATATAACCTTATTTTGAAAGGTTTGAAAGCGACACCCTCATCATCTCTAATAAACTCGTAATATTTTAAGCGAGAAAGCATAAATTCTGGGAATGTTCCGGACATAAGCAGGTGAGGTATATCCATTTTTCTTAGCGTGGAAAAGAGGGTGATTAAATGCTCTAGCGTTAATTTCTCATAGTAATGTACCTCATCAAAGATGATAACTGCGTTTTGTAAATTTCCACAAGCGAAATCTGCTTGAGAGAAACCTTTCACGAAAGAGTAAATAAGATGATCTATAGTAGTCACTGTTACTGGTTTGAAGAATATGCTTCCTTTAAAATTCTCACTTTTAATATCCTCTGATGTTAGTTCTTCATCCATCTCCTCATCTATTTTTTCTTTTTCTTCTTTAAGTTTAATGAAAGATCTTCCATGATATATACCTACATTTTTTGAACCAAATATCTTTTTCAAACGCTCATACATCATATTACTAGTGGTTTGTGTCGGTAAGGCAAAGACGATTTTATTTCTATGATACTTTTTGAGCATTTCTAACGCCCAAATCAAGGCACCTTCGGTTTTGCCTCGTCCACAGGGTGCAAACAGAGCTACATACTTACTGCTATTTGAAAGCCTTTTTTGAAATGAATAGGGTTCTTTATTCTTTAAAACTACTTTGAAGGGAGAATTTACTTTAAGCCGTAGCACAAATTTCTTAGGATCTTCTATTACATCATCAAGTATTCTACTATTTCCCATGTATTTCTTAACATATTCAGTAAAATTGGCACTGGAATAATCATCACAGAGTTTTAAGATTGAGAACATAAAGGTATAGATAGATTTTATTTTTTTCCACTCTCTTTTTTCGTCTATTTGAGTGTTAATATAAACAAAGAAACTATTCCTTTGTGTCTCTATCCATCTAAGAATTTTGATTTTATTCCTTTCATCTAATATGGGCAATTCTACAGGTTTTTTCTCTAAATTAAACCATGTATTAAACCCTAAATGAAGGTATGTTCTATGAACATCCTCTATAAACTTAAGAATCTCTTCCTTAAGAAATGTAGGGGGTTCAAAGAGGTTTTTATCTGAATATAGTGAATCCCATAATTGAGTGTGGTGACCCAACACAGCAGCAACTTCTAATGGGATTCCTTCAATAACATATTCATCTAATATTTGCCAAAATAGTAAGGCTCCATACAACGCATGAGGGTATCTTTGAGATTTTCTATTTGTTTTAATATTTTCCTGAAATTCTTTGGTGAGTTTTCCAATGTCGTGGTAATATATAACCAAATAAAGATTTCTTAAAAATTTTTCATTATTTAGTGCCCACCTATTACAAAATTGCTGAATAACATCATAGTTCTGGATTATATATTCCTTCAAAATTTTGAGAGCATCTGTAGTGTGACCATCCAGTGTTTGAAAATATTTTTTTTCGTCATCTGATACATATAATTTTCCGATGGGTTTACCTTTCAAGCATTTCACCTTTGACCGCATCTATTTTTTTTAGGAAATCTAAGCAGTTCTCTAATATTTTAAATTGATATTCAGTATAATACCAATTCTCATTTGGAGGTGGGGGATAATCCAAATTCGAGACTTCTTTCAGGTAAAGTTGTGCTCTTTTTACCTGTTCATATTTATCTGAATCATGGGCTACCATATTCCTAACATCTTTTAACCCTCTATAAAAATCAACTTCCAACTCCCTAGAAATCCCTTTAACTTTATCAAGAAACAAACCATTGATTCCCTCTAACACTACTTTATGAAGATCTACGATAAAGGCATTAAAAATGGATTCCTCCATACATAATTTTCCCTGCCATTTCATGGATATTTGGAGTGTTGTAGAAGTAGTGCGAAACAGTGGCTCTCTTTGTCTTCCTCGAAAATATTCATCTATTTTACATCTCTGATTAATGATATCTTTCCACAACTTGGTCTGACTCTTTTCATAAGCTGGTAGAAGTACTTCAAGGGCTTTTTCGGGAGAGATTTCAAAACCTTCCATAATCCACAAGTCCTCTTTTATTTTATTAAACCCCAAATCTACCAGAATCTCACTATGGGAATCTTCTATGTTCCCACAATATAAATAAGTATATCCTTCCCCACCAGATTCTATTTTGCCATAATCATAAATCTCCATATTCAATAAATGCTTAAGATGGCCTTCTGTTAGTTCCTCAATATTGGTTGGAATTATGTTACCCACACTTTCTCTCCTCCATCAAACTCAACCAAGTTTAGTTTATCTTTTATAGGTTCTTTTGTAGGTATAGAGACTATTTTATACTCTAGTTCAATATTTTTACCTCGTTTATTGAATTTATAGGGGATCCTTTCCACTATGCAGCCAGCGTGAAGTCCTTCTACTATGCTCCATGTTTCGTCAGACTGAACATCCTTTACTTTAGAAGGCTTTTCTACGATTAGATCTATTAAATCGTCTGAGATACCTAAATATAAAGGTCTATAGGGCATTAGAAATGCAGAATGTATTTTTTCTATGATTTCTTTATTCCCTACTAAAAATATTTGATATTGTGGCTTTGCTATAAACTCTCTGAACATAGGCGCCGATGGAAAACCCCTTGTGTATCTTTTTCCTGATCCTTTCAGTTTTAAAATTTTTGCTAATTCTCTGTTTTTATTAGACTTTACTAGTTTTATGCCAATCTTGAACCAATCTTGTATTTCAAAATAATCTCGCGGAAGTCCCAACGCGTTAGCAATAAGCCCTCTGATAGTTGTGTATGGTGGAATACTGTAACTCAAAATAATAGAAGTGGTTGTGGGGTGGCGAAAACTGGTAAAATAGGGCGCATCCAATGTTACTTTTAGTCCCCACATTGGAGATCACTCTATTTTTACTTTCTTTAGATACTCTATGGCATTTTCAAGTGCATTATTAGGTGTTGTTACTTCGATACCTTTGCTCTTCAAGGTAGCTTTTACTTTCTCTTCGTTCTCTATAGTCCCTGATAATATACCTCCAAAAATTTTACTGCTATATTCTCCTACATCATCTAAGATGTTTTCTAATCTTTGGATATCAATACTTTTTCCATTTAACTTAAATGCTTTCTGTAATCTATGAGAGTATTTGTTCTGGAAACTTATTAAGATCACATCAGGAGTAAAGTCTGTGAGCAACCTAGCCTGTTTTGAATAATCAGATAGGTATCTTAACGCTTCCAATACTTTGACGATTCTATTTTTTCTCTCATTTGCATCAATGTAGTGTTCGATTTCTACAGTTCTATTTTCTGTTATTTTTTCTTCTCCTCCGACTCTGAGAGCATCTATAGCAATGCCACATTTATAGAGATTTACGCCGATTTCGACATTTACTATATCCCCTTCCATCTCACCCTTTTCCATCCTATGTTTTCTTGTTAAAAAGTCTACTACAGAATTATCTTCAAGGGGGAATAATCCGATAGCTGGGGACACCTTCACGGGTGAAACTCTAGTAACCGCCCCTTTGCCTTTTATTGTTGTCATAAATCCAAATAGATCACATCCAATACATCTTTTTATATCGCCGCATGTTTCTCCTTTGTCGTTTGGTACGCACATGTATTCATTAGAATTCAGATTCCTTCTTATTGATTCCCTCAGATAGTGTCTCATAGCTTGGCCGGAGACATATGGGTATTCCACGCCGTCTACCTTGTACTTTTTCAGGTCTATAAAATTCGCTTCGCCCTCACCTGCGTTCAGGTTTGTCAAATCAGTTCGGGATAACCACACAATTCCTATAGCTTTCATATTTAATCACCTCCATTTTTTTGTTTTTGTATTTTGCTTAGTGAATAGTACATCGCTGCATAAATAACAATTAAATCTCTGATTTCTTTCCATGCATCTTTGTTTGTTTCTACTAATTCTTTTGTTAGTACTATGACTTCATCTAATGATGAAGGTCTAATTTTTCCTAATTGTTTATCTTTTAAGTTCGGTAATTTCCTTGCAATTTCTCTCATAACACTCCAAAACTCCTCAATGGTTCTAGTTTTATCCATTTTGTATAGCAGAGACACATTACTCTCGCATATTTTTGAGATTATATTTCCAACACTTCTTATACTCTCTAATTTTTCTTTTGGTACGCCCATTTTTTTCCACCTCCATGTATATACAAGATCCTCAAAATATTTTTGGGTATATCTTCGGTCAAAAAAAGATACATAACCGCCTTTTCTTGGTAGCAGATAATAGACAAAGGACTTGAAATCATTATACAAAAACAACTGTGAAAGTTTTTCTTGTATACCACGTGTGATCTCCCAATCAATGGTTTTTTTCTGTGAAGAATAAAAAAAGATTTTTTTAAACAAATCGGTATATACTCTTTCCACTAAACCTTCTTCTTTGAGGTCTTTAATGATTTGGAGAATTCCTTCATTGATATCTATTGAATCAATCCTTATGTTTTTAACTGCACCAAATGGAATCTTTATAACTGCCCATTTCTTGGCAATATTTACATTAGTGGCATTTTCTATGAATTTTTCATAAAAACAGAGCAAAGTAGAATACTCACCAGGTGTATTTTCAACCTCCTCAGCATCTATATGTACTCTTATATTAGAATATCTGGAATCCTTATTAATCAGTCCTGCATATATCAGATAATTTTTAAAATTATGTAAGTCTTTCAAATTATCAAAGATGGGCATAAAAAGAAGAGAAAAATCTCCGGGGAAAGTTCTATATATAACACCTTCATCTGTCCACTCTAAAATACCCAATAGATAACATAAGGGACACACATTATCATAATAGTCTTTCAAAGATAGTTTGATGCCGTCTTTATATGATCTAACTCCACTGAGAGACGAAATTTTAGTTACCATAGGATAACTTGCTTGCTGAAGATTCTTAATTTTATATTCATAAGTTCTGCCACAGAGAATGCATTGATTTTTTTCTTTTCCTAATAACGATTTCATTATATAAGCAATAATTTCTTTGGTTTTTTCAGGCTTATATATGTTCTCTTTAAACGCAACTTTGCCACCAATCTTTTTATCTTCTTGGATCATTATATAATCTTTCTTTATTTCTTTTTTAGTTCCTGTTTTTTTGTCTTCTTCTATGACTAACATATTCTCTCTTTTTACTAAAATTTTTAGTGTTAGTTCGTTAATGAATTCCTGAATATCAGTAATATTTATCTTAAGGGAATCTTTGTGAATCGTTACTTCGCAAGAGGTCATACCTCTTAATATTCGATAGAAATTCTCAATGGCATTGTCCATCCATACGTCGTTATATAGTGAAATATCAAAATTTGTTTGAGAATTTGTCAATTGTTCACCCCCTCAGTAGTATCTTCAGACCCCAAAATCCCCGCATCGATAAACCAATTTCCCGCGAACTCCAACCTCGCCGCTCCTGCGCCCGTTGGAACAACTTCACTAAACTCCTTTTTACCCATCATTTAACAAAATAGTATAAGATATTTAAAATTTCCTGCGAAGCTTCGTCACAATCTCTATTTCCACAGAAAACCATTTAACTCTTCTTAGATACGGTATGGCTATGCTCTCCCGGCTCAGCGACGAAATAATTCGAACTTTGGAGGAAAAAGGGATAAGGGAGCCCACGGAAATTCAGAAAAAAGCAATTCCGGAAATTTTAGCCGGTAAAAATTTGCTCATTATCTCGCCAACAGGCAGCGGGAAAACCGAGGCCGCAATGCTACCCATAATGCACATGATAGTGGAAGAAAAGAAGAGGAGTGGCGGAAAGGGGATTAAGTGCATATACATCACCCCTTTGAGGGCCTTAAACAGGGATATGCTTTTTCGTCTGAATTATTTCGGAAAGCGGTTAAATTTGAAGGTTGCCGTGCGACACGGGGACACATCCAAATCCGAGCGCAGGAAGCAGTCTCTCAATCCTCCGGATATCCTGATAACTACTCCCGAGACATTCCAGATACTGTTTCTGGGTAAGCGATTGCGTGAATCTCTTAAAAATGTGAATTTTGTTGTTATTGATGAGGTTCACGAGTTGGCCGGGGACGAGAGGGGTGCGCAAATGTCTGTTGCTCTTGAAAGACTTAGAAATATTGCCGAGTTTCAGGTAATCGGACTTTCTGCTACAGTGGGGAATCCAGAGGAGGTGGCCAGGTTCCTGTCTCCTGTGAAAGAAGTGGATATTGTGGAGGTCAAAGAAGGCAGAAACCTTGATGTTGAGATACGGGCACCATCAGTGCTTAGGGAGGATATAGCAGCTACCATGGGCTGCGATGTTAATTATGCCTCATCGCTCGTGGAGATGTGGGAGGAGGCGAGCAAGCACCGGGCCACGCTACTTTTCGTGAACACGCGATGCACCGCAGAAGATATTGCCATGAGGTACAACATATGGCTCAAAAATCCTCCTGTGGAGGTGCATCACGGCTCCCTTAGCAAGGAGCACCGGGTTCGCGTGGAGGAAGAGTTCAAGGCAGGTAAAAAGAAGATGCTGGTTTGCACCTCTTCGCTGGAGCTGGGAATTGACGTGGGTATAGTCGATTTGGCGCTTCAGTACAATTCACCCCGTCAGGTGACCAAGCTTGTGCAGAGAATCGGCCGGGCCGGGCACAGCAAATCGGAGGTCTCTCACGGTATAATTTACTGCGATAACCCTGTGGAAATCTGGGAGGCCGGGGCCATATTGTCTCTGGTTAAAAGGGGGTGGGTTGAGAGCGTGAAAATAAGAAAGAAGCCGATTATAGTGCTGTACAACCAGATTGTTGCCATGGCAAACACCTGCTCAAAAGTTAGCGCTAAATTTGCTTACGATACCGTCAAGAGAGCTTATGTTTTCAACGATCTTACGTGGGATGAGTTTGAAGAAGTGCTCCTGTTTGCAAAAGAGTCAGGGAAGATATGGTACGATGGCCTGGAATTCGGGAAAAGCCGCTCAGGATTGATGTTCTTTTACGATAATATATCAATGATACCTGATGAGAAATCGTACCGGGTGGTAAGCACTGCCAATAAGTACATAGGTGTTCTGGACGAGAGATTTGTTTCTTCTTTGAACATTGGGGATACCTTCGTTATTGCCGGAAAAACCTGGCGTGTTCTTAGCATAGAAAATGATAAGATAGTGGTGGAGTATATAATGGACATAGCCATGCCCCCCTCCTGGCTTGGGGAAGAAATACCTGTGCCTTATGAAATAGCAGTGGAAAAACCATCTTATGGAGAAATGAATGCCGCGGCTGTTGAGAAGCTCAGGGATTTTGAGATGTGGGGTAGTGATGAAGTGAGAATAGAGAAGGGTACGGGTTTTGTGTTTGTGGGTATAAGACTCGGGACGAAGGGAAACTACACCCTAGGTTTAATTCTTTCTTCAATACTTTCACAAAAGATAGGGGAGTCTGTGGAGTTTAGCGTCACTCCTTACAGCGTTGCTCTTTTCAACCCGAATGTTCTCTCTGATGATGTTGAGTTTCTCCTGAAAAACATTAAGAATGCAAGGGGAATACTGACTATAGTTGCCCGTAACTCGCGGCTGTTCAAATATACTTTTATCCACGTAGCCAAAAAAATGGGGGTGATAAAAAAAGATGCAAGCGTTACAGGTGGGCGCGTGGATAAGATTGCCGAATATTACAAAAACACGATTTTATACCGTGAGGTTGTTGAAAAATTAGCGCATGATTACATGGACATAGAGCATGTTGAAGAGTTTTTGAAAGATTTGAATGTTGGGAAAATAAAAATAAGTAAGGGCAAGTTGAGTGACCTTGCCCGTGTGCTGTTAGAGGCAAAGGGTGACATGGCATCTCCGATTGTTGCCACGCGGCCGGTGTTAGAGGCGGTCCATCGCAGGCTTCTTGAGGAGAACATGATTATGGTTTGTCTCTCATGTGGCAGGAGCCTTCACATAAAAGTAAAAGATTTCACGCGTCCTGTTTGCCCGTTTTGCGGGAGCATCCGCGTTGCCCTCGTTAAACCGTACGAGGAGGAGCTTGTGGATAAATTAAGGCGCGGGAAAATAAATGAACTTCGAAAGCAGGACCTCGATAGGTTGATGGGAATATCTCACTTGCTCAGGCGGCACAGGAGAATGGGTGCGCTGGTTCTTGCAGGGCGCGGAATCGGGCTCAGCACCGCCGCGAGGATTTTGAGCATACCCTACAATGACGAGCTTGATGTGGTCAGGCGAGTATTGAAAGAGGAGCTAAAATACGCTAAAAACCGGCAGTTCTGGGATTGACGCGTTTTTATTCGCATTTGTTCCCTAACTTTAAAACATCACAGCGATGTGAATATAAAGTAGCCGCCAATAATGAAGCATACTATTGCGCCGATTAACCAAATTATTTTAACATCCACAGATACCATCTCCCGAATATGCCTTTTGTGAAGTCATACTACTAAGTTCTCCTGAAACAGATGTGTGCCCAGGGAATGTTGTTGAGGGCACTGAATTTCCATACTACTAAGTTCTCCTGAAACGTTGGAGATTTTACAAAATATGAGGCAATACCGTTTCCATTTCCATACTACTAAGTTCTCCTGAAACATCTCCCTTTTTATTATAGCAGAGCAGGACCGGCATAATTTCCATACTACTAAGTTCTCCTGAAACAAAGTCTCCATAAACAGAAAATCAAGGAATGAAATTGATTTCCATACTACTAAGTTCTCCTGAAACTGCTGCTTTTCTCCCTGCTAAGTATGCTGCATATTCATTTCCATACTACTAAGTTCTCCTGAAACAATCTTAGGGCATTCTGGAATTCCCTATGTATCTTCTTATTTCCATACTACTAAGTTCTCCTGAAACTGTCTTTATGCCCTTTTACCCAAGCATTGCCTTCATCATTTCCATACTACTAAGTTCTCCTGAAACTATGTAAAACGCTTCTGTTCTTCCCCCTCGGTATGAATATTTCCATACTACTAAGTTCTCCTGAAACTTCCATTTCTTATTCGCTTGCTCAATTAAAATCTCAATTTCCATACTACTAAGTTCTCCTGAAACTAGAATTCTGGGATTGGCTGTACGACTATGCAGTCAACGCTATTTCCATACTACTAAGTTCTCCTGAAACATATCCAGTTGAATTATATAATGGAAGTGTTAGTTGGATTTCCATACTACTAAGTTCTCCTGAAACTAAAATTACCATTTCGCTGATTGCCGTCATGCTACTTCGCCAATTTCCATACTACTAAGTTCTCCTGAAACCATTACTCCATTTTCTTATTGTGGATGGGGTAACTGATTTCCATACTACTAAGTTCTCCTGAAACCTATGAGGGCCGGCCGCTCTACGAGCGCCTACAGGTTAATTTCCATACTACTAAGTTCTCCTGAAACACATCTCCACAATATAGGTATATGCACGAAGGTATTATTTCCATACTACTAAGTTCTCCTGAAACGAACTCTCCAAATTCAGGCGTGGATATGCCTTTTGCATTTCCATACTACTAAGTTCTCCTGAAACCCGATTTACAGAATAGGTATATGACTTATCCTTAAAAAAATTTTGCACTTGAAATAATGAGTCACCCTCCAATTCTGCAATTCATTTATAAACCCTTACCGACTTTTTTGCCCGTGGGTGCATGAAGGCGATTTAATTTAGCATTCCTTTTATTTGAGCAATTATCATTATGCGTTTTTCTATTTTTGTAGTTTGCAGTCTGCGATAAAAAGTTTTTTAAACGTTCACACAATCATCGCTTGGTGTTAAAAAATGACCGAGTTGTATGATTACGATTATCTACTGCAAAGAGTTCGGGACGCCTTGCCCGACACGATAAAACATCACGAGAGATTTGAAATTCCAAAGGCAGAGGTTCTTCACGAGGGTAAAAACACAATAATTCGCAATTTTGTGAGCATTGCCAAGAGAATTAACAGGGACCCAATGCACGTTTACAAGTACCTGATGAGGGAGCTGGGTACTGCCGGAACGATTCAGGGTGAGCGTTTGGTTTTGAAAGGCCGCATATCTCCGTCTCTTGTGCAGAGGCGTATTGAGAGGTATGTCAATACCTATGTTTTGTGTTCAGAGTGCGGCTCACCGGATACGGAACTTCGCAAGGAGGGCCGCGTGGAATTGCTCGTCTGCAAGGCATGCGGTGCTGTCAGGCCGGTACAGGCAAAGATAGACGTTAGAACCGCCACGGAAAATCTTAAAGAGGGTAAGATTTACGAGGTAGAGATAACCGATCTGAGCAGGGACGGCGATGGCATAGCCAAGTATGGGAATTACGTGGTTTACGTGCCCGGCGCTCGCAAGGGCCAGAGCGTAAAGGTGAAAATTCTCAAGATAAAGAAAAATGCCGCGTTTGCGGAAGTAGTGAGTTAGGATGAACGTGGTTCTGGACACCAACGCGCTCATGATGCCGTTTGAGTACCGCATAAATATTGATTTGGAGTTAGAGAGATTGCTTGGCAGCCCAGAGGTATATGTGCCATCCTGCGTGGGTGGTGAGTTAGAGCGTTTGGCTAAAAAGCACCGGGCTGCTAAAGCGGCTCTACAGCTTATGAAGAAATATAAACTGGTGTCTGTGGAAAAGTTGGGTGATGATGGCGTTATTGAGGCTGGAAAGAGCCTGAATGCTTACGTGGTTACCGCGGATAGAGGGTTGATGTATCGGTTGATTAAAGAAAATATTGGTGTTATTACTCTGAGCAACAATCACCTGGTGATTAAATATGAGAAGCAGTATGATAGAATCACTTCTTAAAGAACTGGCTCTTCACGGGGCCATTAACAGGTACATACTCGTTACCACTTCTCAAATTGGAGCAAGCTTGGGCATAAGTCAACAAAGTGCCTCACGCTGGATTTCAAAAACAGCAGAGATGGGACTGATCAGAAAGGAGTCTGTGGGTAGAAACATAAAGGTGAAGATAACCAGAGAGGGATTAAATATTCTCAAATATGAGTTTTTCAGATACCTGATTCTTTTTGGTAGTCCCACTATTATCACTTTGAAAGGCATTGTTATAAGTGGACTTGGAGAGGGAAAATACTACGTTATGAAGGGAGGATATCGCACACAAATTCACCAGAAACTATTTTTTGATCCGTATCCGGGGACTTTAAATGTCAAGCTTTATCCCGAGTACATTGAAAAGTTTGGTGCGATTCTGGAACACGAGCCGGTTATACTTGACGGTTTCAGCGAGGGCGATAGAAATTACGGGAGAGTTTTTTCCTATTTTGCCACTCTGAATGGTACCCCCGGCGCGTTGATTGTTCCGGAGATGACGCAGTACAGGGATACTGTTGAGATAATCTCGGAGTATTCCCTCAGAGAAAAACACAGGTTAAAAGATGGGACAAATGTGGAGATAAAAGTGTACCTTTAAATTATGTTTTCCACTATGTCCTCTCCGCTCATCTCGCGTCCGCAGTACTTGCACTTTATGACAATTGGCTCAGTTGATATTGTTTTGAATTCCGGCTCGATGGGCTCTCTCTGATTTGTTATGCATCTCGGATTCATGCACTTTACTATGCCCTTTACTATCTCTGGAACTTTGACACGATGTTTCCTTATAACTTTGTAATCCTCCACAATGTTAACCGTTGCATTCGGGGCAATTAGTGCGATTTTGTCAATTTCCCTGTCATCCAGATACCTGTCCTCTATTTTTACTATATCTTTCCATCCGTGCTTGCTCTTTACATGCATTGCGATGGTTAATGTTGAACCCACATCTCCTTCTATCCCAAGGATTTTCAGCACTTTTAGAGCCATTCCGCAAGGGATATGGTCAATCACTATGCCATTCTTTATTTTTTGAACTTTCAAAACCTGGTCATCCATTTAAATCACCCCTAAAACGAGAGCCAGAATTGCCATTCTTATCGGTACTCCGTAAAATGCTTGCTTGAAGTACCTTGCATGGGGCGTGAAGTCAACATCAGGGGTTATTTCATTTACCCTGGGCAATGGGTGCATTATTATTGCATCCTTCTTCATTTTTTTAACGGTATCTCCGGTTATTGCGTAAGAACCCGCAACCTTTATGTATTCAGTAGGGTCCGGAAAGCGTTCCTTTTGTATTCTGGTCACGTAGAACACATCGGTATCGCTTATCACTTCGTCTATCTGTTCATGAATCTCGGGCTTGCTTTTCATTTCTCTCAAAACATGCTTGGGTATTTTAAGAGACCTCGGAGATAGAAGATGCACATCAGCACCCAAAAAGCTAAGTGCCACTGCGAGGGAATGAACAGTTCTTCCGTATCTCAGGTCCCCCATTAACGTTACTTTCAACCCTTCAATATGCCCGAACTCTTCCACCATGGTAAATAAGTCAAGCAGCGTCTGGGTCGGGTGTTGTCCCGCCCCGTCCCCCGCGTTGATTACAGGCACCTCGGCGAATTCTGCAGCCAGACGCGCCGCGCCTTCTAAGGGGTGTCTGATTACTATAACATCACTGTAAGCATCAATCATCCTGATAGTATCTGCAAGGGTCTCTCCTTTTGTTAGCGAGGTGGCAGAGGGGTTTGTAAATCCTAAAATGCTTCCACCAAGCCTGAGCATTGCCGTTTCAAAAGAAAGGCGTGTTCTTGTTGAAGGTTCGAAGAATAAATTGGCAAGAATGTACCCGTCCAAAAGCTTGCTTTTTTTCTCTCCTTTTGCAATGGGTATCATGTCTCTTGCGACTTCAAAAATTCTATCAATGTGCTCCTTTGTCAGATCACTAATGGATACAATATCTTTTCCCTTAAACATCGTGGGTATATTGGAGAAGGATATAAAAAGTTACCTAAGATGCTACTCACACCTCTTTGTCCTTTCCACTGCACAGCTTTTTAAAATGTTTCACAGAATTCAGAGGTCCTTTTGCTATGAGTATATCCCCGGCTAATATTTTAGTCTCTTCAGTAGGCCCAAATATCCATCTCTTTTCTCGCTTGATGGCAATTACCCACATGCCTGTCTCGCTTGCAAGGTTCAGTTCCCCCAAGGTTTTGTTAGCAAGCACGCTGTTCTCAGAGACTTTAGCAAGGGTGATTGTTATGTCACTCTCTTTTATGCTTTCTCTAATTATCGGATGGGGTTCGACTCCCCGCAGTACCACGTTTGCAATCTGCACTGCCGAGTCAGAAATGGCTTCTATGCTTGTGGCGAGCCTTATTATGATAACGGCATTGGCCGAGTTTCCGTCTTCTATGGCTTGTTCTATGGCTTCATTCTCTATCATGTAATATGTTTCGTCGATTTTCTCTTCTAAGTAAATGACTTCTTCGGCAATCTCTTTGTTGTTGTATATTAGTGATGAGTACGCCAGATCAATCATAAGCTCGGAGATGTTTTTCATTTCAATGAGCTTCTCGCCTAATCCCAACTTTCTTCACCCCTTGCTACTTTATCTAAAAACTGGTAACCATCTTCCGTGCCGCGAATTATGAGAACATCGTCCTCTTTTATGCGGACATCTCCCTCGGGGTCGTATATCCATTTCTTACCGCGTTTTATGGCAATTACCCTGACCCCAGTTTCTGCCTCTATGTTAAGCTCCCCTATTCTTCTGTTAACTATGCTGGAATCCTTGCTAACTATAACGACGTGCAACTTCTCGTCAGCCTGGCTCAGCAAGCTGGGCAGGAATGGACGCATTGTAATATCCATGTCCAATATGTACACAATGTCCGTTGCCGCGTTAGCTATGTTCTTTGCTGCGTCAGCCACCTGCAAAATTCCTGATAGCTGTTCTGCCTCTTCGTAATTGTTGGCCGCCAGCATAGTTTTTATTCTTATTTTGTACACTAACTCGTCCATTTCCTTTTCCAGTTTTTCTACTTCCTGAGCCATGTCCTCGCTATCGAATATCAAAGCTGAGTACGCGAGGTCAACGATTAACTCTGATTTTTCTTTGATCTCCACTAAGAGGTCTTTGACGGATTCCATCAATACCTTTACCTGCAATACGGATATAATGTTTTCGTTCTCCAAGCCGTTTGGAATTTGCAGGAGATAAGAGGATATGTGGAAAAAGTATCTCAAAAAGCAGGGATATTACAATTCGTTGTGTATTATGTGTATTTAAAAACTCCCCGCAAAAATTTAATAGGTACCGGATATGCACACGGGTGAACCGCAAGTTGCTCTTGCTTTCTTCCAGTTTTTTGCTCGCAAATATGGGCTGGGGTATGGCCTGGCCGTACTTGCCTAACTACATTCGATTAGTGGGGGGAAGCATGGTTTTTGTTGCGCTCCTTTCTGTACTTTTTAATCTCACCTCAACTTTCGGGCAGTATTTCTGGGGTAAGGAATCAGATGCACTTCAGAGAAGAAAACCATTTATTCTTGCCGGATTGATAACTTCCGGATTGTTTTTTGTTGCAATAGGTCTGGTTGAAAATGCAGTGGCAGTGGTCACCCTGCGAGCGTTTCAGGGATTTTTCTCGTCTGCTCAAACTCCAGCGATAAGCGCTTTGATTTCGGAGCTCTCAGAAAATGTGGGCAGGGGTTTTGGGATATTCAACATGTTTTCAAATGCAGGTTTCATGATTGGAAATTTTATGGGTGGTTATCTCCTAAATTACTATCCCATCAACTACGTGTTTATATTTTCAATTCTTCCAATACTGGGTGCTTTTTCCATAATTCTCCTGTTCAAGGAGGAAATAAAAACTCCGGTGGATTTTCGATTTCTCTTTCGCTATGACCGTCCCGGGAGAACCTTTTTTAGATGGCAAAACTCCAAGGCTTTTTTGAAGAAGAACAGGAATATACTCATGTTCACCCTTGCCACATTTATTCTAATGACTTCCTCGGGTATGGTTTACTCTTACCTTTCCCTTCTTTTAGGTGCGAGGTTTGGGAGCAATTTTGTTGGTTATTATTACGGGATTGACGGGCTGTTCTCGGCGTTTATGATATACCCCTTCGGATATCTTGCGGACAAATATGGTAGCAAAATCATAATAATTTATGGCTCTGTAATGTATATTCTCACTTTCGTAATGTATGCTTTTTCCACAACTTTGGTAATGATTCTCATTGCCGCTGCTATATCTGGAAGCAAGTGGGCGTCTTACTTCAATTCAATAAATGTTTACGTGGCCAAAATGAGCGAAAAGAACGAGCGTGCCACGGCTCTTGGTATAATGAACAGTGGTATAGCTGCTGGTTGGGTTGTTGGACCGTTAATAGGTGCATTTATTGCAATTAATTTGGGCATAGCAAACATGATTCTTTTAGCCACAATTCCCTTAGCAATTAGTCTTGGAATACTGGTTCTTTTCACAGAAAACGACCGTGGATACGCTGATGGAAGAAAAGTTAATTAACTGGGTGCAAATAACAGGCTATGAAATATTCCATGGCTTCCAAGTGTATTTACAACAGAGGGGGAATGTGCTATTTTCTGGTATCAGACCCAAAGCCATGCACCCTTTGCGTGAATTTCGTTTCTGCAGATCCCTCTCTAAAAAAAGAGGGTAAAAGCTCAAAACCCCTAGTTACGTTCTACGATCTGGTACTGCACGATCCGCGCTACCGTGCGATGTTTCCCCGCAGCGGTACCGAGATTCAGTTAAGCCTTTCAAATTCTGGGTCCTATGAACTGCCAGATGATGAGACACAGGATTAGCAGGCTTATAAACAGTGAAATCTGATCGGCTCCCTTTTCCACATTTTTCAGTTTAAGGCGCTCTCCCAACGAGTTAAGGGCATCTTTGAATATGTATCCTCCATCTAATGGTACCGCAGGTAATAAGTTTGTGAGCCCGAGCATCAGGTTTAGCCAGAATATCCAGTACAGAGAGTTCACCAGTATCCAGTATCCGCTGAATGGCACTGAGAACATATGCTCGTACGCTGTGGGAAATGGCATCAAATGAAGGAAAGGTAGGGCTATTAGCGTCATCGTTCCGTGAAATATAGCATTCGGAGAATTGGCGTTGTGATACGGGTTTGCGATTACTGTTTTAAGCATGTTGGGGTCGCCAACGGAGGCTCCAAGATATGCTGCTCCCACACCCAGGAACCCCTTCCCTCTGTACCACTCTTTGTTTAGCGATGGAGAGTACTTTTCGTAATAGGAGTACTTGTCTGCAAGGGTCACGGTCACGTTTATCATGCTCATGTTCAGGTCAAGCATGGCTATTTTTATTTTCTCACCTGCTCTTGTTTCGTTAAGAACCCTGTAAAAATCTGCATTGTTCCTTATTATCGTTCCGTTTATGCTGTAAAATATCCATCCTGGCTTTATTCCGGCTTTGTAGGCTGGATATCCTTTGAGCACGCTCATGGTAACAACGCCGCTAACTGCATGCACGGTGGTGAAACCATTCCTGTATACTGTGATATTAACCGTTTTGCCTGGCAATGGAGCATTTACATTCATAAAATCATTCACGCTTTCTATTTCCGTGCCATTTACAGCAGTTATTAAATCTCCAAGTTGCAGTGTATGTCCGTTAATATCGCCAATGCCCGCAACATAAACCCCTGGATGTACGGGAGTTACGGCCATCATGGATGCCGAAAACATGAACAGGAACAAAATAGCCAGTATCATGTTGGTGGTTGGCCCCGCGGCGAACACGTGCATTCTCTTAATTCTATCTGCTTTCATAAGTTCTTCCTCGTCTGGCTCCACAAAAGCGCCAATTGGTACTATGAATAGCAAGACCCCTAGGGATAGTATTTTCATTTTGTGATACGCTACCAGGAATCCGTGAGAAAACTCATGGAGAACGATGGCCACAATCAGTCCAAGTATCCCGTACCATATGGGGATAATTGGATTTATACCTGGGATTCCCAGCGCCTCTATTGGCGATGGCGCGTTATTGGGCGGTATTGTGGTTACAAGATAAGCCTGCCAGATCAACATGGTGAAGACTGCAAACATAAGAAATAGGGAGAGAAAAAGACCAAGGTACCCGTAGATTTCCCAGACTTTGTGCTTACCCACTTTTTCAATCCATTTTTTTCCTCGTGAGGTTTTTAGCATTATTGCGGGCCCAAAGAGGGATATGTTTCCTTCCTTTTTCACGTATCCTTTTTTGAATAGGTAATAAACAATTGCGAGCCAGATTATCGTTAGTATGAGGGCAATTAACCAACCATTCATACCCGAAGGATAACATGAACCTTAAAAATTGTTTGGTTTGACAATTTTAAACCGGGATTTTGCGAAAGCTTTATATAGAAGTTGTGCATAACATTATTTAGTTGTCAACTTTAAGTTGATAACCAAAGGAGGTGAATAAAATGAAAAATAAAGAAGAAAAGATAGTGGTGAAAATAGCCGAGGCACGCTCAAGAGATGTTGGAAGGGGAATTGCGAGAATAGACCCTGTTATTTACGAGCAAATGAGGTTAATGCCAGGAGATACCATAATGATAGAGGGTTCCAAGCTCACAGCTGCAACGGTGATGAGAGGTTATCCAGAAGATGCAGGTACAGGAATAATGAGAATTGACGGGTACACGCGAAGAAATGCTGGTGCAGGAATTGATGACAAGGTAAAGATATGGAAGGTAAACGCGCAGCAGGCGACCCACGTAACATTAGCTCCAACGCAACCTCTTAGAATAATGGGGGGAGAGGAGTATCTCAGCGAGATTTTGGAGGGACGTGCAGTTACAAGAGGAGATGTGGTTACGATAAACGTGATGGGAAATACAATTGATCTTGTGGTAACTGCTCTCAAGCCGGCAGCAGAAGTGGCAATAATCACGAGAAACACCGAAATAAAGATAAGCGAGAAGCCCGCAAAGGAGAGCAACGGAATACCCCGGGTGACCTATGAGGATATCGGAGGTCTTAAGGAAGAGATAAAAAAGATACGCGAGATGGTTGAGTTACCTTTGAGGCATCCGGAGCTGTTCGAAAGATTGGGCATAGACCCGCCAAAGGGCGTTCTTCTCTACGGGCCTCCGGGAACCGGTAAAACGATGCTTGCGAAAGCAGTGGCTAACGAGGCCAGTGCGCATTTCATATACCTCAGCGGCCCGGAGATAATGAGCAAGTACTACGGGCAGAGCGAAGAGAATATTAGGGAAGTATTCAAAGAAGCGCAGGAGAACGCGCCGAGCGTGATATTCATAGACGAAATAGATTCAATTGCTCCGAAGAGGGATGAAGTGAGCGGTGAAGTTGAGCGTAGGGTAGTTGCTCAGCTCCTTGCTCTCATGGACGGCTTGGAATCTCGGGGCAAGGTTGTGGTGATAGGCGCTACAAATCGCCCAAATGCACTGGATCCTGCATTGAGAAGGCCAGGAAGATTCGACCGTGAGATAGAAATTGGCATACCCGATACCGATGCCCGCAGAGAAATACTGGAGATACACACCCGCGGAGTTCCTCTCTCCGAAGATGTTGATTTGGATAAGTTGGCAGAAATGACCCATGGTTATGTAGGTGCAGATTTAGCTGCTCTGGTAAAAGAAGCGGCTATGCGCGCGTTGAGAAGAGTGGTGCCTGAGATAGACGTGGAAGTTGAGAAGATTCCAAAGGAGATACTGGATAAAATAGAGGTTACCTGGGACGATTTCATAAATGCGTACAGGGAGATGCAGCCATCTACCATGCGAGAGGTATTGATAGAAAAGCCAAAGGTGAAGTGGAGCGATATTGGTGGACTTGAAGATGTAAAGCAGGAATTGAGGGAAGTGGTAGAATGGCCGATGAAATACAAAAAACTCTTCAAGCACATGAAGGTGCGCATACCCAAGGGCATACTGCTATACGGGCCTCCGGGAACAGGTAAAACCCTATTAGCAAAAGCGGTTGCGACTGAGAGCGAGGCAAACTTCATAAGCGTGAAAGGCCCAGAGTTCCTGAGCAAGTGGGTCGGAGAGAGTGAGAAAGCTGTAAGAGAGGTATTCCGCAAGGCTCGTCAGGCGGCGCCCGCGGTGATATTCATCGACGAGATAGACGCCGTTGCACCCATGCGAGGAAGGGATTTGAGCACCAACGTCACGGAGAGGGTGGTTTCGCAGCTCTTGACAGAGATGGACGGTCTCGAAGAATTGCACAACGTGATAGTGATCGCCGCTACGAACCGTCCCGATATGCTGGATCGTGCATTACTGCGGCCGGGAAGATTCGATAGAATGGTGTACGTGCCCGTGCCCGACAAGGAAGCGAGGAAAGAGATATTCAACATACACCTGCGCGGAAAGCCCCTTGCGGAGGATGTGGACGTAGAAAAACTTGCAGAGAAAACCGAAGGATACACCGGTGCGGACATAGAGGCGGTGTGCAATGAAGCCACCATGCTGGCGATTCGCGAGTACATCTCTGAAGGGAAGAATCCTGAGAATCCAGAGGAAGCGAAGATAGCCATGAAGCACTTCGAAGAAGCGCTGAAAAGAGTGAAGCCCCTTAGCAAAGAAGAGAGGGAGTTCTACGAGAAGATGGCCGAGAAGTTCAAGGAGAGGTAAGCCCCTCTCCTTATTCCAGTATTTTTTTCAATTAGCCCACATGTTTTTTTAGTGTCTTTAGCTCCGCGGTCAGAGATATAAACCACAGTTCTATGCCTGTCAATTTACCCTCTGTGGCTCTATGAAAAATCCTGTCATTTGTACCCTTGTTCTTACTCGGCACCATAAACCAGCCCACCGCTGTGCCGATGCCCCACGAGATACCAATCATGGCGCCTAATCCTCGAGATGTGTTATCTCTCTCCTCCTTTTCCAGCACATCTTTGAGCTCATTCACATTGTTCATTCTAATATCCTTGTTACATATATCCTCCCCGAATATAAAGCGGGATGTTTCTCTGAATTTCAGAATACGAGTTGAGAGTAATTTCGAAGTTGCTCCAGCGCGTCTTTTATCTCATTTCCCCTCATTTTGCGCGGGTAATTGTAAATTATGCCCCCCGGTCTCTCGTTGTAAAACGGTCTATTGCAACCAGGACACCCGGAGGTTAGGAAGGGCAATCCCCTTTCCACGCTCTTTTTTTCCCTCTCAGGCACCATTATTTTCGATATTTTCCCACCTGTCAATTCGAGAAAATCCTCGTAACCGCGGTAAATTAGAAATCTGGCTAACTGTATCACCCTGTACCTCCCCACATCCGGCTGAGCCCCGCCCTGCACCGGGGTGAAGGAGAATAGCGCAGTCGTTATATTCTCTTTTTTTAATGAGAGCATAACCTTCACTAAATCCTCGTCGCTCTCCCCCAATCCAACAATTAGATGAGTATTTGCCGTGCCAAAAATTGAAATCACATCTCTCAGCGCTTTCCAATGACCTTTCCATGTGAATCTGTTGCCCACTCCCGCGCCTTTCACCTTTGTGAATATTTCCTCGTTGGCAGCGTCCAATGCGATGCTGATAATTTGAACTCCCGCATTTTTCAATTTCACCATATCTTCTCTCGGAATCGGAACGATTGAGACGGAAACGGGAATATTAGTAATCATTGGGAGAATGACGAGGAGGTCATCCACAACGTTCTCGTAATCAAGAGTTTGGAAACAAATGCGCGAGAATCCATTTATTTCTTTTAGCACTTCTACAGAATACTCCGGCCAGATTATCCGCGAGAGATAATTCTCTTTTCTCGCATCTCTTCTCTGCGCGCAGAAGGAGCAGTTGGACTTGCAGGTTTCCCCTAACATCACGTAAGCGGTGGTGGGCTCGGCGAGCATCTTTCCCCGGTGTAAGCCCATCTTAACCGCGGTGCCGTAAGATAACCGGATCTTCATAGCCCTCGCCTGTCCAGTTCATTATTTACGATGGTTATGGCATGAGATGCCAGAATTATTTTAGGGGATACGGAAATTTTTTTCTCGGCTAATTCTTCAATTTTCATCTCTTCCTCTTCGCTCAGATTCACGCTGTCGCTGAGCAGGAAAACTGGATTTTTGGAAATATTAACATCTCTTATATCTTCTCCGTCCTCGTGCAAATAGTAAATCTTGCCCATTCCTTTTAATTCTTTCAGAAACTCATCAAAGCTCAAATTTCTGGAAAAAAATCCCGGCGAAGTCTCTTCTCGCTCGCCCATTTTCAATATTGCATTCCTTATCAGTGCCGCTGTGCTTCTCTCGTCAGGGTTAAGGTACTTCACTTTAGACGAATCTATTTTTATACGAACCTGTATGTTTGGGGCAAAAAATGAAAATACAACGTCTCTGCGTATATCGTGAGATAGGAATATCGAAGAGTTTATGCATCTTGCTATCACATCCACGCGACCTGAGCCGGGTAAGTCATTTAAGTTGATTTCTCCTTTGAACTTGTGCGCTATTACTGCAAATGTCTTCATGTGAATCCCGTCATGTCAAATGAGCCGTTTTTCATGCTTTTTCTAAGGGAGCGCATAAGCTTGCGGTTCCCTCGCATCTGTTTCATCATTTTCTTCATCTTTTTGTACTCTTTGAGTAAAGAGCGGACTTCCTCCTCAGGTCTGCCGCTACCTCTGGCAATTCTCTTGATTCTGGAGCTTTTTATGATTTCAGGTTTTTCCAGTTCTTCGTAGGTCATTGAGTCCATGACCACGCGGTATTTCCTTAGTTTTTCCTGGCTCTCCTCCACAATGTTTTTATCCATTTCAGCGCCCATCTTTGCCCATGGAAGTGCGGAAAGAATCCTTTGCATTATCCCCGGCTTTGCCATTTGCTCCCAAATCTCGTACATGTCTTTCAGGTTAAATTTGCCGCTCATCATGCGGTCCATTACCTTTTCCGCCTCTTCCTCGTCCATCTCTATCTCTTTTGCAGCCTCTAACAGCGTTTCAAGGTCACCTATGCCCAGCAGTCGAGAAATGAACCGCGTGGGGTTGAAATGCTCCAAATCGTTGAGATGTTCTCCGGTACCTATGAAAACAACGGGAGCACCGGTTGCTGCAACTGCGCTGAGTGCGCCTCCTCCTTTTGCGGAGCCGTCCATTTTTGTTATGATCACACCAGTGATTCCCACAGCGTCGTGGAACGCCTTGGCCTGCTTACCTGCCTGCTGCCCCACGGTTGCGTCCAGAACGAGAAATATCTCGTCTGGTTCTATGATATTTTTCAAATCTTTAATCTCTTCTATGAGCTCATCTTCTAAAGAGTGTCGTCCAGAGGTATCAAAAATCTTTACCTGATAATCTCGAATCTTCTTCATTGCTTCTGAGGCTATTTTTCTCGCATCTTTCTCTCCGGGTATGCCGAACACCGGCACGTTTATTTGTTCGCCCAACTGCTTTAACTGGTCATAAGCAGCGGGTCTGTGAACATCGCAAGCAATTAAGGCAACGCTCAAACCCTTTTTGACGAAAAATTTTGCCAGCTTTCCCGCGGTGGTTGTTTTACCTTGGCCATAGAGACCAACTAACATTATTTTCTGGGGTTTGAGCTCCACGCTCTTTTCCTCGCCCAAAATGGCAACAAGTTCATCGTATATGATTTTAATCAGGAAATCGCGATGGCTCATCCCGCTTGGAGGCTTTTCCTCAAGTGCACGTTTTTCCACGTTTTTTGATAATTTCAGAGCGAGATGAACCTCCACGTCTGCTTTCAGCAACGCTCTTTGTATGTCCCGCACGACCTCTTTCACTAAATTCTTGTCCACATACCCTGCCTTGGAAATCTTGCGTATGGTGTTTCTCAATGACTCTCCCAGCGAATCAAGCATAATTGCTTTAATGCCTTTTCATTTAATATCATTTTCCTTTTTTTAAAGGGGGTGAAAATGAATGCGAAAAATTTCTTTTTTTATTCGAGTTTTTAAGGGATGGAGAGAGATGTTTGCACCATTGAATGATATGATTCATATGTGATGTTGAATTTCGTCAAAAACGGAATCTTTTATGAGCGATAATATTAAATTCTTCACTCATATTTCCCTGAGCGATGCCTTATGTTTGAGATACTTGATAAAAAAGAATTGGCCAAAAATGAGGTAAGGTACAGGATAAAGGCCCCTCATGTTGCCAAAAAGGTTCAACCCGGACAGTTTGTGATAGTGAGAGCTTTTCCAACAGGAGAGAGAATTCCTCTCACCCCTGCCAACTGGGATAGGGAGGAAGGATGGGTTGACCTTATTACCTTTATCAGAGGGAAAACAACTTTGAGAATGTCAAATGAGCTTCAGGTAGGAGACAGCATCATGGACATAGCAGGACCTCTTGGAAACCCAACGCCCATGAAGAAATTTGGAAAAATTTTGGCAATTGGTCTGATTGCAGGAATCATAGAAGTGTACCCTATTGCAAAAGCATGGCAAAAGGTTGGAAATGACGTAACTTCCCTTCACGTGACTCCTAAGGCCATGGCCATATTGAAAGACGAATTTGAGACGTCTGTTAGCAGGCACATAATAGAGGGATTTGATGTGCAGCCGGACTGGGGAATGGGCGATGTGAGCAAGGAAGTGGTTAGAAGGGCAACCGCAAAGGTCAAGGAATTGCTGGATAACGAGCACTTTGATTTTGTGTTCATAGTTGGTCCTGCGGGTGGCGAGAAAGCGGTGTTCAATGTGGTGAAGGAATACGGAATTCCCATGGAAGCGGACCTTCACTCAATAATGGTTGATGGTACCGGCATGTGTGGAGCCTGCCGTGTTACCGTGGGCGGAGAAGTCAAGTTCTCCTGCATAGATGGCCCCGGTTTTGATGCATACCAGGTTGACTGGGACGAGCTCATACACAGAACCGGATTCTACGCGCCAATGGAGAAGAAGGCTATGGAGTATTATCTAAAAGCGCTTAAGGAAAATGGGGGTGAGCAGTAATGGCAAATAAAAAAATCATAAAGGAGCGCGTGCCCACGCGCGAGAGGGCTCCTGAGGAGAGAATTAAGGATTTTGAAGAGGTAAATCAGGGCTACACTTTCGAGCTGGCTGTTAAGGAAGCTGAGCGCTGCTTGCAGTGCCCTTACAATTACGCTCCTTGCATAAAGGGGTGCCCCGTTCACATAGATATTCCTGGTTTCATAAGCAAGCTTGTTCAGTACCGTGATGATCCCGACAAGGCTGTTAGAGAGGCACTTAGCGTTATATGGCGTTGCAACGCGCTTCCGGCTACCACTGGCAGGGTTTGCCCGCAGGAAGACCAGTGCGAGAAGAACTGCGTGATGGGCAAGCTGGGTGACAAAATCAATATAGGCAAGTTAGAGAGGTTCGTTGCTGACTATGCGAGAGAGCACGGCATAGACGAGGAGCTTCTTTCTGAGATGGTACCCAACATAGAGAAAAAAGAGCAGAGCGTTGCCATAGTGGGTGCCGGCCCGGCGGGGCTCACCGCAGCAGGCGAACTTGCAAGGCAGGGGTACAGGGTAACATTATACGAAGCCCTCCATGAAGCAGGTGGCGTTTTGATGTACGGCATTCCAGAATTCAGGCTGCCGAAGGCGATAGTGGAGAAAGAAATCAACAAGCTGAAGACTCTTGGGGTGGATATACGCACTGACCATATTGTTGGCAGGACTGTTACAGTTGATGAGCTTCTAAATGAATACGATGCGGTGTTCATAAGCTCTGGTGCAGGCACACCCCGGCTTGTGAATGTTCCAGGGGTAAATCTCAATGGGATATACACCGCAAACGAGTTTCTCACGAGAATAAACCTGATGAAAGCGTACAAGTTCCCAGAGTACGACACCCCTATATACGTGGGTGAAAAAGTAGTTGTGATTGGTGCTGGCAATACCGCGATGGACGCTGCAAGGAGTGCAAGGCGCTTTGGAGTGGATGTGACAATAACATACCGCAGAGGAGAAGAGTTTGTGAGTGCCAGAGAAGAGGAAGTGGAGCATGCAAAAGAAGAAGGCATAAAGTTTGAGTTTTTGATAAACCCCGTGGAGTTCATAGGCGATGAGAACGGAAAGGTCAAAGCGGTGAAGTTTGAGAAGATGAAGCTTTTAGACGAAGTTGACTCACGTGGCAAGAGAAAGATTCAGGGTACTGGTGAATACGTGACCCTGCCTGCGGACACGGTTATTATTGCAATAGGCAAGACCCCTAACAGGCTCATAATAAATACATCAAATTTCAAGGTTGAGCGCGGTAAAATCGTGGTAGATGATAACATGATGACCAGCGTTGAGGGTGTGTTTGCAGGTGGGGATGCAATAAGAGGCGAAGCTACGGTTATCCTGGCCATGGGTGATGGAAGGAAGGCTGCGAAGGCCATTGATGAGTACCTGAAAAACAAGAGCCAGTGATTCTGGCTTAACCTTGCTTTTTCCCTATTTTCTTCTATTTTGATCATTTACAATGTGTTTCTACGCCCTTTACCTTGATTCCGCTGTTGAGTATTATCCTTTTTTCATTTCTGACGTATTCTCTGTATTTATCTTTATCATTCAATATTTTAAAAGACTCCGGGTAATTTTGAGCAAGCCAATCTCTAAACTCCTTTCCGCTTGCCCTCATGTTCAGAAATTCGAACAAGTAAAAATCAGCGTGTTCCTTCGTTTCATGTATAATTTCCTCTGTATCTACGATTATGGGTATTATGGGCGATATGAAAGCGTAATTTTTTATGCCGAAATCGTGGAGTGCTTTCAGCGCATCTGTCCTTTTTTTGTGCTCTGGCGCGCGCGGCTCAATTTCCTCTCTAATCCTTCTGTCGAACCCATTTACGGTGAGCTCCACTTCTATGTTCTCAAATTTTTTCAGGATATCCACATCTCTAAGAACTAAGTTTGATTTTGTCAGTATGCTCAGCTCTACGCTTTTATTCATGTTTTCCAAAATTCTCCGGGGGAGTCCATTATTTATTTTTCATTTATCATCTCTGGATAAATAGCGCACTTTTTTCAAATGCTGGTAAAAAATAAAAGATTATTTTAATATGGTTTTTGATTAAATCACATCAAGATACACGTATTTGTGCGTTCCTCCGAGCATGTCTTTATGGTGTTCAAATATCCACCATCCACTAACCACTTTCCAGCTTATAATCTGTGCTTTTACATAATGTGTGCTTGTCCCAAAGTGAAATGCAGCACCTATAGTTGCTTGATCCCATGTACCCTCTTCTCCACCTTCATAGTTATGATTTACCCAATGATATGTTCCCGAACTACCAGTATTCACAAGCCAATCGTCGTATTTCATATGGGTGGATACGTCTACATATGCCCCCGAAGTTGAGCCTATGTCGTTATGGATATCATTAGGGGTGTTATCATATCCACTACCTCCGTTTCTAGGATAGGGACTGAATGTACCGTAATCATTTACGTTTAAGGGATATTCTCCGTTATATGCCATTATCGTCTGTTGGTACCCTGCACTATCTATTCTCTAATCGCCATTCTTCTTTATAAGTTGTATGAATATTACATAATCTCCAAGTACGTCATTTATTCTTTGGAACACATATGCTCTGGCAACTCCCACGGAGTTATCAACTATCTCTTTGTAGTCGTATCCATTCTGTGGTACCACTTGGTAGTTAGCCACTTTGAATCCACCACTTTTATCTACATTATCTCCAGATACGAGGTTTGCTGGCATCACTGCGAGCATTATAAAGCTTGCCACAATCAGTACTCCAAATACTCCTTTTTTCATTATTCCACCTCAATCATACAATATGCGAAAGATATATGTATATATATTACGGTTACCCAGATATTATGATATCAAAAACCATAGTCCTTATCTCAATCGCACTTTTGCTATTTAGTTTAGGCGTGTACAAGATATCATATATTGGATCAAGCGAAGATATTTATCAAACAAAGGATTTTAACATATTTTATAATACTAACGCCACACCTAAAACATTTGAAGACCTCTTTTTACCGAACTGGCTCGAAAATTGCAGTCTGAGTTTCAAAGTACCTGAATATATGCATTATTTTAATCTGGCTTTTGCAACTACTTGGGCTAAGGCATATCAATACGGATATGAGACAGGGAGAGAGGCAAACATAACAATTGCCGACAATGATGGTAATGTATATCTTGCTGCAAACAACAGTGCGGCTGGAGTCCCGGTAGGGGGTGCTGGCCGGTACAATGGACCGATTAAAGGAGATGTGCTCTTCATCAATGTGACCGGCAAAATCCATTTACAGCTGGGTGTTTGGGGGGAGTGGACGGAGAATATTCTGAGTGGTGGAACCTACAAGATAAATTTCACTGGAAGCAAAATAGCGCTGTATATGTATTATTACAAACCCTCAACTATAAACACTTTTTATTTCAAATCGTCAAAACCAGTGTATGCCTCTCTGATTAGTGCAGATGGAGCGTTTCAGAGCAAAGTAGCCAAACCAACAACGAAAGGAGCTTTGAAGATGAAGTATGACGGTAGTTTTTTGACGTTTGAAAAACCCAACGGGGTTGAAGGAAACATCACTATCCAGTTCTGGGCAGGGTACGAGGAGAAGAAAAGCGATCCTACGGGTGCATTGTTTGTGGTGGCTATTATGGGAGTTGCATTGATAGGTGCATACATTTATTCTAAAAAATCCACATACGGACCAAAGAGGAGGAATAAAAAGTGAATGCCATGAAAATCACGAATCTGAACGTATGGTACGGCAAATTCCAAGCCTTGAAAGATGTTAGTTTTGTAGTACCCAAGGGAAAGATTGTGGGGCTTATAGGGCCAAACGGAGCTGGTAAAACTACAATTATTAAGAGCATACTCGGCATGATTTCATACGATGGTTCAATAGAATTCGGCAGTGAATCCATAAGCAATAAAAGCATAGGTTATGTAAGCGAAAACGAGGGATACTATGAATGGCTTACCGCAAGAGAATATTTGAAGTTCTATCTAGAATTGTACGGAGAAAAGGATGAAGGTAGAGTAAACTTCATTCTCAATAAGATTGGATTATACGATAGGGCAGACATGGCGATAAAGAAATTTTCCAATGGAATGAAAAGGAGATTGGGAATTGCGAGGGCATTGATTCACGATCCTGATATTATTATAATGGACGAACCATTAAGCGGAGTAGACCCAAAAATTAAGGGGGAAATAAAGAACATGATCCTTGATTTCGCGGAGGAGTCCAAGACCTTTTTGATTTCTTCCCATCAACTGAGTGACATTGAAAGCATATGTGACTGGCTGGTTATGATAAATGAAGGCAAGATTCTGAGTTATGGATCTCCGGAGAAGATAATAAAGAAAATAAACCCTCTTCGGGAGATTATTATATATGTTGGGGATATGGCGAAGTTATCCATTGATTATTTAAAGGCCATCCCCGGCGTGAAAGAAGTAAACGTGAGGAACAATAATTTAACCATATTGTACCAAGGAGACGATGATAGTGTTATTTTTAAGTATTTCATAGATAATAAAATCAAATTCACCTTAAAGAGCGATACTCTCTCATCTATATACAGGGGTGCGTACAAATGAGCGCTAAAGTAATAATTCGGGAACATCTACGTTCCGTATTTTTTGATTATTCATTCACCACACTTATAATTTTTTTATTGTTATTAAACGAGGCTATCCTGCTAAAATTCAACTTTTTTGGAGATGGCATTGATTTTTATACACTATGGGTCATCTTTCTTTTCAATGGTTTAGCACTGACCGCCTACGGGGGTTATGTCGGATCAAAATTTTTTGCTAAAGAGTTTGAAAACAATATCTTGGTATCACTGATTGTTACACCATTGAAACGTTTCGGAGTCTTCATGGGCAAAACTATAGCTACCGTTCTGATAGGATTTCTCTCTGTGCTCATAATATTTCTCCAAGTTATCTTATCACTGCTTTACTATGGTACCGTACCATATCTGTTTATTTACTGGAGCAGTGTTTACGCTTATCTTGCTTTTCTTTCATATATGTTTTCTTTTTTCCTCACTGTAAGCGTTGGTGTACTTACAAGAAAAAATGGGTTGACTATGCTTCTTTCCTCCATATACACCATTACTTCGTTTTTTGTTTTAGCATTCCTCCCTATGAATTATATTATAGATAATCGCTTTTACTACTCATTGTTTTTTCCGATGATCGGTATCTGGTATTCTCATTTGCTGATTGATTTTTACGCAGTCATATCTAATATAGTTTACATTGTTCCAACAGTAGGGGTACTCTGGATTTTATTACTATCTTTTCTCCTATTCAAGGGGGTGAAAATGTGAACCTCAAAATTCTCGTAATACTTGTGATGTTATCAGTGTTATTAATAGAGATGGGAACATCTGTGTATCCTGTCAAACAACAAATCAATAGTGAATATGGGAAAAACAAAAGTTATGAAGAGAATTTTAATTACGAAGATTTCATTCAGTATTTTTATCCGAGTGATCGTTTCTGTATTATGATGACTTTTTACTCAACAAATAATATTAATAAAACACCATACAGTAAAGTAACAATATCTGCCGGTGAATCATACACGGTAAACTTAGAGGTTACAAAGATAAATATGAGCTTCCATCCTGATTTTTATCTGAGAGCCATCCTTGTTAATGGAGGATGGACTCCTTTAAACAGACCTACCGAAAATACAATGAATTTAATGGGAAATTTAAAAAAGTATAATGAGTGGCTTAATACCTCTCTACCATTGACCAAAAATGAGTATAATATTAGAGCCAAAATTCTACATTTTTCGGCCAATTCTACAACAATGTCAGAGAATATAACCTTTGCGATAAATAACTGGGACTCTAGATGGGGACTTGTCGTACTGGTACGGCCTGCGAACGGATCCTTATGGGTTCCCGTGGAAAGCCTTGCCATAAAAGTTGTACATACCGCCAATATCAATGATTTTCTGCATATCATATATTTAATAACAACATCCGCTCTACTAATAATAGTTAACGTAGTAATTAGGTTGAGAATAAAGGTTCTGAGACATATAAGAAAATAAAGGTGAATACCCACATTAAATAGGACTGTTACATCAACATCTATTAAATCAGCATTCATTGTTATTTCCATTAATTCTCCAATTCTTTTTTTAGTTTTTAGAATTGCTTATTCGAGGGGGTTCACAATAAAATTAAATAAATCATTCCTATTACTTCCAAAGGTGATTTAATGAGGCTCGAAGAGCACCCTGTGATTGATTTCAGCAGAAAAAGAGGGAAGAAGGTGACGATTTATTTCGAGGGAAAGCCCATAGAGGCTTATGAAGGTGAGCCGATTGCTGAAGC